>CAMGRL010000023.1 GCA_946061515.1 uncultured Clostridia bacterium
CGACCCCTTAAAGCCCGTCAGCGAGACCCTGCCCGGCAAGCTGCCCCAGCGCAAGTTAGTGACCACCGCCGCGGCGGGCTACTCCTCCTACGGCAACCAGATCGGCCTTGCCACCGGCATTGTGGATGAAATTTACCATCCGGGCTATGCCGCAAAGCGCATGGAGATCGGCGCGGTCATTGCCGCCGCTCCTGCGGAGAATGTGCGCCGGGAGTGCCCCCGGGACGGGGATGTGGTCATCCTCCTGGGCGGCCGCACCGGCCGCGACGGCTGCGGCGGCGCAACCGGCTCCTCCAAGTCCCACACCCTCCAGTCTCTGGAGACCTGCGGGGCCGAGGTGCAGAAGGGCAACGCCCCCGAGGAGCGCAAGCTCCAGCGCCTGTTCCGCAATCGTGAAGCCTGCCGCATGATCAAGCGCTGCAACGACTTCGGCGCCGGCGGCGTGTCCGTGGCCGTGGGCGAGCTGGCCGACGGACTGGATATCGACCTGAACGCCGTGCCCAAGAAATATGAGGGCCTTGACGGCACCGAGCTTGCCATCAGCGAGTCTCAGGAGCGTATGGCCGTGGTCATCGCCGCGGAGGACACTGAGCGCTTCATGGCCCTTGCCCATAGCGAGAATCTGGAGGCCACGGTTCTGGCCCATGTCACCCAGGAGCCGCGGCTGGTCATGCACTGGAACGGCAGAAAGATCGTGGACGTGAGCCGTGAATTTCTCAACTCCAACGGCGCGGAGAAGCATGTGGATGTGCAGATTACGAAGCCTCAGCGCTTTGAAAAGGAGATCCCCGCGGACTTTGCCCGGGGCTATACCGAACTGGCCCAGGACCTGAACGTCTGCTCAAAGCGGGGCCTTTCCGAGCGCTTCGACTCCACCATCGGCGCGGGCACCGTGCTGATGCCCTTCGGCGGTGTGAACCAGCTGACCCCCATTCAGGCCATGGTGCAGAAAATTTCCGTGGAAAAAAAGCACACCGACGACTGTTCCCTGATGGCCTGGGGCTATAACCCCTTTATCACCGAAAAAAGCCCCTATCACGGCGCCTATCTGGCCGTGGTGGAGAGCGTCAGCAAGCTGATCGCCACCGGCGCGAAGTTTGAAGATGTGTACCTGACCTTCCAGGAGTATTTTGAGCGTCTGCGCCGGGAGCCGGAGCGCTGGGGCAAGCCGCTGGCGGCCCTGCTGGGCGCGTTCAAGGCCCAGATGGAGCTGGGCATCGGTGCGATCGGCGGTAAGGACTCCATGAGCGGCTCCTTTGAGGATATGGACGTGCCGCCCACGCTGGTCTCCTTTGCTGTCACCACCGAAAAGGTGGGAAGCATCGTCCCCAACGAGCTGAAAAAGGCGGGGGATAAGGTCGTTCTGATCGCCCCCGAATACGATGAAAACGGCCTGCCCGTCACCGCGTCCCTGCTGGAGGTGTTTGACCGGGTGCACGAGCTGCTTGCCACCGGCAAGGCTGTGGCGGCCTACACCCCCGGCTACGGCGGCGTGGCCGAGGCCGTGATGAAGATGGCCTTCGGCAACGCTCTGGGCTTTACCTTCAATGACAATCTGAGCCTGAAGGAGCTCTTCGGCTACCAGTACGGCGCATTTGTGCTGGAGATGGCCGGAGACAGTGAGGAAGGAACCCTCATCGGTACCGTTACTGACGAACCGCGCTTCGTTTACGGCGGGGAGAGCCTCTCCCTCAACGCGCTGCTTTGCGCTTACGAGGATAAGTTAGAGAGCGTCTACCCCTGCAACATCCCCGCGCAGGGCGGCAAAATGGAGACCTTCAGCGCCCCGGAATTTCCTCGCAGCGCCCCGGCGGTCAAAACCGCCAAGCCCAGGGTGCTGATCCCGGTTTTTCCCGGCACCAACTGCGAGTTTGACAGCGCCAAGGCCATGGCTGACGCCGGCGCGGAGCCGGAGATCATGGTCATCAACAACCTGAGCGCCGAGGGCATTGCCCGCAGCGTGGACAGCTTCGCCCAGTCTCTGAAGACTGCCCAGATGATCTTCATCCCCGGCGGCTTCTCCGGCGGCGACGAGCCGGACGGCTCCGGCAAGTTCATCACCGCCTTCTTCCGCAACGCCGCCGTCCGCGAGGAAGTGACAAAGCTTCTGGAGCAGCGGGACGGCCTGATCTGCGGTATCTGCAACGGCTTCCAGGCCCTGATCAAGCTGGGCCTTGTGCCTTATGGCCGCATCATGGACACTGACGCGAGCTGCCCCACCCTGACCTTCAACACCATTGCCAGACACCAGTCCCGCATCGTCCGGGTCCGGGTGGCCTCCAATAAGTCACCCTGGCTTGCCGGAACGAAGGTGGGCGACATTTACAGCGTCCCCATTTCCCACGGCGAGGGCCGCTTCATTGCCGGCGAGGAGCTGATCCGGAGCCTTGCCGCCAACGGCCAGATCGCCACTCAGTATGTGGACCTTCAGGGTAATGCCACCGACGACGTGCACTTCAATCCCAATAACTCCATGTTCGCTGTGGAGGGCATCTGCTCCCCCGACGGGCGGGTGTTCGGCAAGATGGGCCACGCGGAGCGCATCGGCAGCGGCCTGTATAAGAATGTCCCCGGCGAATACGATATGAAGATGTTTTCTTCAGCGGTCAAATATTTCAAATAAAAGGAGCAGATTACCATGGAATGGCTCAGCGATATTGAAATTGCCCAGCAGTGCCAAATGAAGCGGATCGGCGAGATCGCAAAGACCGCCGGTGTGGACGAAAAATACTGGGAGCCTTACGGCAACTACAAGGCCAAGATCGACAACGCCCTTCTGCGGGATATGGCGGATAAGCCCGACGGGAAGCTGATCCTTGTCACCGCCATCACCCCCACCCCTGCGGGCGAGGGCAAGACCACCACCTCTGTGGGCCTGACCGACGGCCTGCGAAAGATCGGCAAAAACGCCATCGCCGCCCTGCGCGAGCCCTCTCTGGGCCCTGTGTTCGGCATTAAGGGCGGGGCCGCCGGCGGCGGACACGCCCAGGTGGTGCCTATGGAGGACATTAACCTGCACTTTACCGGCGACTTCCACGCCATCGGCGCGGCAAACAACCTGCTGGCCGCTATGCTGGACAACCATATCCAGCAGGGCAACGCCCTGGGCATCGACCCCAAGCAGATCACCTGGAAGCGGGCGGTGGACATGAACGACCGCCAGCTGCGCCACATTATCGACGGCCTTGGCGGCAAGCCCAACGGCGTGCCCCGGGAGGACGGCTTTGACATCACCGTGGCCTGCGAGGTCATGGCGGTGCTGTGCCTGGCCTCCGATCTCATGGACCTGAAAGCCCGTCTGGGCCGCATGATCGTGGGCTATACCTATGACGGACGGCCCGTCACCGCCCACGACCTGAAGGCCGAGGGGGCCATGGCCGCCCTGCTGAAGGACGCCATCAAGCCGAACCTTGTTCAGACCCTGGAGGGTACCCCCGTGCTCATCCACGGCGGCCCCTTTGCCAACATCGCCCACGGCTGCAACTCCGTGACCGCCACCCGCATGGCCCTGAAGCTGGGGGACTATGTGGTGACCGAGGCGGGCTTTGCCGCCGACCTGGGCGCGGAGAAGTTCTTTGATATCAAGTGCCGCATGGCAGGACTGCGGCCCTCCGCCGTTGTGGTGGTGGCCACGGTCCGCGCCCTGAAATACCACGGCGGCGTGGAGAAGGCAGAGCTGAATAACGAAAACCTTGATGCCCTGGAAAAGGGACTGCCCAACCTTCTGCAGCATGTGGAGAATATCCAGAAGGTGTACGGCCTGCCCTGCGTGGTGGCCATCAACGCCTTTCCCACCGATACGGAGGCTGAGCTTCACATGGTGGAGGAGAAGTGCCGGGCGCTGGGCGTGAACGTGGCCCTCAGCGAGGTCTGGGCCAAAGGCGGCGAGGGCGGCATGGCCCTGGCCGAAGAGGTGGTCCGCCTCTGCCAGCAGCCCAATGATTTTCACTTCTGCTATGAGGACAGCCTGAGCATTGCGGAAAAGATCAACGCCATTGCCCGGAAGGTCTACCACGCTGACGGCGCGGACCTGGTGGGCAACGCCTCCAAGCAGCTCAAGCAGCTGGAGGCGCTGGGCTTCGGCTCCCTGCCCGTCTGCATGGCCAAGACCCAGTACAGCTTCTCCGACGACCCCACAAAGCTGGGCGCGCCCAGAGACTTCCGCATCTCCGTGCGGAACCTGAAGGTGGCGGCGGGCGCAGGCTTCGTGGTGGCCCTCACCGGCGATATCATGACCATGCCCGGTCTGCCCAAATCCCCGGCGGCGGAGCGCATCGACGTGGACGAAAACGGCGTTATCAGCGGCCTGTTTTGAGGTATATTATGAAACTCATCATTGCATCCAACAATAATCACAAGCTTATCGAGATCAAGGCCATCCTGGGGGGGCTCTTTGAAGAGATCCTCTCCATGCGGGAGGCCGGGATCGAGCATGAGACCATAGAGGACGGCAGTACCTTCATGGAAAACGCTGTGAAGAAGGCAAAGGAGATCGCGGAGATCTCCGGCTGCTGCGCCCTGGCCGACGACAGCGGCATCTGCGTGGACGCCCTGGACGGCGCGCCCGGCATCTACTCCGCCCGCTTCTGCGGCCACCATGGAGATGACGAGGCCAATAACCGCCTGCTCCTGGAAAAGCTGAAGGGGAGAGAGAACAGGGGAGCGCACTACACCTGCGCCATCGCCCTGGTTTACCCCGACGGGAGACAGGTCTGTGCTGAGGGCTATATGTACGGCCAGATCGGCCATGAGGAGAAGGGGGAAAACGGCTTCGGCTATGACCCGCTGTTTTTCCTGCCGGAGTACGGCTGCACAGCCGCCCAGCTCAGCCCGGAGCAGAAAAACCTCATCAGCCACAGGGCCAGCGCCCTCCACGCTCTGCTGGAAAAGCTGCGCATGGAATGAATGAAAGACGCCCGGGGCCAAAGCCCCGGGCGGAGATCAAGTGTTGACAAAGACGCGATATGTGGTATAATACCGAAAGCACTTTAAGCGGATACGAGATATCGGCAAGAGCGGAACTGAACATGGGGCAGCCATGGCTGCCGGTGTTTTCCTGTGTCTTGCCGTGTTTCGGCAGGGCATTTTGTTTTTCAAGGAGAAATACCATGACCGAGCTGAAAAAGGCACGCAAGCTGGATATGGGCGAGGCTTCCAAGGAGGTTCTGTTCTCTTTGGACGGCTCCGCATCCGCTTTTGACAGCGAAAAATATATTGCTTTTCCCGGTTTTTGTGATGTGCATGTGCATTTCAGAGAGCCGGGATTTTCTTATAAGGAGACCATCAAGTCCGGCTGCGCGGCGGCGGCCCGGGGAGGCTACACCGCGGTGTGCACCATGCCAAACCTGTCTCCGGTGCCCGACTGCGGGGAGAACCTGAAGGTTCAGACGGACCTCATCAAAAGAGACGCCTTTATCCATGTCCTGCCCTACGGCGCCATCACTGTGGGCGAGAAAGGGGAGCAGCTTGCGGCGCTGGAGGCCATGGCCCCCGATGTGGCGGCTTTCTCCGACGACGGCCGGGGCGTGCAGAATGACGACATGATGCGTCAGGCTATGCTTCGGACAAAGGCTCTGGGAAAGATGATCGTGGCCCATTGCGAGGTCAACAGCCTGCTGCGCGGCGGCTATATCCACGACGGGGAATATGCCCGTGCCCACGGCCACCGGGGCATCTGCTCCGAGAGCGAGTACGCCCAGATCGAAAGGGATCTGCGGCTGGTCAGAGAGACCGGCTGCGCCTACCATGTGTGCCACATCTCCGCCAGGGAGAGCGTGGAGCTGATCCGCCGGGCCAAGGCGGAGGGGCTGGACGTGAGCTGCGAGACCGCGCCCCACTACCTGCTGCTGGACGACAGTATGCTGCAGGAGGAGGGACGCTTCAAAATGAACCCTCCCATCCGGGACAAGGCGGACCGGCAGGCCCTTATCGAGGGGATCCTGGACGGCACCATCGACATGATCGCCACGGATCACGCTCCCCACTCCGCCGAGGAGAAGTCCCGGGGCCTGGAAAAGAGCGCCTTCGGCATTGTGGGACTGGAGACGGCCTTCCCGCTGCTCTATACCGGGCTGGTAAAGACCGGCATCATCAGCCTTGAAAAGCTGGTGGAGCTTTTGAGCATCCGCCCCCGGCAGCGCTTTCACATCCCCCTGGGCAACGACTTCTGCCTGTGGGATCTGGAGAGCAGCTATTTGATCGACCCGGAGCGCTTCGCCTCCATGGGCCGGGCCACGCCCTTTGCCGGTATGACTGTTCAGGGCCGCTGCGTCCTGACCGTATATCAGGGCAGAGCTGTATATATGGATATCGAGGGCTGAAATGAAACAGGGACTTTTTGAAATCATGGAAAACCGCCCCCTCACCTGTGATGTGATGCAGATCAGGCTGAAGGGGGACTGCTCGGCCATCAAAAGGCCGGGGCAGTTTGTGGACATCAAAATTGAGGGGCTTTTTCTCCGCCGCCCCCTGTCGGTGTGCGACTGTGAGGACGGGGTGATCACCCTGGTCTACAAGGTGCTGGGCAGCGGCACGGAAAAGCTGAGTCAGATCCAGAGCGGCAGTCTTGACCTGCTCACCGGGCTGGGAAACGGCTTTGATCCCTCCCTTTCCGGGGAGCGGCTCCTGCTCATCGCCGGGGGCCTGGGCTTTACGCCGCTGTACATTCTGGCAAAGACGTTAATCAGAGAGGGAAAACATCCCTCCGTCATTCTGGGCTTCAACAGCGCGGAGGAAGTCATCTATGAGGACGAATTCAAGGCCCTGGGCGCGGAGGTGACGGTCTGCACCGTGGACGGAAGCTATGGTGTAAAGGGCTTTGTGACCGAGGCCATGAAGGACAGGGACTACAGCTACTTTTACACCTGCGGCCCGGAGAGCATGTACCGGCCGGTGTATGACTGCGCAAAGAGCGACGGGGAGTTCAGCTTTGAGGCCCGGATGGGCTGCGGCTTTGGGGCCTGCATGGGCTGCTCCTGTGAGACCCTTTACGGCGCAAAGCGCATCTGCAGGGACGGGCCGGTGCTGAAAAAAGGAGAGATCAAATGGCAGACATGAAAGTGACGCTCTGCGGCATCGAGCTGGATAACCCGGTCATTCCTGCCAGCGGCACCTTCGGCTACGGCTATGAGTACGCGGAGCTGTATGACATCAACATTCTGGGCACTTTTTCCTTCAAGGGTACCACAAGGGAGCCCCGCTTCGGCAATCCCACGCCCCGCATTGCCGAGTGTACGGCGGGACTGATCAACGCGGTGGGCCTGCAGAATCCCGGGGTGGACAGGGTGATCGCGGAGGAGCTGCCCAGGCTGGAAAAGTGCTTTCACAAAAAGGTGATCGCCAATGTCAGCGGCTTTTCCGTGGAGGACTACGCCTGTACCTGCGCAAAGCTGGACGCCTGCCCTCAGGTGGGCTGGCTGGAGGTCAATATCAGCTGCCCCAATGTCCACGGCGGCGGCATGAGCTTCGGCACCTCGCCGGAGGCCGCGGCGGAGGTGACAAGGGCGGTGAAGGCTGTCGCCACAAAGCCAGTGTTTATCAAGCTGACGCCCAATGTGACGGACATCGTCTCCATTGCCAAAGCCTGCGAGGAGGCCGGGGCCGACGGCATCAGCCTCATTAACACCCTTCTGGGCATGCGGATCGACCTGAACACCCGAAAGCCGGTGATCGCCAACCGCATGGGCGGCTTTTCCGGCAGCGCGGTTTTCCCGGTGGCCCTGCGCATGGTAAACCAGGTGGCCCAGGCGGTAAAGGTGCCGGTCATGGGCATCGGCGGCGTGTCCAGCGCGGAAAATGTGATCGAAATGATGCTGGCGGGCGCCACGGCGGTGCAGGTGGGGGCGGCAAATCTGGTTCAGCCCTGTGCCTGCCGGGATATCATCAACGACCTGCCCCGGGTCATGGAAAAATACAAGATCAGTTTTTTGAGAGAGATAATAGGAGGAGCAAACAATGGGTAAAGATGTGATCGTGGCCTGCGACTTCAGCAGCGCCCAGCAGGTTTTTGATTTTCTTGACCGTTTCACGGACAAAAAACCCTTCGTGAAGATCGGCATGGAGCTTTTCTACGCGGAGGGACCGCAAATTGTCCGTGAGATCAAGGCCCGGGGACACAAGATCTTCCTGGACCTGAAGCTGCACGATATCCCCAATACCGTGAAAAAGGCCATGGCGGTGCTGTCCGGCCTGGATGTGGACATGTGCAATGTCCACGCTGCCGGTACGTCTGCCATGATGAAGGCCGCGCTGGAGGGCCTGACCCGTCCTGACGGCAGCCGCCCGCTGCTCATCGCCGTCACCCAGCTCACCTCCACCGACGAGGAGAGCATGAGAAGAGAGCTGCTCATCGACCGGCCCCTGGACGAGACGGTCATGCACTATGCCCGAAACGCCATGGAATCCGGGCTGGACGGCGTGGTCTGCTCCCCGCTGGAGTCTGGCAAGGTGCATCAGGTCTGCGGCGCGGGCTTTGTCACCGTCACCCCCGGCGTCCGCTTTGCCGACGGAGACGTGGGCGACCAGAAGCGCGTCACTACCCCCGCGAGGGCAAAGGAGCTGGGCTCCGATTATATTGTTGTTGGCAGACCCATTACCGCCGCGGCGGACCCGGTGGCGGCATATAACAGATGTGTGGAGGAATTTGTAGGATGATGGAAAAGAAGATTGCAAAGGATTTGCTGAAAATCAAGGCGGTATTTTTCCGCCCGGACGAGCCCTTCACCTGGGCCAGCGGCATCAAAAGCCCTGTATACTGCGACAACCGCCTGACCCTTACCGCCCCGGAAGTGCGGCTTGACGTGGAAGAGGGTCTTGCGGAGCTGATCAAGACCCACTACCCGGAGGCGGAGGTCCTGATGGGCACCTCCACCGCCGGTATTGCCCACGCGGCAATCACCGCCCATATTCTGAACATGCCCATGGGCTATGTCCGCTCCGGGGCCAAGGACCACGGCCGGCAGAACCAGATCGAGGGCCGCCTGGAAAAGGGCCAGAAGGTCGTGGTGGTGGAGGACCTGATCTCCACCGGCGGCAGCGTGATCGAGGTGGTAAACGTCCTGCGGGAAGCCGGGGCGGAGGTGCTGGGTGTGGTCAGCATCTTCACTTATGGCATGAAAAAGGGCCTGGAGCGCCTGGCGGAGGCAGAAGTGAAAAACATCTCCCTGACCAATTTTGACGTGGTGGCTGAGGCCGCCGCGGAAGAGGGCTATATCGCCCATGAAGACGTGGAGCGCCTGATCGCCTTCAGAAACAACCCCTCTGACGAAAGCTGGATCAAGAAATGAGAAACCTGATCAATATCCTGGACCTGTCCACCGAGGAGATCCAGGGCCTGATGGACACGGCAAACGACATTATTGCCCATCCCGCCGCCTATGCCGAAAAGTGCCGGGGCAAGAAACTGGCAACCCTGTTTTTTGAGCCCTCCACCCGTACCCGGCTCAGCTTTGAGGCCGCCATGTACGAGCTGGGCGGAAACGTTCTGGGCTTTTCCGAGGCGGCCAGCTCCTCCAGCGCGAAAGGGGAGAGCGTGGCCGACACGGCCAAGATCCTCAGCTGCTACGCCGATATCATCGCCATGCGCCATCCCAAGGAGGGCGCGCCCTATGTGGCCTCCCTCAACGCCTCCATTCCCGTCATCAACGCCGGCGACGGCGGCCACAACCACCCCACCCAGACCCTGGCCGACCTGTTGACCATCTACCGGGAAAAGGGGAGGCTGGACCATCTGACCATCGGCCTCTGCGGCGATTTGAAATACGGCCGCACGGTACACTCTCTGCTGGAGGCCATGTCCCGCTATGAGGGAATCAAGGTGGTGCTCATCTCCCCGGAGGAGCTGAAGCTGCCCAGCTATGTGAAAAAGGGCGTGCTGGTGGAAAAGGGCGTGGAATATATCCAGACCACCAGTCTGGAAGAGGCCATACCGGAGCTGGACATCCTGTATATGACCCGCATCCAGCGGGAGCGCTTTCCCAGCGAGGAGGAGTATTTCCGCCTGAAGGACAGCTATATTCTTACGCCGGAGAAGATGCAGGCCGCAAAGGCGGACATGTGCGTGCTCCATCCGCTGCCCCGGGTGAATGAAATCAGCGTGGCCGTGGACAGCGACCCCCGGGCCTGCTATTTCAAGCAGGCGCTCTACGGCAAGTATATGCGCATGGCCCTGATCCTCAAGCTCCTTGAGGAAGCGGACAAGCCGGAAAAGCCGGAGCCGGACGAGGGCCTTTACCTGAGAAACGTGATCAAATGCCGCAACTCCCGCTGCATCACCACCACGGAGCAGGAGCTGGACCATGTGTTCAAGCTGGTAAACCGGGAGCACGATCTGTACCGCTGCATTTACTGCGAGACAAAAGAAAAATACCACGGCATATGACCATATAGACGAAAAACGCTCCCGCCTTGCGGGAGCGTTTTCAAATATTTTCAGCTGTGAACCGGGACCTTTTCTTCTTCGTGCTCCGGTACTTCCTCTTCTTCCGGCGCGGGAAGGGGCTCAGTCTTCCGGTGATAGGTCTTTACGATGGAAGCGATCTCATCGCAGATGTCCGGCGAATTATCCTGGCACAAAGCATAGAGCTTGTCCAGACCTTTTACCAGCTCTTCGTCGGAAAAGCCGTTGGGGTGGCCCACAAAAATCAGATTGTTGGCCGTTTTCTCCAGGCCCTCCTCGCTCATGAGCAGCTCCTCATACAGCTTCTCGCCGGGGCGAAGGCCGGTATAGACGATCTTGATGTCCACATCCGGTTCCAGGCCGGAGAGCCGGATCATTTTCCGGGCCAGATCGTCGATCCGCACAGGGTCGCCCATGTCCAGCACGAAGATCTCGCCGCCTTTGGCGTAGACCCCGGCCTGCATCACCAGGGACACCGCCTCGGGAATGGTCATAAAGTAGCGGATAATGTCCCGGTGGGTCACGGTGACGGGGCCGCCGGTCTCGATCTGACGGCGAAACAGGGGGATGACGCTGCCGTTGCTGCCCAGCACATTGCCGAAGCGCACCGCCACGAACCGGGTGCTGCCGGAACGGCGGGCAAACATCTGGATGATCATCTCGCAGATGCGCTTTGTGGCCCCCATGACGTTGGTGGGGTTCACTGCCTTGTCCGAGGAGATCAGTACAAAGGTCTCCACGCCGAATTCATCTGCCGCCTCCGCCACATTGTATGTACCGAAAACGTTGTTCTTCACGGCCTCGTTGGGGCTGTCCTCCATCAGGGGGACGTGCTTGTGGGCCGCCGCGTGGTAGACGATCTCCGGCCGGTATTGCTCGAAGATCATGCGAACCCGCTTTTTATCCCGCACGGAACCGATGAGCACCACCAGATCCAGACCGGGGCAGGTCCGCAGCAGCTCCTGCTGGATGGCATAGGCGTTGTTTTCATAGATATCGAAGATGACCAGCCGCCGGGGCTGATTTTTTGCCACCTGACGGCAGAGCTCGCTGCCGATGCTGCCGCCGCCACCGGTCACCAGGACAGTCTTGCCCCGGATATGCTCGCCGATCTCCCCGGAGTTGACGCTGACGCTGTCCCGTCCCAAAAGGTCCTCGATATCCACTTTGCGCAGCTTCTGCACCGTCACCTTGCCGTTGGCGATATCCACAAGACCGGGCAGGGTTTTGATGGAGCAGCCGGTGCTCTGGCAGATGTTCAAAATCTCCCGGCGCTGGGAATGGCTGCAGGAGGGAATGGCGAAAATGATCTCGCTGACCCGATAGCGCTTCACCGCGTCAATGATCTTGTCCCGTCCGCCCACCACAGGGATCCCAGCCAGCTGCATGCCATGCTTTTTCCGCTTATCGTCAATGATGCAGACGATTCGGTTGTGAGACTGGGGGCTGGTGGACAGCTCCCGGATCACCAGATCCCCTCCGGCGCCTGCGCCGATGAGCATGGTACGCACCCGCCGGTCGTAGCCGTGCTCCTGATAGATCGTGCGGACCAAGCGGTAGGCAAAGCGCTCCACAACGATGAAAAAGGCCAGCAGCAGAATGTTCATCACCGGGAAGCTTCTGGGTACGGACAGCTTGAGCACGGTCATGAGGAAATACTGGAGCAGCCCTGTGATCACGGCGGCCAGCCCGGCGTGCATGGCTTCCTTCATGCTCACATAGGCCCACAGACTGTTGTAAAGTCCGAAAAAGGCAAAGATGAATATGCACAGCAGGGAATAAACCGGCGCAAAGCTGATCACGCTCTCCAGAAAGCCGCTCTCCACCAGAGCGGCCATGGAAAACTCAAAACGAATGAAAAGCGCCAGGAATTGGGCCAGGTTGATCAGTACAAGATCAGCCAGAAGCAACACCGCGACGCGAACGATTTTTTTCATGTTGATTTTTTCCAAAATGTCCACTGTACTTTCTCCCGAAAAAGCCCTGAAAAAGGGCGCAATATCCATTTTTATCAAGTATAGCATAAACGTCTGAAAATGTACACAGCCGAAATGGCCAAAAACATTGCCAATTTTGCCTGAATTTATCAGCGTGTTGCGTTTTGGCTCAGGAAGATATATAATAAAAACAGAAAATGCAAAAGAAAAGCCATTTCCGAAAGGAGACGTTCAATGCACAGCAAACCGAAGAAAAAGCGCCGGGGCTGGCTCATCGCCCTGCTCGCCATATTGGTTTTGGTTCTGGTCATGGTCGGTGCGGCGGCGCTGTTTGTCAACAGCAAGCTGAGTCTGATCGACTACAGCGACGGCAGCATCGAAAGCCCCTCCCCAGTGGAGGAGAGCGAAGAAGAGGGCTTCAGCGTGGATCTCTCCGGGCTGGAGATGAAGGATCCCTCGGCCCTGCCCCAGGGGGAGACCCAGACCGATGACGACATCCTCAACGTCCTGATCCTGGGCACGGACGAGCGCACGGTGGAGTTTTCCTCCGCCCGGGCGGACTCCATCATCATTCTCAGCCTGGATCTGAAAGAGAAAACCGCCAAGCTGGTCAGCCTGGAGCGCGGCATGGGCGTGCCTATCCTGGAGGGCGAATATGAGGGAGAGTACGACTGGCTGACCCACTGCTTCCGTTACGGCGGCGCCTCACTGATGCTCAAAGAGGTACAGACCTGCTTTAACGTGGATGTGGACCACTATGTGCGCCTGAACTTCACCTCGGTGAAAAACATCGTGGATATCTTAGGCGGCATCGACGTGGAGCTGACCGCCGCGGAGGCGAATTATCTCAACGGAGGAGGGAACGCGCTTCAAGCGGGCATGAACCACCTGAACGGCGAGACCGCCCTGAGTTACGCCCGCTTGCGGGCCATCGACAGCGACTGGAGCCGGGTGAAGCGGCAGCGGACCGTCATTCAGGCCTGCATGAACAGCATCCGGGGCGCGGATGTAAAAACCCTGAACGCGCTCTGCGACGCCATTTTGCCCTATGTGCAGACCAATTTTACCAAACTGGAGATCCTGGAGCTTATGGCCCAGCTTCCGGGCTTCCTGGGCGTGCAGTTTGAGCAGATGACCATTCCTGTGGAGGGGACCTACGGCGGCATGATCGGCCTGCAGGGCAGGGGACTTTTCGCAGTGGACTTTGAGACCAATTCCCAAATTCTGCATGATTTCCTCTACGGAGAAGGGAACCAATAAAGAAAAAAGTACCCGAAAGGGTGCTTTTTTCATGAAATCCGCCCCGGCGGACGGGTAGGCGAAGTAATAAGTAATAGTGAATAGTGAATAGTGAATAGTGAATAGGTGTAGTGTCGCCTGCGGCGACAAATTTTGATCCGGCCGCTTTGCGGCCACTTTACTTCTTCACTATTCACTCTTTCCTGCCCTCTGTCCTTCTGAGCAACAGCAGGGGCCGCCCTAAAGCCTCCCCTAACAGGGGAGGTGCCCCCGCAGGGGCGAAGGGGTTTGCTTCACCACTACCTTTGACTACCCCTCAGTCACGGCTTTGCCGTGCCAGCTCCCCTGACAAGGGGAGCCATTTTGCAGCACTGTTTCAGTCGGACCGTAGGGGCGGCCCTGCGTGGCCGCCTGCCTGCCGGAGCAAAAACATGCTGTCATCCTGATTCCGCCCGGTTGTGTGGCGCGTTCTGTCATGTGTGTTTAAGGCAGTCTGCAGATAAGGGCGCTTCCGTTGGTCTTGAGCCATTTGCGCTGCTTCTCATAATCAGAGAGTACCCGGGCAAGCTCCTGCCAGAAACGGTCGGAGTGGTTCATTTCCTTCCGGTGGCAGAGCTCATGGACCACAACATAGTCCCGCACCTCCTCGGGGCAGAGCATCAGCAGGCAGTTGAAATTCAGGTTCCCTTTGGACGAGCAGGAGCCCCAGCGGCTCTTCTGAGCCCGGATGGTGATGCGCCCGTAGGACACGCCCACCAGAGGGGAAAACCGGGCGGCCCGGCGGGGGAGATCCTGTCGGGCCGCCTCGGCCAGCTGGCGCAGCTGCCCGGCGGTGAAGGCCGGTTCCGCGCTGCCGCTCTGCCGGCGAAGTTCGGCCAGATGCTTTTCGATCCAGCCCGATTTTTCCTCCACCAGCCGCGTGATGTCCGCCCTGGACATGCGCAGCGGCGCACGGACAACGACCCGGCCGTCGCTCTTGATCTGAATGGACACGGTTTTTCTTTTGGAATGGATGATCTCGAAGGTTTCTGTCATTTTGCTGCTCCCAAACGGATTTACTGGATTGAATTTCTGGTCAGTGTAGCATAACAGCCTGTATAGTGTAGTAACCATTCGTGCCATCCTGAGCGAAGCGAAGGATCCCGTATGGTTTTGCTCCGCACTTCTATCCACGGGATTCTTCACCGCTGCGCGGTTCAGAATGACAGGTTATTTTAGTGAAATATTTGCCTGAGGGCAAATGTGAAATAAACATGCGCTCTGCTATGGCGTGACAAATATTCCTTAATCGCCCGCGAAGCGGACACCTTAACTTCTTCACTCTTCACTATTCCTTCTTACTTCCCAAAAATCCCGAATGCGCGGACTGAGTGAAGAGTGAATAGTGAAGAGGTAATAAGTAAAAATCCCGAACGCTTTCGCATTCGGGATTTTTGGTGGAGATGGGGGGAATCGAACCCCCGTCCGAAAGCGCTTTGACAGGAACTTCTCCGGGCGCAGACGGTTATTTACATTCCCTCATCCCGGCGCAAGCCGTCATGCTCGGGGACTTGGTAGCTTCATTGTGCATGGTGCGCTCAAAGCTTTGCGCACGCATGTTCACCACTGATCGACGCCCCATCCCGGGCCGTGGTCCTCCCGGGCGGGACGCTCGCTAATTAAGCAGCGAGAAGAACAGTATTGTCGTTGTTCTTTAATTTATAAAGTGCCCATTTTAAGGATGGTAGGCGCATCCGCCCGCTATTCCTGCCTCCACACCCCCGTCGAAACCAGTGCATCCCCATATAACATATAAAAATGAAAAATACTTTTTCATTTTTATTTGTTATACGGCACCGCATCGGGGGCAGGGGAGCGGAAGTACCGCTCCCCGCAGGTTTACATTACTAAAACTCAGCGCTTCACCGGTTCGGGATAGTCCACGCCGAAGGTCTCCACCGTGACCTTCTTCATGGTCTGGTTGATCCGGGGCTTGTCGTTGTAGTTGGTGCGCGTCGCGGCGATTTTGTCCACGGCCTCCATGCCCTCGACGACCTTGCCGAAGGCGGCGTACTGGCCGTCCAGGTGGGGGGCGTCCTCATGCATGATGAAAAACTGGCTTCCGGCGGAGTTGGGGTCCATGGTGCGGGCCATGGACAGCACGCCTCTGGTGTGCTTCAGCTCGTTGAGGAAGCGGTTGGAGCTGAACTCGCCTCTGATGCTGTAGCCGGGGCCGCCGGTGCCGGTGCCCTGGGGGTCGCCGCCCTGGATCATAAAGCCGGGGATGACCCGGTGGAAGATCACGCCGTCGTAAAAGCCCTTGTTAATCAGGGAGATAAAGTTGTTGACGGTGTTGGGGGCCACTTCGGGGTAGAGCTCCGCCTTGATGACGTCGCCGTTTTCCATTTCAATGGTAACGATAGGGTTGCTCATGCGTAATTTCTCTCCTTCATCATTCTGTCTATGTCCCGTTTGGACTGGCGGTCAGCCTCGCTGTCACGCTTGTCGTGGAGCTTTTTGCCCTTGCACAGACCCAGCTCCACCTTTACCCGGCTGTCCTTGAAGTACAGGGAGAGAGGGATGAGCGCCACGCCGTCCTGCATGACGCGGGCGTTGAGCTTCAGAATCTCCCGCTTGTGCATCAGAAGGCGGCGGGGCCGCACCGGGTCTTTATTGAAGATATTGCCGTGCTCATAGGGACTGATGTGCATACCCCGGATGAAAAGCTCGCCGTTTTTGATGGTGCAGAAAGCGTCCTTCAAATTCACGTTGCCGCCCCGGATGGACTTGACCTCCGTTCCGGCAAGCTCAATGCCGGCCTCGAAGCGCTCAAGCACAAAGTATTCGTGGAAGGCCTTGCGGTTGGAGGTGATCTCCTTCACGCCCTTCTGCTTTGCCGACACTGCTTTCACTTCCTTTTTCCGTGGTGCAAAACATTCTACCACACTATAAGGAAAAATAAAAGAAAAATTTCTATGACCTTCTGTTCAGCCGGGGCTCATGGCCCCGAAGCCGCCTTGTGCGGGGCGGCGCGGGCCGGGCCAGCAGCAGGGAAGCGCCGTTGAGACTGAATAGCTCCGCCTCCACCCGCGCCCAGGGCGCAAAGCCCGCCATGCACAGCAGCAGCCGCACCGTCCGGCCCACGTCCGGCTCCACATTTTCCGGCAGCAGCAGGGCCACCGAATCTTCTGAAATCAAATATGTATCCATTTTGTTACCTCTTCTTTGCCAAATTGGCACAAATAGTTCCCGGATATTTAAATTCTACAAAAAAATCCGGTGGATTTCTACTAAAAAAATATGGAAATCTTCCTCAGCCTGTGTTATACTGCTCATGGTTATTATGTAAATTAATTTATTATGCACAGGTTTTCCCAAAGGAGTGATTTGATATGGAGTATCTTGAGCGGCCGGTTGGCAGCGTTGAAAAATATAAAGGGATCATTGTCCGCGTCCGCCTGGACGACGCGGAGCTTTATACCGGCAAGGTGGTAAAGCGGGAAGTGGTGGAGCACCCGGGCGGCGTGACCATCCTGCCTGTGGATGAGGATGGAAGCTGTTATATGGTGCGCCAGTTCCGCTATCCCTTCAGTCGGATGATGCTGGAGGCTCCGGCGGGTAAGCTGGAATACGGCGAGGACCACAGGGAATGCGCCGTGCGCGAGCTTTCCGAGGAGACCGGCTTCACGGCGGATGAGCTGGTGTATCTGGGCGGCTGCTGCACTTCTCCCGGTTTTTCCACGGAGGTGCTGCATATCTATCTGGCCATGGGCCTGCACGCCGGGGAATGCCACCCGGATCAGGACGAATTCCTGAACGTGGAAAAGATCCCCCTCAGCCAGCTGTCCCGGATGGTCATGGACGGCGAGATTGACGACGCCAAGACCATCGTGGCCGTGCTGAAGGCGGAGAAATACCTGGCAGAACGGAAGAAATAACCGCGGCACGATGTGCCGAAGACTCTGTCCGTGACTTACACGGGCGACCGCAAGGGTCGCCCCTACATCCGTCTCCTAAAAAACCGTAGGGGCGACCCTTGCGGTCGCCCGTGCCGGACATGGGAAACCCCGGAACAGACCAGCAAGCCGATAAAAGCTTGCCTTTTTCCTCATGGTATGGTAAAATTAAAAATCGGGTAGGCAGGCCAACCTGTCAACCGAAATTGGAAGGTGCAAAATCTTGGAAAAATACGTGATAAAAGGCGGCACTATGCTGCACGGCGAAGTGGAGATCAGCGGCGCGAAGAACGCGGCCGTGGCGATCATCCCCGCGGCTCTGATGGTCAACGGCGTCTGCCGCATAGAGAACATGCCCCAGATCAGCGACACCGATATGCTCCTGACCATTCTGACCCATATGGGCGCGAAGGTCCGGTTTATCAATAATTCTACCATCGAAATCGACTGCACGGACGTGCATTATCAGGACGTTCCCTTTGACCTTACCCGTAAGATCAGGGCCTCCTATTATCTCATCGGCGCAATGCTGGGCCGTTTCGGCTGCGCCAAGACCACTATGCCCGGCGGCTGCAATTTCGGCGTGCGGCCCATCGAGCAGCACATCAAGGGCATGACCGCCCTGGGCGCGGACGTGGACGTGAAAAACGGCTTTGTCTACGCCGACGCCAGAGACGGCAGGCTCCACGGCGCGCGGATCTACCTGGACAAGGTGTCCGTGGGCGCCACCATGAACATCATCCTTGCGGCCACCCTGGCCCAGGGCCGCACCATCATCGAAAACGCCGCCCGGGAGCCCCATATTGTGGACCTGGCCAACTTCCTCAACTCCATGGGCGCGGACATTCGCGGCGCGGGCACCGACACGGTGAAGGTCAACGGCGTGGATAAGCTCCACGGCGGCACCTACACCATCATCCCCGACCAGATCGAGGCCGGCACCTACATGGTAGCCGCCGCCGCCACCGGGGGAGAGGTGCTGGTGAAAAACGTGATCCCCAAGCATCTGGAGTGCATCAGCGCAAAGCTCCGGGAGACCGGCACCATCGTCCAGGAATACGAGGACTCGGTCCTGGTCAAGGGGGCCAGCACCCTGCGCAAGGCCAATATCAAGACCCTGCCCTATCCCGGCTTCCCCACGGACATGCAGCCCCAGATGGGCACCCTGTTGTGCCTGGCAAACGGCACCTCGGTGATCACGGAAGGCATTTACGACAACCGCTTTAAATACGTCAACGAGCTGCGCAAAATGGGCGCGGAGGTCCAGGTGGACGGCCGGGTGGCCGTCATCGAGGGCGGCGCCAAGCTCACCGGCGCGGTGGTCCAGGCCTGCGATCTGCGGGCCGGCGCGGCCATGGTCATCGCCGGCATGTGCGCTGCCGGCACCACCGTGGTGGAGGATATCCACTTTATCGAGCGCGGTTACGAAAACTTTGTTGGCAAGCTCAAGGCCCTGGGCGCGGAGATCGAAGTGGTAGACTTTCCTGACGACTCCGACGGTGCGGAAAGGATCGTCTGCATCAGCTGATGGAGCTTTGTGTTTTTGCCAGCGGTTCCAGTGGAAATTGTCTGTTGCTGTCCAGCGGCAGATCCCATATATTGATCGACGCCGGAATTTCCAAGCGCAGAATCGAACAATCCCTTGCGCAGTCAGGTCTTTCAATGCGCGAAATCGGCGGAGTGCTCATTACCCATGAGCACTCCGATCATATTTCCGGCCTGAAAATGCTGATGAAATACTACGCTGTTCCGGTCTACGCCCCCCGCACTGTGGCAAACCGCCTGCGGGGCTGTCTGCCAGAGGCGGAGCCTTATCTGCACGTCATTCCGGTGAACGAGCCCTTTGAAATCGGCGACTTGTCCGTCACCGCTTTCCACACGCCCCACGACACCGACGAGAGCGTGGGCTACCGCATCGAGGGCGGCGGGGTCTTTGCCCTGGCCACCGACATGGGCCATGTGACGGAGGAGGTGTTCGACGCCCTCTCCGGCGCGGACGCGGTTTTAATTGAATCCAACCACGACGAGGAGATGCTCCGCTACGGGCCCTACCCGGTCTATCTGAAACGGCGCATTTTGTCCGACAGCGGCCATCTCTCCAACGCCTGCTGCGCGGATTTGGCCCGGAAGCTGGCCCTGGGCGGCACAAGGCAGATCATTTTGGGCCATCTGAGCCGGGAGAACAACACCCCGGCCCTGGCCATGCGTGCCGCGGGAGAGAGCACGGCGGGGCTCCCCGTGGAGCTCTACTGCGCGCCGGTGTACGGCTGTCTGCGCCTGAAGGTGGGGGAGGGCTGTCTGTGCTCGCGGTAAAGCTGATCTGTGTGGGAAAAATGCGGGAAAAGTTCTATCTGGACGCGTTTTCCGAATATGCCAAGCGGCTGGGGGCATACTGCCGCTTTGAACTGACGGAGCTGGCGGAAGTCCGGCTCCCGGACGCCCCTTCACAAAAGGAGATCGCAGCGGCCCTGGAAAAGGAGGCCGCCGGGATCGTCAAATCCATCCCAACGGACGCTTATACTGTGGCCCTCTGCGTGGAGGGCCGGCAGATGCCCAGCGAAAAGCTGGCGGAGTTGATCGCCCGGCAGGAGGGCTCGGGGAAACCCCGGCTCTGCTTCATCATCGGCGGCTCTTACGGGCTGTCGCCCCGGGTGAAGGCCGCGGCGGACCTGCGATTGAGCATGTCGGAGATGACCTTTCCCCACCATCTGGCCCGGGTAATGCTCATGGAACAGATCTACCGGGGATTTAAGATCAACGAGGGCTCAAAATACCATAAATGAACGGAGGAAGCGCTTATGGAAAAGGAGAAGGACCTGGAGTGGGGGAGCACCCCCATCGGCGATCTGTCGGAGCGCTGGCCCCGGGACGAGCATGGGGAGCCGGAGGAGCCGGTTTTCCTGTGCTGCCGCAAAAATATTGATCTCAGCGACGAGCTTCTGGTGAACATGCTTGAGGCATACGGTATTCCCTGCCTGCGCCGCTACCCCGGCGACGGCAGCTTCGGCCGCCTGATACTGGGAATCAGCGGCCAGGGAGTGGATATCCTTGTGCCCAAGAGCTTATATAACGATGCAAAAGTACTATGTGAAGGAGAAATGAACCATGAGGAATTATAAAGAAGAGTACCAGCGCTGGCTGGACAGCCCCGCCCTCAGCGAGGAGGAGTGGAACGAGCTCAACGCCATCGCCGGCGACGAGAAGGAAATCGAAAACCGCTTCTTCGCCCCCCTGGAGTTCGGCACCGCCGGCCTGCGCGGCACCATGAAGCTGGGACTGCACCACATGAACATACACGTCATCCGCCACGCCACCCAGGCCTTTGCCAACGTGATCGTGGCCGAGGGCGAGGAGGCCATGGCAAAGGGCATCGCCATCGCCAGAGACTGCCGTCTCAACGGCAGCGAGTTTGCCCGTGAGGCCGCCTGCGTCATGGCCGCAAACGGCATCCACGTCCGCATTTTCGAGGATCTGCGCCCCACACCAGAGCTGAGCTTTGCCGTGCTGCACTACGGCACCGCCGCCGGTCTGAACATCACCGCCAGCCACAACCCCAAGGAGTATAACGGCTATAAGGTCTACTGGTCCGACGGCGCCCAGCTGCCTCCCCAGAAGGCAGAGGCCATCGCCCAGCAGATGGAGGCTATCGACATTTTCACCGGCTTCAAGACCTGCGACTTTGACGAGGCCGTGAAGGCCGGCAAGATCGAGATCCTGGGCCAGGAGACCGACGAGGCTTTCCTTCAGCAGGTTCTCTCCCAGGCCATCGACAAAGAGGCCGTGGCCGCCGTGGCCGACGACTTCAAAATTGTCTACACCCCCTTCCACGGCTGCGGCTACAAGCTGGTGCCCGAGGCACTGAAGCGCCTGGGCATCAAGCACCTGTACCCCGTGCCCGAGCAGATGGTTATCGACGGCAGCTTCCCCACGGTGGAAAGCCCCAACCCGGAAAATCCCGAGGGCTTTTATCTGGCCATCGACCTGGCCAAGAAGGTGGGCAGCGACCTGATCATCGGCACCGACCCGGACTCTGACCGCATCGGCACCATGGTCCGCTCCGGGGACGAGTACGTCACCATCAGCGGCAACCAGATGGGCGTGCTGTTGCTGGACTATGTGATCAGCGCCAAGAAGGCCACCGGCACCCTGCCCGAAAACGCCGGCGCTCTGTCCAGCATCGTCTCCACCGGCATGGCCAGAGTGGTGGCCGAGCAGAACGGCGTCCACTTTGAGGACACCTTCACCGGCTTCAAGTTCATGGCCGAGCGTGTGGCCGCCTGGGAGGCCGCCGGCAGCTATAAATACATTTTCGCCTTTGAGGAGAGCTATGGCTACATGATGGGCGACTATGTCCGCGACAAGGACGCCGTCACCGCCTCCATGATGGTGGCCGAGATGGCAGCCCACTATTACCAGAAGGGCATGACCCTGCTGGACGCTCTGAACGCCCTGTACGAGAAGTACGGCTGGTATAAGGAAAAGACCCTGAACCTGGTCATGCCCGGTCTGGACGGCCTGCAGAAGATGAAGGCTCTGATGAGCAGTCTGCGGGAAAATCCCCCCACGGAGATCGGCGGGGAGGAGGTCATCCGCCTGCGGGACTACCAGGACGGCAGCATCTTCGTGGCGGGCCTGGGAAAGGTGGACAAGACCCCCTTTTCCGGCTCCAACGTGCTCTACTTCGAGCTGGCCGACGGCAGCAGCTTCATCATCCGTCCCTCCGGCACCGAGCCCAAGATCAAGGTCTACCTGCTGATCCGGGGCCAGAGCAGTGCCGACTGCGAGGAGCGCATCGCCAAATACATCAAGTACGCCGAGGCGCTGGGTAAATGAATCTTTTCGCGCTGTTCATCGCCTTTGCCAAAGTCGGCGTAATGACCTTCGGCGGGGGCTACGCCATGATCCCCATTTTAGAGCGGGAGATCGTGGATAAGCACGGCTGGGCCAGCAGCGAGGAGCTGATGGACTATTACGCCGTGGGCCAGTGCACCCCGGGGGTCATCGCCGTGAACACCGCCACCTTTATCGGGCAGAAATGCGCCGGAAATATCGGCGGCATCGTGGCCACCCTGGGCGTGGTCTTTCCCTCCCTGGTCATTATCTGCGTCATCGCCGGTATTCTCACCAATTTTGCGGACATCCCGGCGGTGAAAAGCGCCTTCGCGGGCATCCGTGTCTGCGTCTGCGTGCTGATCTTCAACGCGGTGGTGAAGCTGTGGAAGAGCGCCGTGCCGGATAAGGGGGCGCTGTGCCTCTGCCTGGGGGTGTTTGTGCTGTCCGTGTTTCTGGACGTCTCCCCGGTGGTCTATGTGGTGGTCTGCGCCGCCGCGGGCATCCTGCTCACCAGACTGGGGGTGCGCGGGAAATGATGCTGTGTCTGCGCCTGTTCTGGGAGTTTTTCAAAACCGGCCTTTTCGCCGTGGGCGGGGGAATGGCCACGCTGCCCTTCCTGTACAGCATGTCCGACGCCACCGGCTGGTTCACCCACGCCCAGCTTGCGGACATGATCGCCGTGTCCGAGTCCACCCCCGGCCCCATCGGCGTGAACATGGCCACCTATGTGGGCTTTACCGCCGCCGGCGTCCCCGGCGCGGTGGTCGCCACCCTGGGGCTGATTACCCCTTCCGTCATCATCATCCTCATCATCGCCAGGGTTCTGGCCGCCTTCCGGCAGAATAAGTATGTGGACGCCGCCTTTTACGGTCTGCGCCCCTGCTCTGTGGGCCTGATCGCCGCCGCCGGGCTGCTGGTGGTGAAGATCGCCCTGTTCGACGTTGACCTGTACAAACAGACCGGGGTGCTGATGAATCTGTTCCAATGGAAGGCCATCGCCCTTGCCGCCGTGCTGATTGTGCTGACAAGGTACGTCAAGCCCCTGAAAAAGCTCCACCCGGTGTTTTTCATCCTGGGCTCCGCCGCCGTAGGCGCGCTGTTTGCGTTCTGAATCGTAAAAAAGCTCTCCGGTTTCTATCGGGGAGCTTTTTATTAGTGAAGAGTGAATAGTGAATAGTGAAGAGGTAATGTAGGGGGGAGCACGATGCACCCGCAAAATCCGGCCCCTGCCCAATTTTATCTATTGAATTATTACCATAAAGCGTGTATAATATAAACTCACATTTGTTAAAGAAACAGGGGGCTGTCATGGAAGAAAATCTGCTCTACACCCAGGCCAAAGCGGCGGCTGAAGAGATCATCGAAAAGGCCGGGCTGCACCAGGGCCAGATCCTTGTGGTGGGCTGCTCCACCAGCGAGATTCTGGGGGACAAGATTGGCTCTCATTCCTCTCCGGAGACGGCGAAAATCGTCTTTTCCGGCATTTACGACGCCCTGCGGGAAAAGGGGATCTTCCTTGCCGCCCAGTGCTGCGAGCATCTGAACCGTGCGATCATTACCGAGCGCGCCGCCTGTCCCGGGGCGGAGATCGTCAACGTGGTCCCGGCACCCAAGGCCGGCGGCTCCTTTGCCACCGCTGCCTACGCCGCCTTTGCCGATCCCGTGGCCCTGGAGGAGATCCGGGCCGACGCGGGGCTGGATATCGGCTTTACCCTGATCGGGATGCACCTGAAAAAGGTGGCCGTCCCCGTCAGGCTGGAAAACAACAGAATAGGGGAGGCCACGGTGCTTGCCGCCCGGGTCCGACCCAAATTCATCGGCGGCGCCCGCGCCGTCTATGACCCCGCTTTGGGCTGAAAACGGAATATGTTGTGTACGGCACTTTATCCATGCACTGCAATTTCTCTATGATGCGATGTATTCCCGCGCTTTTCGGGAATAAAAAATTGTCAATATTGCTAAAATTGGCTAATTCACTTGAAATCAAACCATCAGTGCTGTATAATATTTATATTAAGTATATTATATGATGCAGCTTTGTGCCGGCACAAAGCAGCTGTGCCGTTTCCCCTTGCGGTGAAACGGCAGGGGAGAATCAATCATCTCTTCTTTGTGAACTATGGCCCAACCGATCGGGCCTTAATATAATAGTTCAAATAATGTTTAGGAGGAAAAAAATGAAGAAGTTTCTTGCGATGCTTCTTGCAGTAGCAATGGTTTTTGCGCTGTGCGCCTGCGGCAACTCTGCTCCCGCTGAGTCTGCAGCTCCTGCCGAATCCGCTGCTCCTGTGGAAGAGTCTCCCGCCGTGGAAGAGACTCTGATCAACCTGGCAAAATACGAATACGGCACCGACTATGTTTCCCTGTACCAGTACATGAAGGACAACGATCTGGAGATCCGTATCGCTGACGTGACCGAGGATCCCGAGACCGGCTTTGCCTACATCGAGGTCAACGGCGAGCAGCACGAGCTGGGCCTGGACTTCCTGTCCCGCGCAATGGTCTATGATATCACCACCGAAGGTTCCAATTTCGCAACCGAGGACGATGTCTACGCCGCATGGTGGAAGCTGTACATCCAGCGCTGGAATGCACTGCTCCCCGAGATCCCCCTCTACTCCAACGAGTACTACGATCTGTACAACGCACAGATCAAGGGCGTTGACGAGTTCCCCACCAACCCCTACTGGAGCCCCGCCAGCGCTCTGATCGACTGGACCTCCGAGAAGGCTGACAACAGCATCATCATCGGCAACTCCACCGAGCTGTCCGGCAAGTTCCGTTACGCTGCATTCGGCGGCACCAACCCCGGCGCTTCCGACCTTGACGTTCAGAATATGACCGTCGGTCTGGAGACCGTCTCCGTCACCAAGGAAGGCGGCTATCAGTGGAACGACACCGTCGTTAAAGAGCACGACATCACCGAGAACGACGACGGCACCAAGACCTACACCGTCACCATCTATGACGACCTGAAGTTCAGCGATGGCAGCGCTGTCACCGCCAAGGACTACCTGGCCTTCACCATGGCTTTCTCCTCTCCTGTTGCTGTTCAGGCCGCAGGCAAGGATCACCAGTCCGGCCGTTCCATCGCCGGCTTTGCTGAGTTCAATACTTACGACGGCACCGAAGGCAGCGGCAGCAAGGAATTCGCCGGTCTGCACCTGATCGACGACTACACCTTCTCCGTCACCATCAGCGCTGATTACCTGCCCTACTTCTACGACGTGACCTACGCTTCCTTCTCCGCAATGGCCCGTCAGATGTGGATCGGCGATGCCGACATCGTTGATGACGGCAACGGCTGCTACTTCACCGACGACTTCTACGCCAAGGAAGGCGACAGCTACGTCCTGGCTCAGCACATTGTTGACACCTCCCTCAACACCGACGACACCTATCCGTACTCCGGTCCTTACTGCGTCGCCTCCTACGACGACACCGATAAGTCCGCAGTTCTGACGCTCAACCCCTACTTCAAGGGCAACTACGAGGGCACCACTCCCTCCATCGAGAAGGTCGTTTACAAGAAGATCATCTCCAAGACCCAGCTTGAAGACCTTAAGTCCGGCAACCTGGACTGCGTTGCGGGCATCACCGGCGGCGATGAGACCAACGAGGCTATCGCACTGGCAGACGGCTCCAACGGCGCATATGTTTACACCCACTACAGCCGCGCCGGCTACGGCAAGCTGGGCTTCCGTGCCGACTACGGCCCCGCCCAGTTCACCGAGGTCCGCCAGGCTATCGCCTACTGCATGGACCGCGCCACCTTCGCTAAGGACTTCACCGGCGGCTACGGCGGCGTGACCGACGGCCCCTACTACACCGGTTCCTGGATGTACAAGGCAGCTGTTGAGCAGGGCATGACTCTGGAAGCCTACGCTACCTCCGTTGACAGCGCTATCGCTGTTCTGGAAGAGGGCGGCTGGATCTACGACAAGGACGGCAACGAGTACACCGAGGGCGTCCGCTACAAGAAGCTCCCCGCTGACTTCGTCACCGAGAACGACATCAACTACAAGTCCAAGGACGGCGCCTACGTCACCACCAAGGTTGGCGATGACTACTACATGCCTCTGGTTCTGAACTGGTACGGCACCTCCGATAACCCCTTCACCGACCAGCTGGTCACCGGCTTCATGAACAATGACAACATGACCGCCGCCGGCTTCGTGGTGCAGAACAACATCGGCGACTTCTCTCCCATGCTGGACGAGCTGTATCAGGCTGCTGTTTACGGCTACTACTCCGGCACTCCCATGTACAGCGTGTTCAACTTTGCCACCGGCTTCACCTCCGCTGTATATGACTACTCTTACAACCTGACCATCGATCCTGCTGAGTATGACGACTACAGCGCATACTACATCAAGGATATGGCAGACGTTTTCTGGCTGGCCTGATCTGACTTGCAAGGCAGATTCGTCTCCGGTCTGACCGCAGAAAAACACAGGAAAGGGCTTCGGCCCTTTCCTGTGCGACTGAACCTGAAAGCCATCGGTTGACAAGAGGTAATACGACTCAGCCGTCAAATACTTTGCGTATGAACTGTCTGTGTTGCCCCATGTCAGCCGATGGCCATTCTTTCTTAACGCGATTTACGGCGTATATTGTCAGCTTACTGTTCGCCTGAACAGCTTCCCGTGGTGTCAGGCTTTTTCGCTTCCGTAAAGGAAAGTTTTTCAAAAGCTTTGTCCCCGCCGAAAAAAATCAGTCATCCCTTCGGTGACAAAAACGAGGAATTTTAATGGGAAAATATGTCTTAAAGAGGATAGGGTACATGATGGTCGTCCTGCTGATCCTGTCCTTCATCATGTTTATGATATATAACCTGGTTCCCAGCAACCGTGCCTATACGGACGCAAGGACCGAGGTCCAGTCCTATAAAAAGGGACTGACTGAGGAGCAGAGAAATCAGCTCTTCGACGAGTTATATCTGAAATATCAGCGCCGTTACGGCACCGATACGGATAACAAGATCATCCGGTATCTGCGCTGGATCGGCGTATATCCCCTTTATGACGGCAGCTATAACGGCCTTCTTCAGGGGAACTTCGGCTACTCCTATGAGGCCAAGGATGAAGTGGTCAATGTGGTGGTGGCGCCGATGAAGAATACCATCTTTATCAACATTTTTGCCACCATTCTTGCTCTGGGCATCTCCATCCCTCTGGGCATTATCTGCGCGGTGAAGAAAGGTAGCAAGCTGGACCAGGGCGTCCAGATCATAACCATTGTGGGATACAGCCTGCCCACCTTTATCTTTGCCATTTTGTTTATCTGGATCTTCTGCTCCATCCTGGGCTGGTTCCCGCCCAGCGGAATGAAGACTCCGGGCAGCAACTACACCGGCATGAAATACTGGCTTGACCGCCTGTATTACATAGCCCTGCCCCTGATCACCATGACCTTCTGCTCTCTGGGCGGAATGACCCGCTATGTCCGCGCTTCCATGATCGAGGCACTCTCCATGGACTGCATCAAGACGGCCCGGGCAAAGGGCCTGCGGGAAAAGGTGGTCATCTACTCCCATGCCTGGCGCAACGCCCTGATCCCCATCGTCACCCTGGTCGTCGGCTGGTTTCTGGGCATTTTCTCCGGCTCTCTGATCTTCGAGCAGATGTTCGCCCTCAACGGTATGGGCGATCTGATGATCAAGTCTCTGCGTACGGCGGACTATGACGTGGTTTTGCTGATGCAGATGTTCTATGTCATGATGTCCCTGCTGAGCAACCTGATCATCGACATTGTCTATGGTCTGGTCGACCCGCGCGTGCGCGTCAATAAGTGAGGGGGGAGGATAGTAAAATGAGCGAAAAGAAAAACAACAGGACTCCTTTCCATCCTCTGAACTGGCTGAAGCGCGCCTTCTTCGGCGGCAGCAAGGAATTTGCCGATCAGATGGAAAACCGGAAAAAGGACGATGTGAACGATGTTGAGGAGATCGTCACTCCCGCAAAGCAGGCCTTCCGCAACTTTATGGAGCATAAGCTGGCCGTCGCCGCCATGTGCGTCGTCATCGCCATGTTCCTCTTCGTCTTTATCGCGCCTCTCTTTATGACCAACTATAAAGACGCGTATACCGAGGTTACCCAGAAGAACGTCCGCCCCGGTCTGGACATGATGTCTGTCCCCGCGGAGCTGAAAAATAATGTCCGCATGATCGACAGCTACGGCTCCTTCTCCGTGGGCGTCAACAACGACGGCAAGGTCTTTGTCTGGGGCGACTCGGTCATCGGCACCACCAAGATCGATGTGGCCGATATTCCCGAGGAAGTGCTCAACGACAAGATCGCAATGGTGGCGGCCGGCATCGACCATGTGGTGGCCATCAGCGAGGCGGGCAAGGTCTACTGCTGGGGCAACTATAAGCTGGGCCAGTATATCAAGGACCCGGACGCCCCCCGGGATAACCCCAACATCGCCTATATGCCCGACGAGCTTCTGAATGGCACCATCGACGTGAGCCAGATCAAAAAGCTGGCCTGCGGCTACCAGTGCTCCGCCATCCTGATGCAGGACGGCACCCTGTACCTGTGGGGCAACAAGAATACCTATGCAAACTTCAATAACTTCCTCAGTGTTTCCGGCCTGACCGATATCGGTTTCACCATCAACTATATCGTTGGCCTGCAGGAGGACGCCAAGTCCGTTTACACCGGCACCCGCGGCCTGTTCGGTGAAGCCCGGGCCAATCTGGACCAGAAGGCCGAAAAGCTCAGCAGCTTCCTGGGCAAGCGCACCATCGAGTCCTTTACCGTTGCCGGCGTCAACCTCTGTCTCCAGCTCAGCGACGGGTCCATCTGCTTTGTGGGCGATTTCCGCTCCAATCTGGTGCCCGCGCCCGTACTGCCCGAGGATGAGTATTTTGTTTCCATCGCCGCCGGTACCTATCATTACACCGGCCTGACCAACAAGGGCAATGTATACTCCTTCGGTGAGAATACCTTCAACCAGTCCACCGCCCCCAAAAAGGCCAACGGCGCAAGCCAGGTCTATTCCGGCGCTTTCCAGAACTACGCGGTGGATGACAGCGGCAAGCTGATCGCCAAATGGGGCCTGAAGGGCTATCTCTTCGGCACCGACAGCTACGGCGCTGACATTTTCCAGCGCATTGCCAACGGCGGCCGCATGACCATGACCATCGGCGCGGTGGCGGTCATCATCTCCTCCATCATCGGCATCATTATCGGCTGTATCTCCGGTTATTTCGGCGGTAAAGTGGATATGTTCCTTATGCGTGTGACAGAGATCTTCGCAGCCATACCCTTCCTGCCCTTCGCGCTGATCCTTTCCTCTCTGATGAGCCAGATGACGTTGAGCGAAAATATGCGAATATTTATCATCATGGTCATTCTGGGCGTCCTGTCCTGGACGGGTCTGGCAAGACTTGTCCGCGGCCAGGTCCTGGTGGCCAGGGAGAACGAGTATGTTCTCTCCGCCAAGGCCATGGGTGTTTCCGCTGCCCGCATCGCGTTCAAGCATATCCTGCCCAACGTGATCTCCGTTATCCTTGTCACCCTGACCCTTGACTTTGCCACCTGTATGCTGACAGAGTCTTCCCTGAGCTATCTGGGCTTTGGCGTCAACTACCCGAGACCCACCTGGGGCAATATGCTTGAGGGGGCAAATAACTCCACCGTCATCAAGAACTACTGGTGGCAGTGGGTTTTCACCTCCGGATTCCTGGCCGTCACCACGATCTGCATCAACATTGTGGGCGATACCCTCCGTGACGTGCTGGATCCCAAGTCCAATATTGATAAGTAAGGGGGAACAGGAATGTCACTTCTTGAGATCAAACACCTCCATACCTATTTCAAAACAAAAAAAGGTATTGTTAAGGCGGTCAACGACGTGTCCTATTCCGTGGAAGCGGGAAGGACCATGGGCGTTGTGGGCGAGTCCGGCTCGGGCAAGTCCGTCTCCGCCATGAGTATTCTTCAGCTTCTGGATTCCAACGGCTATATCGAGAGCGGCGAGATCCTTTTCGAGGGAAAGGATCTGACCAAGCTCAGCATCGAAGAGTTGTACAAGATCCGCGGCAACGCCATCTCCGTCATTTTCCAGGAGCCCATGACTTCTCTTAACCCTGTGTTCACCGTGGAGCGCCAGCTCAGCGAGCCGCTGATGATCCACCAGCACATGAAGAAGAAGGAAGCCAGACAGCATGCCATCGAGATGCTCCGCGACGTGCAGATCCCCAATCCTGAGGCTGTGGTGAAGCAGTATCCCCACCAGCTCTCCGGCGGTATGCGCCAGCGCGTGATGATCGCCATGGCTCTGGCCTGCAAGCCCAAGATCCTGATCGCCGACGAGCCCACCACGGCCCTTGACG
>CAMGRL010000024.1 GCA_946061515.1 uncultured Clostridia bacterium
CAGACCGCCTCCCGCAAATGGTTTCTCTACATTATACGCGGAAAACGGTCTGTTAGACGTAATTTACGGATTATTCTGTTGGACGTAATTTATGGATTATTTTGTTTCCCAGGGCTTATGCTGGGCTGTCAGCTCATAGAGTCTGGCATAGGCGCTGTACCGGCTCTCGCCGATCTTGCCTTCCGCCAGGGCGGCGGTGACGGCGCAGCCGGGCTCCTTCAGGTGGGCGCAGTCGTTAAAGCGGCAGCTTCCCAGATAAGGGGCAAACTCGATAAAATCATATTGAAGCTGTTCCTTGTCGATGGTCTGCATCATCTCGATATCAAAGGAGGCAAAGCCGGGCGTATCGGCGATATAGGTGTCCTCCCCCAGTTCGTAAAGCTCCACATGCCTTGTGGTGTGGCGGCCACGGCCCAGCTTCTCGCTGACTTCCCCGGTCTCGATATGTATACCCGGCAGAAGCACGTTGAGAATACTGGATTTGCCCACGCCGGAGTTGCCGGTAAAGGCGCAGACCTTGCCGCGGAGGACATTCAGCAATTCGCTGACCCCCTCGCCTGTGGCCGCGCTGGTGCGGATGACAGGAAAACCGGCCCGGGTAAAGATATCGTACAGCTGGTCGCCGCTGTCGATATCCACCTTATTGATGCAGATCACAAGCTCGCAGCCGGCCTCTGCCGCGATGACGGAGACCCGGTCGATCAGAAAGGGGTCTGTCACCGGGTTAGTGTTGGCGGCTACGAATACCAGCGCGTCAATATTGGCCACCGCCGGGCGGACAAACCAGTTTTTTCTGTCCTCCACCCTGTCAATCCGGCCTTTGCCGTTGGCGTCCAGGCTGCACTGCACCCGGTCCCCTACCAGCGGCGAGGTCCCGTCCAGCCGGAAGCGACCTCTTGCCTTACATTCCAGTATGCCATTTTCGGTTTTCACATAGTAAAAGCCGCTGAGTGCCTTGATGATTATCCCTGATACCATGCAATACCTGCCTTAAGGATTTGGTCCGGAGGAGATCTGAAGATAGACCTTGGCGTGCTCCTCCACCTGGGAAAAGGCGTCCAGGCTTTGCCCAACCACTGTACCCACGGCAAGGTCACTGGATACCCGTTCAGAACCGCCGAAGCTGAGGTTGGCGCTCTCCAGCTTGGCCCGGGCGGCGTCCTCTGTGCTGCCGATCAGATTGGGCACCTCCACATATAAAATCTCCGTGCCGCTGCTGACCAGAAGATAGACCGTGGAGCCGCTGCTGAGGCTCTCCCCCGCTGCCGGACTGGTGCTGATCACGTTATTCCGGGCGACACTGTCCGAGGTGGCGTTTTCGATCTCCGCCACGAAGCCCGCGTTCTGGATGGCAGCCACAGCGTCGGTATAGCTCATGTTCAGCACGTCAGGCACCACATACTGGCTCGCGCCGGAGCTGACCGTCAGTTCAACCTGGATCCCGCCGGGCGTCACCATCATACTGCGCCCCGGCTCCGGCGACTGGTCCAGCACCAGACCGGAGGGATTCTCCGTATCGATCACATAGACCACATTGAAGCTGTAGGTATTCATCAGCTCCGCGTTGTTTTCAATGGCCTGGAACTCGGTGCCCACAAAGTTGGGCAGGTCTATCCGCTCTGCAGGAGAGAAAACATCCTCCAGCCAGAAATTCCACAGGAAGCTGACCAGCCATATGGCCAGAAGCAGCAGGCCCAAAGTGCCGGAAAGGAAGCTTACCCGGGAGGCTCTTCTGCGGCGGCGCTTATATTTTTCCTTGGACAGCTCACTCACAGACCGCACCGGCTTCACCCGGGGCGCGTCTGTTTCCACTGCCTCTTCATCCTCATCCGCCTTCGTCTGGCTCTGGGTAATGGCCTCCAGATCCTCAAGTAGATCTTTGGCCGACTGATAGCGGTCTTCCAGCTTGGGGGCCATGGCCTTGAGCGTAATGCTCTCAAGCTCCGGAGGAATATCGGGGTTGAGCTCATGGGGCAGAACCGGATCCGCGTTCATGTGCTTTACCGCGATCTCACCCATGGTTTCTCCGGTATAGGGCAGCTGGCCCGTCAGCATCTCATACATCACCACGCCCAGGGAATAGACGTCGCTTCTGGCGTCCGGGCAGTTTCCTCTGGCCTGTTCCGGTGCGATATAATGGATGGAGCCGATGGCCTGGCCGTTGTTCTCGTCCAGCTCGTTTTCCAGGGCGGCGATGCCGAAATCGCCCACCTTGATGGTGCCGTCCCGCAGCAGCATGATGTTCTGTGGCTTGATATCCCGGTGGATAATGCCCCGTTCATGGGCGTGGGAAAGGGCCTTGGCGATCTGCTTGGAAAAATGCAGGGTCTCTTTCCAGGACAACTTTCCCCGCCGGTCCATATACTGCTTGAGCGTGATGCCGTCGATCAGTTCCATGACTATGTATTCGATGTCATCACTGTGGCTCACATCATACACGGCGACAATATTCGGGTGGGAAAGCATTGCGACAGCCTGGGACTCAGCACAGAAACGCCGGCGAAATTCCTCGTCCGCCGCCATCTCATCCCGCATGATCTTCACGGCAACATAGCGGTTCAGCCGGTGACACATAGCCTTATAGACGATGGCCATTCCGCCCTCGCCGATGCACTCCAATATCTCGTACCGGTCATCGAGCATTTTGCCGATGTATTTTTCGTTCTCGTTCATTTGCGCTCCTCATTTCATCACCGCAAGGACAGTCACATTATCCCTCGCTCCCCTGTTCAGCGCTTTGCTCATCAGCGAGCGGCAGAGCAGCTCCGGGTCGGGATATTCTCTTGCGTATGCCAGGATCTCGTCGTCAGAGACGATATTGGAAAGGCCGTCGGAACAGAGCAGCAGGAAGTCCCCTCCCTGAAGACTGAATGTAAAGTAGTCCGCCTCCACCTGGGCATCAGAGCCCAGGGCCCTGGTGATCACATTTCGCTGGGGATGGGTCTTTGCCTGTTCCTTGGTTATGGCGCCGAATTCCACCAGATCCTCCACCAGCGAATGATCCCTGGTGATCTGGGTTATGATATTCAGCCGGCGGGAGATATGATAGGCCCGGCTGTCCCCCACATTGATAATATACCCATTTCCGTTGGACTTAACAACACCGCCCACGATCGTTGTGCCCATGCCGTTGTATTTTTCGTCAAACTGGGAATATTCATAGGCTACGCCGTTGGCCTCAGCGCAGGCGTCCTTGAGGGTTTTTTGAAAATCCAGCGAACGGTTCACCCGTGAGGTGAGCTTTGCGTAGATATAGGAGACAAAGGCCTTGTTGGACAGCTGGCTTGCCAGTCCGCCGGCTTTTGCGCCGCCCATACCGTCGCAGAGGGCCACCACAAGGCAGTCCTTGACATCGCATTTTTCGATGATAAAACTGTCCTGATTGTCCTTTCTGACTTTTCCCTTGTCAGTAAGACCGAAGCTCTTCATTGCATCATATCCTTTACCTGTTTATGCTGCGATTATTTCCCGTCTGCATTTTCCGACGAAGCTGGCCGCAGGACGCGTCCACGTCTCCGCCCAGCTTGCGGCGGACCGTCACATTTACCCCGGCGTCCTCAAGGATTTTGATAAAAGCCTTCATATGGCCCGGGGTGGAGGGCTTGAACTGCCGCTCCTCAACATGGTTTAAGGGGATAAGGTTCACATGGGCGCAGACTGCTCTGGCGTGCCTGGCCAGGAGCTTTGCGTGATATTCCGTGTCGTTTACCCCGTCGATCATGGCATACTCAAAGGAGATCCTTCTCCCGGTACGCCGGTAATATTTTTTGCAGGCCTCGATCAGCGGCCCCACGCCCCTGCCCCGGTTGGCGGGCATGATCTTTGAGCGGGTCTCGTCATCCGGCGCGTGGAGGGAGACGGAGAGAGTGAGCTGCAGATCCCGGTCCGCAAGCTCGTCGAAGCGCTCGATCAGTCCGCAGGTGGACAAAGAGACATGCCGCATGCCGATGTTCATCCCCTTGGGGTGGTTCACCAGCTCCAGAAAACGCATTACGTTATCAAAATTGTCCAGCGGCTCGCCGATGCCCATCAGTACGATGTTGGAGATGGGTTTTCCCGAATCAAGCTGGGAAAACAGCACCTCATCCAGCATCTCCGAGGGTTCAAGGCAGCGGACCAGTCCGCCGATGGTGGAGGCGCAGAAGGCGCAGCCCTGGCGGCAGCCCACCTGGGAGGAGATGCAGACGGTGTTGCCGTGCTGATAGCTCATCACAACCGTTTCGACGGCGTTGCCGTCTTTCAGCTCCCACAGGTATTTAATTGTGCCGTCAATTTGGGAGACCTGCTTACTGAGCACCTTGGGCTCATGGAGGAAATACTCCTCCTTCAGCTTTTCTCTCAAGCTCTTGGGCAGGTCGCTCATGCCGTCAAAATCCCGGACGCCCCGTACAAGCCAGCGGAACACCTGTCCCGCCCGGTATTTGGGCTGGCCAAGGGCCGCAAAATCGGCTTCAAGCTCCTCCGGGAGCAGGGATAATATGTCTTTCTTCATCAGATTTTCCTTCTCAGCTTGGCTGCAAAAAATCCGTCCGTGCCGTCCACATTGGGCCAGAAGGTGTACATGCCCTTTTGGGAACTTCCTGCGCCAACGGTGAAATCTTCTGCTTCAAAATCGCTGTGGCGGCTAAGAAACCAGCCGACAACATCCTCGTTTTCCTCCCGCAGAACGGTGCAGGTGGAATAGAGCAGCACACCGCCGGGCTTTACGCAGCGGGAGATATTCTCCAGAATGTCTCGCTGAATTTGGGGCAGCCGCCCGGTCTCCTCTTCGGTCTTTTCCCGGATTTCGGGTTTCTTGCGGATGACCCCAAGACCAGAGCAGGGCACATCGGCGATCACCGCGTCAAAGCGGCTCTGCAGCTCCGGCAAGGGCTTTCTGGCGTCGGCCTGGCGGGTGGACAAGATCTCCACGCCCAGGCGCTCGGCGCCGCTTTGGATCAGCGGCAGCTTCTTTTCGTGGATATCGCAGGCGAGGATGCTCCCCTGATTTTCCATGGCGATGGCAGCGGCAAAGGATTTTCCGCCCGGCGCGGCGCAGGCGTCCAACACATCCATACCGGGCTTCACCCCCAGGATGGAGACGGCCATGGCGGCCGCCCGGTCCTGCACATAGAACAGCCCCTCCTCAAAACCCGGGAGCGCGGACACATTGCCGCCCTTCAGGCTCAGGCAGTTTTCCGGGTATTCCGGAACGGAAAATTCCATTTCCAGCCGAAGCAGGCTGCGGCGGATGCTCTCACTGTCGGTTTTCAGGGTGTTGACCTGCAAATCAAGGGAGGGTGGGCAGTTGTTGGCGGAGAGAAAAGCCACCGCGAAAGCGTAGCCCTTCTGCTGCATAATTTTTTCAGCGATCCACCGGGGATGGCTGTATTTGATGCTGAGATACTCCGCCGTGCCCTCCCCGGGGATTGGGGGCAATTGATCGGCGCTGGCGGAAACCTTTCTCAGCACGGCGTTTATAAGCCCGGAGGCTCTGGCGCAGCCGCTGTTCTTGCAAAGGGCCACGCTCTCGTTGACGGCGGCTCTGGCCGGGATCTTGTCCAGCATGGTAAGCTGGTAAACGCCCAGGCGCAGGATATCCCGCACCCTGGCTTCCAGCCTGTCCGCCGGGGTATTGCTGTAACAGTTAATGTAAAAATCAAGAAGCCTGCTGTTTTGGAGTACGCCCAGGCACAGCCTTGAAGCCAGGGCGGCGTCCCGCCGGTCCAGGGCATATCTCTTTATGGCCATGTCAATGGCAGCGCCGGACCAGGCGCCGTCGCGGCGGCAGCGCTCCAGCGCAGCCAGAGCGGCTTCTCTTGGGTTCATCAAACCTTACTCCTCGATCTTAATTGGGTGTCCCCGCAGGAAATCAGCGGCGCTCATGCGCTTTTTTCCGGGGGCCTGAAGCTGGGTGATCATCAGGGTCTCTCCCCCGGCGCAGGCCATCTCGATCCCGCCTTTTCCGGCGGAAACTACGCTGCCGGGCGCTTTATCCGTGCGGTTTTCGGTATATTCAGCGGCAAAGACCCGGTAGACGGCCCCTTCCAGCTCCATTGTGGCCACCGGCCAGGGCTGCAGGCCGTAAATCTGCTTCAGCACCGCCCGGGGGCTCTTGTTCCAGTCGATGGGCGACATGGATTTATCCAGCATGGTGACATAGCTGGCCTTTGCATGATCCTGGGGCGTTCTGGGGGCGCAGCCCGCCTCGATATCCCGAAGCGTCTTTACCAAAAGCGCCGCGCCAAGGTCTTTGAGCCGGTCGAAAAGCTCGCCGGAGGTCTCCTGTTCGCCGATCTCCGTCTCCTCGGTGTAGATCACATCGCCGGTGTCCATCTCGTGGGCCAGATACATGGTTGACACGCCGGTGGTCCTGTCCCCGTTGAGGACGGCCCACTGGATGGGCGCGGAGCCTCTGTATTTTGGGAGAAGGGAGGCGTGGACATTGACCGCGCCGTACTTAGGTACGGCAAGGATATCGTCCGGCAAAATCCGGCCATAGGCCACCACAACCAGAATATCCGGGGCCAGGGCCTTGATCTGGGCAAGAGCCGTGCCATCCCGCATCTTCTCCGGCTGATATACCGGGATATTGTTGGCCAGGGCGAGGGTTTTTACAGGAGAAAAGCTCATCTCCATGCCCCGGCCTTTGGGCTTATCCGGCTGGGTAAAGACGCCCGCCACGGGAAAGCCCTCGTCAATCAATTTTTTCAGTGAGGCCTCCGCAAAATCCGGCGTCCCCATAAAAACAACACGCATGAAATCGCCTCTCGATCAGTATTCTCCGCTTTCCAGCTCTTCTTCAGTGAGCATACGGTCGCATTTGGCGGTGAAAACCACGCCGTCCAGATGGTCGATCTCATGGCAGAAGCAGCGGGCGGTAAGTCCCGTCCCCTCTACCTCAAACCACTGGCCGAAGCGGTCCTGTGCCCGCACTTTTACGTTCATGGGGCGCTTGACCAGACCGAACTCGCCGGGCACGCTGAGGCAGCCCTCCGGGCCGTACTGCTCGCCGGAGGTCTCGATGATTTCGGGGTTAATGAGCTCGATCACGTATTCGTCCTCGTCCTCGGGCACGTTGGTTTCAATCACCAGGACCGCTCTTCTCAGTACGCCCACCTGGGGCGCGGCCAGACCTACACCCTGTGCGCCGCTGAGGGTCTCCTTCATGTCGTCCAGAAGCTGATGGAGCCGGTCGTTGAAGTCAGTAACGGCACGGCATTTCTTATACAGTCCCGGCTCTTCCTTTGTCAAAATATTACGCGTTGCCATTGATCTATATCTCCATTCCGCCGCAAAGCGGCTTGTTATTCTGTGGGATCGTTTTCAGCAAAGAGGGAGACGCCCTTGAAGCGCTTGTCCTTGCTGCACTCCATGACCACATGGGAAATGATTTTTCTGATGCTGCCGGAGGCGGTACAGCAGATATTCACCCTGTACCGGTAACGGTTATTCACCTTCACCACGCTCAGCGGCGCAGGCCCGAGAACCACGGTGCCGGGGGAATCACAAAGCAGCTCGGAAAGCCATCTTTTGATATAATGCATCGTTTTGAGCACCTGTTCCTCATCCAGGCCGGAAGCGGTGACAGAGAACAGATCGCACAGTGGGGGCGCGTTCTGCAGCCGTCTCAGCTGGATCTCCGACTGGTAAAAGGCCTCATAGTCCTGCATGGCGGCCTGCTTGATGGTCTGATTTTCCGGCGTAAAGGTCTGGATCACGGCTCTTCCGGGCTTTGCGCCCCGGCCGCTGCGGCCCACAACCTGGGTGATCAGGGAGAAAGTCCTCTCCCCCGCCCGGTAATCGCCGCAATACAGGCTCTGGTCGGCGGAAATGACGCCCACAAGGGTGACGTTTTCGAAATTCAGCCCTTTTGTGACCATCTGGGTCCCCACCATGATGGGGATATTCTCATTTCTAAACTGGTCAAACAGCTTTTCATGGGAACCGGCCGGTGTGACGGTATCCGTATCCATCCGGAGTACGCCCACGCCGGGAAACAATTCGTGGAGCTGCTCCTCCACATGCTGGGTGCCGGTGCCCACATATTTCAGCGTGCCGCCGCAGTCGGGACAGGCTTCGTCCACCCGGCGGGAGTAGCCGCAGTAGTGGCACATCAGGCGTTTGTTTGCACTGTGATAGGTGAGAGAAACGCTGCACCGGGGGCATTTGTAAGTATAGCCGCAGTCAACGCAGCTGATGAGCTTATGGGCGCCCCGGCGGTTAATGAACAGAATACTCTGCTCCCCTTTGTCAATATTGGCCGCCAGCTCGTCTCTGAGAAAGCTGCTGATATCGCCGCCGTTTCCGCGGCGCAGCTCCCGCTTCATGTCCACAATTTTGACCTGGGGCAGCTGCATGTCGTTATAGCGCTCAGACAGGGTAAACATGCTGTATTTTCCTGTCTCAGCGCTGTAGCGGCTGGAAATGTCAGGGGTAGCGGAGCCAAGAAGCAGCAGACAGCCTGCCTTGCTGCACAGATATTTGGCAATATCCCGTGCATTGTAGCGGGGCGTGTTTTCAGACTTATAGGTCTCCTCCTGCTCCTCGTCGATGATGATGATGCCCAGATCGCTGACCGGGGCAAAAATGGCGCTTCTGGTGCCGATGACCACTTTGGCCCTGCCGCTCTTGATCCGCTTCCACTCGTCATAGCGCTCGCCTGTGGAAAGACTGCTGTGCAGTACGGCGATCTCATCGCCGAAATGGGAGGAAAAGGTGTGGATCATCTGGGGCGTCAGGGCAATTTCCGGCACAAGAAGAATGGCGGACTTGCCTTTTTTCAGGCTGTCATTGATCAGATGGATATACACGCTGGTCTTGCCGCTGCCGGTCACGCCGAAAAGCAGGGCGACAGAGGCTTTTCCGGAACCGGCCAGACAGGAAAGGCCCTGATAGGCCTCCTGCTGCTCCCGGTTCAGCTCCGGTACCGGCAGGATCTCGTCCGTATACACGTCGGGACGGCGGTATACCTCCCGCTGAAACAGCTCCACCAGCTCCAGATTGACAAGGCTTTTCAGGCTCTGTTTTGTGGCGCCGGTATGGTTCAGAATATCCCGGACGGGCAGCATTTCAAAGCTGCACAGAAGGTCCAGAATAGCGGCCTGCTGGGGGGAGCGGCGGCGTTTGCTGTCGGCGATGGCCGCGGCCTCCTCTGAAGAGCCGCAAAGTCTGGCCACTTCCACGGTTTTGTCCTTTACCCGGCGTGCTCCTTCTTCATTAAACCAGAGCCCGGCGGGCAAAATGGCCTTCACCGCTTCATAGACGGTACAGAAAAAACGCTCCCGCATGAAAAGGGCCAGCTTGATCTGCTCCTGCGTCAGCACAGGCTGAGGATCCAGCACCTTGATGATGGCTTTCAGCTGGGTAAATTCACTGTGTTCCGTCACGGCAAGGATAATGCCCTCGCTGCGGCGGTTTCCCAGGGAAAAGGGCACGCTGACCCTTACCCCGGGGACGGCCTGCTCCCGCATCTCCTCGGGGATCAGGTAATCAAAAGGCTTGTCGACCCAGTATGGTGCGGCGGATACCGCGATTTTCGCTATTGCTGCGGGCATCTCTCCACCGCCTTTGCGTAATGTTCAAATTCAGCGGGGAAAAACCCCGCTAAATTCTAAGAAATTATTCTTTTATGGTCAGCTTGCCGGTGTAAACCTCGTCAATGGCGGAGGACACAGGCTTCTTCTCCAGAGGGATCTGCTTCTCTTCCGCCTCGGCGGAGATGACGCGTGCTCTTCTGGCTACAAGGTTTACAAGCTGATAACGGCTGCCCACTTTGTCCACAAGTTCAGCCACGGGGGGATAAAGCATCATAGTTATTACTCCATTCTGCCGCGTAAAATACGGCTAAAAAATTTTAGACTTCTTTCAGAAAATTGATTCTGTTTTCCGCCCGGCAACGCTCGGCGGTGATGACGGCGGAAAGCTCCTGCGCGGCCTTGTCCGCGTCGTCGTTTACGATGATGTAATCATAGAAATCCGCCTCGGCATATTCCTGGCGGGCGCGGATGAGCCGGGCTTCAATGGCCCGCTCCGAATCGGTGCCTCTGGCCACAAGACGCCGCCGAAGCTCCTCCATGGAGGGCGGGATAATGAAGATCAGCACGGCGTCAGGCTTCTTTTCCCGGATCTGCCTTGCGCCCTGTACCTCGATGTCCAGAAGAACATTCAGACCGCTTTCCAGCTTGTCCTCCACATATTTTCTGGGCGTGCCGTAGGAATTGGCCACATACTCGGCGTGTTCAAGAAGCTCGTCGTTGTCCACCATTTCCTTGAAGCGGTCAAGGTCCACGAAGAAGTATTCTCTGCCGTCCACCTCATTGGGCCGGGGCTTGCGGGTGGTGACGGAGGTGGAAAAGCACATGTCGTCACGGCCTTCAATAGCCTTGAAAACTACCGTACTTTTTCCGGCGCCGGAGGGTCCTGAGATAACAATGAGTCTGCCTTTGTCATTCATTTTCATTTCCTTCTCCCTGTTCAGTTTTTTCAGCAAACCGGACAGCTAATGTTTCCGGCGGCAGAGCCGACAAAACCACATTTCCGCTGTCCATTACGATTACGGATTTTGTGCTGCGTCCAAAAGACGCGTCGATCAGCAGGCCTTTTTCCCGCACGTCCTGGATCATACGCTTTATGGGCGCGGACTCCGGGCTGACAATGGAAATAATTCTCTCGGCGGAAATAAGGTTGCCAAAGCCGATGTTGATCAGCTTCATCTTTCCGCTCCTTACTCAATATTCTGGATCTGCTCTCGGATCTTTTCGATCTCCGATTTCAGGTCCACCACCACATGGGCGATCTGGGAATTCTGACACTTGGAGCCGATGGTGTTGGCCTCGCGGTTAAACTCCTGAATGAGAAAATCAATTTTCCGACCGGTGGGCGAATTGCCGTTGATCATGGTGGTCAGCTGGGACATGTGGCTTCTCAAGCGCACCGTCTCCTCGTCCACGGCGATATGGTCGGCAAAGATGGCGGCCTCCGCCAGAATACGGTTTTCATCAAGGCCGGTACTGCCCAGCACCTCCTGCATTTTCTGTTCAAGGCGTTTCCGGTATTCCGCCACGGTCTTCGGCGCCTCATGCTCCACGGTGGAGACAAGCCGGTCAATGGTCTCCAGTCTTGAAAGCACATCGTCCCTGAGCTTTGCGCCCTCTCTCTGCCGCATGGCGTCAAAGTCCCGCAGGGCTTCCTCGACGATAGCGGAGATCCCGGCGGAAATGGCCTCAGCGTCCAAATCCTTTTTCTCCACGGACAGCACGTCCGGGAAGCGGCTGACGCTCAGGGCGGTCATGTCGTTTGCGAGGGAATACTCCTCGGAAATATGCCGGATGGCCTCAATATAGCCCTTGAGCAGCGGTTCATTGACCTTGACCGTCATATCCCCTGCGGCGGAAGAATCCACCGAAACGAACACGTCCACCTTGCCCCGGCTGATGTGGGACTGTACCGCGCTTTTGATCGCTTCCTCCGCGAACAGAAAGCTGCGGGGCAGACGAACAGAGGTGTCCAGATAGCGGTTATTCACGCTTTTCAGCTCAACCGTGATCTCAAGACCCTCCACAGTGCCCTTGGCACTGCCGTAGCCTGTCATACTTTTTATCATTTGTTCCTCCAAAAATCAAATCAGCTCAACAATGTCGAAGCTAATGGGATTTTTATTTTTCTTCAGCCGCTGGGAAGCCACCACCACGGCAGCGCCGGCGGCCAGGCCCAGAAAGCTCACCGCAACGCATACCCCCTCGGCAGCGCCAAGGCTGTAAGCAATGGCAAAACCGGCCAGGAAGAAGACCAGCGGCAGGATATACACCAGCAGCGCCGCGCCGAAGACCTTGGAGGACTTGCTCTCAATGAGCACCTTCTGGCCCGGGCGGGCGGAGACGCGGTTTTTTGCCATGGCTTTCAGCTCGCTCTGAAAAATGCAGCTCTCGCAATTGCCGCAGTTGCCGCCGCAGGCCGTGGTTCTGGTCACGGCCACCTCTGCCATATTATTGGGGAAAACCCTTGTCACAACAGCTTCCTGTGTCATACCTCATGCCTTTCTGATCTCAATGGAAATATTGTTCTCGCCGATGGCACCCACGTCGGTAAAGCCATCCACATAGATCTTCACCTCGGGCATATAGGCGCCGGTGGAGCCCTTGTAATCCACCAGGTCCGCCACAGCCTGCAGGTTCTCCGTCTGCACCTGGTCCAGCTGCTCTGCAGGGCCCCGCAGCGTGACCGTGATGCTCTCCGAGATGATGTCGGCCTCATATCCCTCCGTCACGTTGATGCAGCGGATGTTCTTGACCGTAAAGGTTCTGGTCTCCAGGCCTACGATCTCCACCGTAACCGTGGCTTCGCTGACCCCGGTCAGATTTCTGATCTCATCATTGAGGGGAATGGTAAAGGTGTCGGTAAAGGAGCGGCCAAAGTCGGTCAGGTCGATGGTGGCAATGGTGATCTTATTCAGACCGTCAAGGATGGAGGAGTCGCCCGCCAGAGTGATAGACTCCGGTTCGATGGTGACCTTGGTATTCTTTGAAGTGGCTCCCGCGCCCTCGATCAGATCCACGCTGAGCAGAACTTCCTTCTTGGTCAGCAGGGGCAGCGTGGCCTTTACCACATCAGCAGAGCAGGTAATGCCGGTGGTGGAACACTCTTCCCCGTTTTCATTCATCAGCGTAAAGCCTGTCTCCACGGAGTAGGTGCTGTCCACATTGTCCTTGCCGAAGGTGACCCAGGCATAGGAAACGTTTTTAATATAGGCCTCCGGGCCGTAAATGGTGATGGTGGAAGGCTCGAACACGGGGATCTCCGCCGTATAGCCCTCGGCCAGCTGGCCTTCAAAGCTGCCGCGGACCTGAATGGTCTTGGAGGTCTGGGCTGAGACCATGAAGTTCACCGTCTCCGGGCTTTTCCTCACCGTCTGGATAGAACCCGTGTCTGTCTTGTCCGGATAGATCAGGGTATATTGCAAAGAGGTATAGGCCGCCTGGGACAGCTTGCTCACATCCACTTGGGCCACGATATTGTCCGCGTCCAGCGAGGCGATCACCCGCCTGGGGCCCACCAGTTCCACCGTGACGGAATTGGTGTCCAGGTCCGTGACCACAAGGCCCTTGGAATCCCGCAGAATGTCCTCCCCCACCAGCTCCACTCTCACGCCTCTGAAGGTCTGCTTGTACTCATCAGAGTCAACGCTGGTAATATATACCCAGATCGCAAGAGAAGCCAGGAGGGAAATGACCATCCAAAAGACTCTATTGTTATACAGATTTCTCATCCGGCTTGTCTTTTTCATTCTTCTTCACCTTGAGGTACTTCTTGATGTTGTTGATGAGGCCGTTGTTGTTTTCATCGTCCTCATCCTGGATCAGCTCGCTGCGAAGGAGCTTTTCAAAGGTTGTGGCGGTAAGATGGCGTTTGAGCATGCCCTCGATGGCCACGGAGATGGAGCCTGTCTCCTCGGAGACAATGACCACCACCGCGTCGGACTGCTCGCTGAGACCGATGCCCGCCCGGTGCCTCATGCCCAGGTCCTTGCTCAGATTGGTGCTTTTGGTAAGAGGCAGGACGCAGCCGGCAGCGGCAAGCCTGCTGCCTCTTACGATCAGCGCGCCGTCATGCAGGGGCGCTTTGTTGAAGAAAACGTTCTTGATCAGTTCCGCCGTCACATCGGCGTTGATAATGGTGCCGGTGCTCATAATGTCGTTGAGCTTGACTTTCCGTTCGAAAATGATCAGCGCACCGGTTTTGGAAGCGGACATCTCCGTGCAGGCCAGGACCGTCTGGGCAATGGCCGACTCCATCACCGACTCGGACACCGGCTTTCCCGAGGAAAAGCTGCTGCCCATACGTTCCAGAAGGCGGCGAAGCTCCGGTTGAAACAGGATGAGCAGAGCGATCAGGCCCAATTCCACGGCCTTGCGCAGCAGAGAATTGATCATGGTCAGCTTCAGGATATCCGACAGTCCCAGCATGATCAGGATAAGGATAAGTCCCTTGGCCAGATTGTATGAATTTGTCTTTCGGACAAAACCAATGGCCTTGTAGATCAGAAACGCCACAATAAGTATATCCACAATATCGGCTATACGCATGGTGGTCAAATAGTTCCACGCCTTGGCAGTCACTGTACTGATTGCTTCCATCTGCTCTTCCCCGTTCGGTTTAACTCAATTCGGTCTTTTGACCGCACTTAGCTATAATATCAGTTTATTATAAATCATCAGAGAAAAAAAGGCAAACAGTTTTCACCAAAACATTATTAACTTTCCTTAAAGATTATCTCCCGAAGGATTTGGCAGGCGCTGAGAACCTGTGCTTCGGTGACGAAGGGGGAAAAACTGAAACGGATGGTCCCGGTCTCCAGGGTCCCGGCGCTGCGGTGGGCGGTGGGCGCGCAGTGCAGGCCGCTGCGGACGCAGACGCTCCGCTGTGACAGCCCTTCGGCAATATCCTCGCAGCTTCGTCCCCTGACTCTCAGGGATAAAACGCCGCTCTGTACCGACGCATCTGCCGCGAAAAGCTCCGTTTTTTCATTTTCCAGCTCTTTCAGCATCAATTCGAGCAGCGAACGCTCATGCCTCCGGATGTTTTCCGGCCCTTTTTCCCTGACAAAGCGGATTCCGGCCAGAAGCCCCGCCACGCCGGTGGTGTTGTGGGTACCGGCCTCCAGCCGGTCGGGCAGATACTCCGGCATGTGCTGGGGTATGCTGTCGGAGCCGGAGCCGCCCTGCATCAGCGGAAGGCCCTCCTCCCCGCAGAGCAGAATACCCGTACCCTGGGGCCCCAGCAGCGCCTTGTGGCCGGGCATTGCGGCGAAAGCCGCGCCCAGGCGCTGAAAGTCCAGGTCCAGTATCCCGGCCGATTGGGAGGCATCCACGATCAGGGGCACTTTATATTTTCTGCACATTCCCGCGATCTCATCAATGGGCAGGATATAGCCGAACACGTTGGACACATGGGTGCACACCACCAGCTCCGCCCGGGGGATCTCCCGTTGAAACTCTTTCAGCGTATCTTCCCTGTCAAAAAGCTTTCTCCCCGCCACAGTTATATTTGCCCCCAGGTCGGCCAGGGGCCTTGTCACTGAATTGTGCTCAAAGCCGGAGATCAGCACTTTTGCGCCCCGATGTGCCTTGGAACGGATGGCGATATTCAGGGCGTGGGTGGCGTTCATGGTGAAAACCACCCGCTCCGCCTCCGGAACATGAAACAGCTCTGCCGCCTCACTTCTGCACTGGAACAGGGTCTCCGCCGCCCGCATGGCCGGGGGATGGGCTCCCCTGCCGGGGCTGGCCATGCTCTGCATGGCCCGGCACACCGCCCTTTCCACCGAAACCGGCTTTGGCAGGGTCGTGGCCGCATTGTCAAGATAGATCATCCTTTGACCTCCGTATATCCCTCACCGCCGCTGCGCCTGTATAGTTTTCCGTTGAGAAGCTGATTCTTTTTCAGCAGCTCCACGGCCTCCTCAAACCTTCTGTACAGACTCAGCGCATAGCCGCAGCCCGCTCCGCTGAGCTCCTGCGGCGCTTTTACCACACTTGCTGTTATGCCGGCGCTTTCAAGAAGCCTTGCGCTGCTTTGCGCTTTGGTCAAAGACCGGCACATGATCAGATACTGCGTCATAGATAAACTCCTTTTCCCGGCGAAACAGCCATAACGAATAAAAGCATCCGCGGAGAAAGGCTCCCGGCGGATGCTTTGAAGTTTTCCCCGCGTGATTCACTCCATCATATGCCGGCGGGAAAAACGATGTGTTCACTTTTCATTGAGCAGCGCTACCGCGTGGGCGGCAATGCCAAGCCCTTCCCCGGTAAAGCCCAGGCCCTCCTCGGTGGTGGCCTTCACGCTGACCCTGTCCACTGAGACTTTCAGAGCCGAGGCGATGTTCTCGCGCATTTGCAGGATATGGGGCGCAAGCTTTGGCCGCTGGGCCAGCACGGTGCAATCCACATTGCCCACCGTAAAACCGTGGGCTGAGAGAATGCCACGCACCTGTCGGAGCAGTTCCATGCTGTCCGCTCCCCGGTACCGCTCGTCGGTGTCGGGAAAATGCTTGCCGATATCCCCCAGGGCGGCCGCGCCCAACAGCGCGTCCATCAGCGCGTGGAGCAGCACATCGGCGTCGGAATGGCCAAGCAAGCCCTTCTCCCAAGGAATATCCACGCCGCCCAGGATCAGCTTCCGCCCTTCTACCAGGCGGTGAACGTCATACCCATGCCCGATCCGCAAGGTATTCCCCCCTGTCCTTTAAGATGGCGGCGGCAAACAGCATGTCTCTGGGTGTGGTGAGCTTGATGTTGTCCTCCTCGCCGGGGACAATGTGTGCTTTAACGCCCATGCGTTCCGCAGCGGAACAGTCATCCGTCAGGGGAAGCTTTTTCTCCGCCGCAAAAGTCAGCGCGCCCTTGATCAGGTCAGCCTCAAAGACCTGGGGGGTCTGCACCCGCAACACAAGCTCCCGGTCAAGACTGCCGGTGACGGTCTCCCCGTCCTCCACCAGCTTGAGGGTGTCCACGCTCTTTATTGCCGGAACTGCCGCTTTGTACTCCGCCGCGGCGCGGACGGTTTTCTCGATCAGATCCACGCTGACCAGGGGGCGTGCGCCGTCATGAATGGCGATAAGCCTGGCGCTTTTTTTCACCTCGGAAACACCGGCCAGAGCCGACTCCATGCGGGTAGCGCCGCCACTGATCACTTTGCTGGCCTTTTCAATGCGATATTTTTTGCAGAGACCTGCCACCTCAATGATTTTCTCCATCCGGGTGACCACCACGATCTCGTCCACAAGCTCGCAGTCCTGGAAAGTCAAAAGCGTCCTGGCCAGAACGGGCATTACGCCCAGGTTATGCATCAGCTTGTCGCTGCCCATGCGCTGGGAGCTGCCTGCCGCCACGATGACGGCGGAGCAATGGGGCGTCTCTTCCTTTTTTCTGCAGCAATGGATTTTCATGTTCACACCTCTCCTTATACTTTACGCGGTGATGGGTCGAATTATCCTTTAAGCTGTCTCTTCCGGTAAAAATTCATCATGCCGTCCTGCATGTCGCCCAGCTGGTTGAGCATCTTGCCCGCGCCGTAAGCCGCGCAGGAGATGGGGTCGTCCACCACCATGGTCCGGATGCCGGTGCTGCGCTCGATCAGCCGGTCAATACCGTAGATCAGGCTGCCGCCGCCGGACATGATGATGCCGTTTTCTTCCAGATCGCCTACAAGCTGGGGCGGTGTGCGCTCCAGCACCGTGTGAATAGACTCCAGAATAACATTCATCGGCTCCACAAAGGCCTCGATCAGCTCGTTGGCGCTGACAGAAACGGTCTTGGGCAGGCCGTTTGTCAGGCTGCGGCCCTTGACCTCCTCCACGCCCACGTCCGGGCGCTGGATCACACAGCCGATACTGCGCTTCAGCTCCTCCGCGGTGCCCAGACCGATGAGCACATTGTACTTGTGGCGGATAAATTTGACGATGGCCTCGTCAAAGCTGGCGCCGGCCACCTTGATGGACTCACATTCCACCACGCCGCTGGCGGAGATAATGGCAATTTCTGTGGTGCCGCCGCCAATGTCAATGACCATGTGTCCGTTTGCCTTGGTGATGTCCACACCGGCGCCCATGGCCGTGGCTACAGCGGTCTCCAGCAGGTAGACCCGGCGTGCGCCGGCCTCGATGGCGGCGTCGATCACGGCGCGCTCCTCCACCCCGGTGATGCTGCTGGGAACGCAGACCAGCATACAGGGCTTGAAAAAGCTGAATGAGGTGAGGCGGTTGGTCAGCTCCCGGAGCATCTGGGCGGTGATCTCATAGTCGGAGATCACACCGGCGTTGATGGGGTGAATGGCCACAATGTTGGCCGGCGTGCGGCCAAGCATTTTCTGGGCGTCCTGACCAATCTTGAGGATCTTCCCTGTGAACTTGTCCACGGCCACAACGGTAGGCTCCCGCAGGACCACGCCCTTGCCCTGTTCAAAAACCAGGGTGCTGGAGGTACCCATATCAACGGCTATATCTCTTTCAAAAATAGGCATTTACTTCACCTCATGTAGTTTTTACACTTTTATTATATCGCTAATTTCTCTTTCTGGCAACAGTAACCGCTTTGACTTCTTTTGCTCCGGCGGACAACAGCATTCTGCCGCACTCCGACAGGGTCGCGCCGGTGGTGACGATGTCGTCCACGATCAGAATGCTTTTCCCTGTAATTTTCTCTGGCGAAAGGGCCGTATATACGCCGGAGACGTTGGCCCGGCGTTTCTCCGCGCCGCCTGTACCGGACTGGGCCGGGTTGTTTCTGGTCTTTTTCAGCAGACGGCGGCATTCGATCCCCGTTATTTCCGACAACTGATCGGCCAAAAGCTTTGCCTGGTCATAGCCCCGCTGCCGCAGTCTTTTGCGGCTCAGCGGCACCCAAGTGATAATATCGCAGGAAATCCGGTTTTCGTCAATAGATTTTACCATAAATTGAGCATAAACCGCGCAATAATGGGAAAGACCGCCGAATTTGTAGCGGTGAAGGGACTTCCGCACATCCCCTTCATAGTACAGCGGCGACAGGCATTGACTGATAAAGGGAAATTTCTGCGCCTGCCCTCCGGCCATCGTCAGCGGAAGCTTTTCCGCGCAGCTTTTGCAGACCTTGTCCCCGCCGGTCAACTTATGGCAGAAGGTGCATTTGGTGGGATAAAACAGCTCCAGCACACGGTCGATGAGCTTCATTGATCCACCCCGCAGAGCTTGCGCAGCCGGACCCGGAGAGCGCTGTAGCGCTTGGACTGGCGGAAATTGTCGATCATCTTATAGGCCGTGGCGTCGTCCCCCACCATGATGAGAAGCTCTTTCGCCCGAGTGACGGCGGTATAGAGCACATCCCGGGTCAGCAGCATCTGGGAGCCGGGGCTGAGGGACAAAATGACCGCCCGGTATTCGCTGCCCTGGGATTTGTGGACCGTCATGGCCCAGGCGTGCTCCAGCTCGATCAAAGAGTCAAAGCCGTAGCTTGCGATCCGGCCGTCAAAGTTCACGGAAAGGCTCTCGCTGTCCATGTCGATGGCGAGGATCGTCCCGATATCGCCGTTATATATGCCGCTTCCGGCCAAAGTCCGGCACTCGTTCTGCCAGAGAATGTCGTAGTTATTCTTGATCTGCATCACCCGGTCCCCCTCGCGGAAGACCACGTCGCCGAAGGCTTTTTCCTTTTTGTCCTTCCGGGGCGGGTTCAGCACCTGCTGAAGGCGCTTATTCAGGCTGACGGTGCCCAGCTCTCCCCTTCTTGTGGGTGAGAGCACCTGAATATCCTCCGGCGGGATGCCCATTTTTCCGGGCAGCCGGACGGAGCACAGCTCCGCGATGGTGTCTATGGTGCTGCCGGCCTCCAGCCGTTTCAGCCGGAAGAAATCCCCGGCGTTTTCCGAGAGGTTGGGATGTTCGCCCTTGTTGATCATGTGGGCGTTGCGGACGATGCGGCTGCCCTCGTTCTGGCGGAAAATCTCCGTCAGGCGGATGGCGGGCACCACCTGGCTGCGGATCACGGCGGAGAACACATTGCCCGGCCCAACGGAGGGGAGCTGGTCCGCGTCGCCCACCATCACAAGCCTTGCGTCCGGCGGCAGAGCGGACAGCAGCGCGTCCATCAGCACAATGTCCACCATGGAACACTCGTCCAGGATCACCGCGTCGCAGTCCAGCCGGTCGCTCTCATTTTTGCCGAAGACCACGGTCTCCCCGTCGTCGGAAAACTTTGCCTCCAGCAGGCGGTGGACGGTGGAGGCCTCCTGGCCGGTAAGCTCCGTCATGCGCTTTGCGGCCCGTCCCGTGGGGGCGGTCAGCAGGGTTTTGAGGCCAATGCGGTCAAACATGGCAAGAATGGCCCGGATGGAGGTGGTCTTGCCGGTGCCCGGCCCGCCGGTGATGACGATGATCTGGTTTTCCAGGGCCAGCTTCAGGGTCTTTCTCTGCAAAGGCGCGTATTGGATGCCCAGCTGCTTTTCCAGCGTAGAGATCAGCGCCGGGATATTCACCGTCTCGTCAAATTTCCGCTTGCACATTCTGGCGATATGCTCCGCCGCGTCGCTCTCCGCGTGATAGAGGGAGGGCAGATAGCAGGCTTTGCAGCCGGCGATCTCCTCATACTTCAGCTGTCCGCTTTCGATCAGGATGTCGATGCACTCGTCCGCCGAAGGCTCGTCCACGCCGATGAGCTGGGCGGTGACGGCGGCCAGCTTTTCCCGGGGAATAAAGCAGTGACCGTTGCCGGAGTTATGTACAAGCTCAAAAAGCACGGCGGCGCAAATACGGTTTTTGCTGTAGCTGTCCACGCCCATCTCCAAGGCCATGGTGTCCGCCTCGGCAAAGCTGCCGCCGATATGCTCGGTGGCCAGAATGTAGGGATTATCCCGCAGCAGGGAAAGGGCGTCGTCGCCGTAAAACTTATACATGCGCATGGCCAGAATGGGCCGCAGGCCGAAGGAGCAGACAAACTCCATCAGCCGCCGCACCCCGGCCTGACGGCGGAAGCTTTTGGAGATCTGCTCCGCCTTGGCGGCGCTGATGCCCCGGATTTTTGCCAGCAGCTGGGGGGAATTTTCCATCACTTCCAGGGTCTTTTCCCCGAATTCATTGACGATCAGAGAGGCCGTGGCCGGGCCCACGCCCCGGACCGAGCCCCCGGCCAGATAGTCGTATATGGCGTTGGCCGTTGTGGGCAGCAGACGCTGGGCAAACTCCGCCTTGAACTGCCGTCCGTGGACGGCGTGGTTCATCCAGGCGCCGGTGACGATCATGGACTCCCCTGCTGAGGCATAGGGAAAGCAGCCCACCACGGTGATCACCGCACCGGCCTGGTCGTTGAGACGCAGAACCGTATAGCCGTTCTCCTCGTTTTTATAGATGACCGATTCAACCGTTCCGGATATCTCTGTCAGTTCGTTTTCCAGATCCATGGGGGCTTCTCTCCATCCTCTATCAGTGTGATACAGCTGTGTTCTCTGGCAAGGGCCTGGGCAACAAATCGGGTCTCCTCGTCCATGGCCTTGCCCATGATGATGATCCTGCACCGCAGAACGCCGTTGTCATTCAGCCACAAGAGCCCTCTCACGTTGTGTTCCAGGGCCGGTTCCCGCCCCTGTACCAGGAGCAGAACCATCTGGCGGCTGTTTTTTCCGCATTTCACCGGGCTGAGCATCAGACTGCCCGCGATCCACACCAGCAGCAGGCAGACCGCGGCAGCAGCCAGAGCGCAAAGGAGCTTTGCCGTCATGAAAACCACCTCTGCCCACTCTATGCCCGCATTAGCTTATTTGTTCAGTATCTTTTTGAGAAACTGGCCCGTATAGCTTCTCTCGCATTTGGCGCAGTCCTCGGGCGTGCCGGCAAAGACCAGCTCGCCGCCCTCGTCGCCGCCCTCCGGGCCCAGGTCGATGATGTGATCGGCCACCTTGATGACGTCCAGGTTGTGCTCGATGACCACCACGGTATTCCCCGCCTCCACAAGGCGGTCCAGAATATTGATGAGCTTGTGCACATCGGCCACATGCAGGCCCGTTGTGGGCTCGTCCAGCACATATACGGTGGAGCCGGTGCTGCGCTTGGAAAGCTCGGTGGCCAGCTTGACCCGCTGGGCCTCGCCGCCGGAGAGGGTGGTGCTGGATTGGCCCAGCTTCACATAGCCCAGGCCCACATCCTTTAAGGTCTCGATCTTCCGGCAGATTTTGGGCAGGTTTTCAAAGAACACGCAGGCCTCGTCAATGGTCATGTCCAGCACGTCGGCAATGCTCTTGCCCTTGTATTTCACTTCCAGGGTCTCCCGGTTGTAGCGTTTGCCGTGGCACACATCACAGGGGACAAAGACGTCAGGCAAAAAGTGCATCTCGATCTTGATCAGACCGTCGCCGCAGCAGGCCTCGCAGCGGCCGCCCTTGGTGTTGAAGGAGAAACGGCCCTGGGTATAGCCCCGGAGCTTTGCGTCACGGGTGGAGGCGTACAGGTCCCGGATGTCGTTGAATACGCCGGTATAGGTGGCGGGGTTGGACCTGGGCGTTCTGCCGATGGGGCTCTGGTCCAGGGCGATGACCTTGTCCACGTTTTCAAGGCCCTCGATCCCGGCGCATTTGCCCGGGCGGGTTTTCGCCCGGTTCTTTTCCGCCGCCAGGGTTTTATACAAAATCTCGTTGATCAGGGAGGATTTTCCGCTGCCGGACACGCCGGTGATGCAGATCAGCTTCCCCAGCGGGATCTCCACGTCAATATTTTTCAGGTTGTTCTCTTCCGCGCCACGGATCACCAGGCTCTTTCCGCTGCCTTCCCGGCGCCTTTCCGGCACGGGGATAAAGCGTTTCCCGCTGAGATACTGGCCGGTCATGGACTCAGGGCAGGCGCAGATGTCCTCAATGGACCCGGCGGCTACCACATTGCCGCCGTTTACTCCGGCCCCCGGGCCGATGTCGATCACATAGTCCGCGGCGCGCATGGTGTCCTCGTCGTGCTCCACCACGATCAGGGTGTTGCCCAGATCCCGGAGATTTTTTAAGGTGGTCAGCAGCTTGTCGTTGTCCCGCTGGTGCAGGCCGATGCTGGGCTCATCTAAAATATACAGAACGCCCATCAGGCTGGAGCCGATCTGGGTGGCCAGGCGGATACGCTGGCTCTCGCCGCCGGAGAGGGTGGCCGCAGCCCGGGACAGGGTCAGATAGCCAAGACCCACGCTCTGCAAAAAGCCCAGCCTGGCTTTGATCTCCTTGATGATCCGTTCGGCAATGATGGCGTCGTTGCCGGTCAGCTTCAGACCGTTGATAAATTCCAGTGCCTTGATCACCGACAGGTCGGTAAACTCCGCAATGCTCAGTCCCCCTACCGTCACGGCCAGAGCCGACTTTTTCAGCCTTCTCCCTCCGCAGTCCGGGCAGGGGATCTCCGCCATGCACTCCTCGATGTCGGCACGCATGGATTGGCTCTGGGTCTCCTTATAGCGGCGTTCAAGGTTGTTGACAATTCCCTCAAACTCCCGCTGGATCACCCCGAAGCCCTCATTTTTTTCATAATGGAGCTGGAGCTTCTCCCCCTTGGTGCCATACAGAATGGCGTCTATGGCCTCTTTGGAGAGATTCTTTATCGGCTCGGTCAGCTTGAAATGATAGCGGCGGGCCAGGGCCTCAAAATACATTCTGGATATGGAGTCGCCCTTCACATTGCCCCAGCCGTTGGCGCAGATGCCGCCGTCCATAATGCTCAGGTTGGGATTGGGCATGATGAGCTGCGGGTCCACAAGCAGCTGAACGCCCAGGCCCGTACAGGTGGGGCAGGCGCCGTAAGGATTGTTGAAAGAGAAGAGCCGGGGCGCCAGCTCCTCAATGGAGATGCCGCAGTCCTCGCAGGCGTAATTCTGGGAAAAGGAGATCTGCCTGTCCTCCCCCACCAGATCTACCAGCATCAGGCCGCCAGCCAGGGCCAGGGCGGTCTCCGCAGAATCAGTGAGTCTGCGGCCGATCTCCGGCTTGATGACCAGCCGGTCCACAACGATCTCAATGTTGTGCTTTTTGTTCTTCTCCAGCTTGATCTCCTCGGACAGCTCGTAAAGGATCCCGTCTATCCTGGCCCGGACATAGCCGGACTTTTTCGCGTCCTCCAGGATCTTGACATGCTCGCCCTTTCTTGCCCGGACCACGGGAGCCAATATCTGAATCCGGGTTCCCTCCGGCAGGGCCATGATCTGGTCCACGATCTGGTCAATGCTCTGCTGCTTGATCTCCCGGCCGCACTTGGGGCAGTGGGGCACGCCCACCCGGGCCCAGAGCAGACGCAGATAATCGTAAATCTCCGTGACGGTGCCCACGGTGGAACGGGGGTTTTTGGAGGTGGTCTTCTGGTCGATGGAGATGGCCGGGGAAAGGCCGTCGATATAGTCCACATCGGGCTTGTCCATCTGCCCTAAGAACATCCGGGCATAGGAGCTGAGACTCTCCACATAGCGGCGCTGGCCCTCCGCGTAGATGGTGTCAAAGGCAAGGCTGGATTTGCCGCTGCCAGAAAGGCCGGTGATCACCACCAGCTTGTCTCTGGGGATCTCCACATCAATATTTTTTAGGTTGTTTTCTCTTGCGCCTTTAATGAAAATGCTTTCCTGCATGAATTAAACCTCTGTAACGATATTTGCCGTGTCTCCTCTGGTCAGGCCGATCAGATCAGCCGGTGAAAGCTCCACCTGCTGCCCGATCTTTCCCGCGCTGACCAGAACGGTCTCCTGGGAAAGGATGCTGCTGTGGTAAACGGTTTTATACTGCTTTTTCATCCCGATGGGAGAGCAGCCGCCCCGCACATAGCCGGTGAGGGCGTTGATCTCGCTGACATGCACCATGGCGATGGACTTCTCCCCTACGGCCTTTGCCGCCTTCTTCAGGTCCAGTTCTTCGGCCACGGGGATCACGAAAACATAGATCCCTTTGCTGGCGCCCCGGGTAACAAGGGTCTTGAACACGCAGGCCGGGTCCCTGCCCGTCATCCGGGCCACAGTCAGGCCATCCACTGCGTCCTCGCCGTGGGGATATTCGTGGGCGGTGTATTTGATCTTCTTTTGTCCCAATATGCGCATCACATTGGTCTTCTGCTCTGCCATGATAAAGCCTCCGCAGCAAATTTCAGCGTATTAAGTGTGTTAACGATTTATTATACCCCAAACGCAGAGCAGTTTCAACAACTTTTGCGCAATGCAGAAACTGCCGTGAAAAAAATCACGGCAGTTTCAAATGAAAGCTTTTTTATTTTTTAAACCGGTCCAGCAGATTTTCCACGCTGTTCTCCAGCACGGTCATCAGCCGGTCTTTGGTGAGCTCCTTGGGCATTTTCATGCCCAGATCCAGCCATTGGGAGATCAGGCCCACAACGCAGTTGGAATAAAACTCCACCACAAACTCAAAGTCGCCCCTGTCGATATTCTGCCCCTCCGACACGATCACCGCAAAGCTCCGGATGCAGCTTTGCAGCCGACGCTTGTAATAGCGGAGCATATATGTTCGGCTCTGGGAGTTGTAGATATTCAGTGCAAAGGTGCTGTTGTCCTGAAGATACTTGAAGAAGAGAATCACATCTTCCCGCCAGTGGCTGAAGGTCACCTCGCTGGGCAGCACTTTATTGGCGTCCTCTTCAAAGACCCACTCCAACAGATCGTAGACATCATCAAAATGATAATAAAAAGTCTGCCGGTTAACGCCGCAGATATCCACCAGGTCTTTGATCGTGATCTTCTCGATCGGTTTAACGGCCAGCATCTGCTTGAGCGCATTACCGAGAGCTTCTTTCGTGTTCGAGGCCATTTCAGCATCACCCTGTCTTTACATTTTTTATAACATTGTACCATATTGTTGAATAATATGCAAAGAGTTTTTCCGCTTTACTGTCCGTTTTTACCGGGCCAGGGGGACAGCTTTCCCTTTGAGACCAAAAAGGCCCGGTCCGCCAGCTCTGCCATGGGCGAATCGGAGAGAGAATCGGAATAAAAGCACTCCGTATGGGCCCCAGGATATTGTTCCTGAAAACGGCGGACCTTTTCAACGTCGTGGCAGTTTTCGCCCAGAATTTTCCCGGTATGCTTGTCCATGGGCGTGGCGATCAGGCCGACGCCCAGCTCCATGGCAATGGGCCGGAGCAGAAAATAGGGAGAAGCGGAAATGATCACGTCATCCTCTTTTTTCTGATCCAGATACCACTTTTCGATACCGCTGCGGTGTTCGTCCCAAAAGTCCGCCACGGCGGCGTCCACATCCGGGAGATAGCGCAAAAAGGAGAAAAGCTGCTCCTTCAGGCGCTTTGTCTTTATCCGCTTCAAGCCGTAAGCCGCGGCAAGGGCCAGGGTTTTCGGCAGCGTGCGCAGTACCGCGGAGGGGTACTTTTTCAGGCAGTACAGATAAAAGGAATAGGAGCTGTCCGGCTGGTAGATGGTCTGGTCAAAATCGTAGGTATTCATGGTTTCAGTCGATGTAACGGATATAATCCGCCTTGCGGGGCTTCATGGCCGGGTCCTCATCGGGATAGCCCAGAATGCAGTTGCCAACACCGATAACATCGCCCTCAACGCCCCACTGAGCCAAAAGGGACTTGCCTTCCACGCTGTCAAACACCTCTCTGGCCCGGTTGATCCAGCAGGAGCCCAGGCCGATGGCTTTGGCGGCATTCATCATGTTGCCCATGACCAGGCTGCCGTCCTGCACCGCATGGGGGCTGTTTGCGTCCGCCAGGACCACCACCACTGTGGGCGCGCCGTAAAAGGGGTCGCTGTCCGTCCCCATCACGGCGGCGTTCATGCGGGAGAGCTGATCTCTCACCGCTTTGTTCTGTACGGCGATCACAAGGGGAGATTGCCGGTTCATGCCCGTGGGGGCGCAGATACCGGCCTGCAGGACCGTGTCCAGCTCCTCCCGGCTGATCTGCTCAGGCTTATATTTTCTGATGCTGCGCCGGGTCATGATATCGTTGATCGTACTGTTCATGGGTATCCTCCATTCGTTCAAAGTTTAAAGGTCCTGAGAGACAGGTAAACTGCATAGCAGAGAACAACAAGCTCACAGAGCATGGCAAACCAGATGCTCACAATGCCCAGCGCGCCAAGAAGCAGCAGGGCCGCCTTGGCCGCCAGGGCCACAAGGATGTTGTTCAGGGCTGTTCTTCTCACCGCCCGGGCGATGCGCAGGGCCAGCGGAATACGCCGGATATCATCCCCCATGACAGACAGATCGGCGCAGGTCAGAACGTTGCCGCAGCGCAGCGCGCCCATGGCAATTCCCACATCGGCCCGCTCCATGGCAGGCAGGTCGCTGATCCCGGCGCACACGAACGCCAGACTTGTTCCGCTGCCTTTGGTGACCATCAGATATTCCACAGCGGATATTTTGGCCTTCGGCGTCAGCTCGGGCTTGACCATGTCAAAATTCAGAGAGAACGCGACCGATTTGGCCACAGTCCGCACGTCGCCGGTAAACATTACCGTATTGGTGACGCCGTTTGCGCGCAGGCTCTCAATGGCGTCAAAAGCGCCCTCCTTGACCTTGTCGACCAGTTCGATATAGCCGGCATAATTGCCGTCCACCAGCACATAAATCACAGAACCGTTGCGGGAGGGTATCCTGATCTGCACCTCATGATCATCAAGAAGCAGGGCGTTTCCCACCTCGACACAATGCTCTCCAATCAACGCCTTGACGCCCTTTCCGGGCAGCTCTTCGATCTGCGAAATGTCTGCTTTCTCCGGCAGGCCGTCCTTGCAGGCCCGCCGCAGCGTCTGGGCAATGGGATGGGAAGACTGGCTCTCCGCCGCCGCGGCCAGTGTAAGCAGTTCTTCTGCACTCATCTGCTCGGGCACGATCTCGGTGATGGTAAAACGGCCCTCCGTGATGGCCCCGGTCTTATCAAACACAAAGGTCTCCGCCTTTGAAAGCTTTTCCAGACAGACGCCGCCGTTGGCAAAGACGCCCCATCGGGCCGCGCTGCCCAAGCCACCCAGAAAGGCCAGCGGCACAGAGGCCGTCAGCGCCGCAGAGCAGGACAGGCAGAAAAACAGGATCCCCCTTTTGATCCACTCCATCCAGCCGCCGCCAGAGACCAGCGGCGGAACCACAGCCAGAAGAACACCCAGAAGCAGCACCACCGGCGTGATGAGCCGGGCCGCACCGAAGGCCTGTTTTTCCATATCGGAGCGCTTTTTGCCCTCCGTGCCGATCATGTTCAGCGCGCAGCGGACTGTCGACTCCTCAAAGGGCCGCATGACCCGCACCTTGATGGTATTGGTCAGATTGATGCAGCCGGAAACGGCCACACTGCCCACCGTGACCGTCCGGGGCGCGGTCTCCGCCGTCAGCGGTGAAGTGTCCAGAGAGCTGAACCCCTCTGTCACCACGCCGTCCAGCGGGATCTTCTCCCCAGGGCGGACCACAAGCATATCGCCCATATTGACGTTTTCCGGCGCGGTGCGCTCCGTCCCCTCCGCCGTCTCGACCCAGGCCTCCGTCGGCAGGACAGACATGATCCCGTCCAGATAACGCTGTTTTTCCGACAGCGCATAGGCTTCAACGATCAGGGCCACCCGATGAATGATCATGATAAAGATGGCCGTTGGATATTCTTTGACGCAGAAGGCCGCCACCGCGCCCAGGGTGATCAATACGTCGCTTTCCAGCAGTTCGCCGTTGATGATGCTCTTTGCCGCGTCCAGAATCACGGGAAAGCCGGCGAAAATGGCGGCGGCGGCAAAGGTGAGCACCCGGAGCCAGCCGGTTGTGGGGATGAGCCAGACCAGCAGCATCACAACGGAAGAGGCCGCGATCTGCAAAACCTCCGGCGCGGTAAAGCCCCGCTGATGGCGGTGCTCCTCCCTCTCCGTGCCCAGGATCTTCAGATCAATATGCAGAAGAGATTTTATCCGTTCATTCAGATCCGGCAGGCTGCGCTCCTGCTTCTCCCTGGCCTTCAGATGTTTATTTTTCGGTGGTGCAACATGCTTTCCCAATTTATTCACTCCTCAGCTTTGCGCCTGGACTATTTCTGTTTATTTATTCATGATACGACAGCGCGGAAAATATGTCAATAGACAGGGCAGAGATAAAAATTGCAGGAAAGCCGGAGCTTCCCTGCAATTTCTTTGTAGCTTCAGACAAGCGGGGACGGCTTTACTTCATGCCGTTCTCGTATGCCTCGATCATCTTCTTGACCATCTGACCGCCAACAGAGCCGGCCTGACGGCTGGTGAGGTCGCCGTTGTAACCGTTTTTCAGGTTAACGCCGACTTCGGAAGCGGCTTCCATCTTGAACTTCTCCATAGCGTCGCGGGCTGCGGGGTTCACCAGATGATTACTGGACTTGTTAGACATTGTTTGCATCTCCTTTTTGTCATTTCGGGTTTTATTGCCCGTGCTTATCTTTTGTAAAGGAAACGCAGATATGCAAAACGGAGGATATGTAAATTTTACATGCTGAAAATCAAGAACATTTTTATCCGCCTATGCAGCCATTGTATATCTTGCGGGACACCACAAAATCGAATATAATATAAACAAGGAGAAACCTGTGATTTTGCGTTATTGTACGCAGAGAGGGAGACGCTTATGATAACCGGCGAACTGAAAAACAAAATAGACAGCCTTTGGAATATTTTCTGGACCGGCGGCCTGACCAATCCGCTGGAAGTCATTGAGCAGATGACCTATTTGATGTTTATCCGGGATCTGGACGATTCGGACAACCTGCGGGCAAAAGAGTGCGCCATGCTGGGTCTGCCCTATCAAAGCATCTTTGCCGGGGAGGTACAGATCGGTGACCGGAAGATCGAGGGCAGTCAGCTCAAATGGTCCGTGTTCCATGACTTCCCGGCCGGGAAAATGTACGCAGTGGTACAGGAATTTGTATTCCCCTTTATCAAAAATCTGCACAGCAGCAAGGAGAGCGCTTATTCCAAATATATGGACGACGCTATTTTTAAGCTGCCCACTCCCCTGCTGCTGGACAAAGTGGTAACGGCGCTGGATGAGATTTACCGGCTGATGAACGAAGCCCAGAGCAGCGACGTGCGGGGCGACGTGTACGAATATCTGCTGTCCAAGCTGTCCCAGTCCGGCGTCAATGGCCAGTTCCGCACACCCCGCCATATCATCCGTATGATGGTGGAGCTGATGCAGCCCGGGCCGGATGATGTGATCTGCGACCCGGCCTGCGGCACTTCCGGCTTCCTGGTGTCCGCCGGAGAGTATCTGAAAGAAAATTACAAGGAAGAGATCTTCTTCAACAAGCAGAAGAAGGACCACTACATGAACCACATGTTCCACGGTTACGACATGGACCGCACTATGCTGCGCATCGGCGCCATGAACATGATGACCCACGGGGTGGAAAATCCTATCATTGAATACCGGGACAGCTTGTCCGACCAGAACCCGGACAGGGAGAAATACACGCTTATTCTGGCAAATGAGGCTGTTATTTGTAGACTAATACCCGAAAAAGCCCGTAATATCAAGGAATTTGCGGCATGAGCCCTTGCATTTGGGCAGTGCCGAAACTGAATAGCTGATGTTGTACTGGGAGTA
>CAMGRL010000025.1 GCA_946061515.1 uncultured Clostridia bacterium
AGCACAAAGCCCTTGGAGAGGGGCTTTAAAAACTACTACTCTATAATACAAGGAGGAGGATGGGTATAGGTACGGCAAAAAAGCTGGCGGTTCTGGGCATGACGCTGATGTGCCTTTATCTGCTGTTCATGGGCCAGCTGCGGAAAACGGTGGAGACGGCTGTGGAGGCGGGGCGGATGAAAAATGTGGAGATCGTGGTCCCCTCCGCTGCCCCGGCGCCGGAGGAAACGCCGGCGGAAGCCAGTCCAGAGACGGACAGCGCAGCGGAAGCGGATGCCGGGACAATATCCCTGCGTCTGCCGGAAGAGAGCGAAGCGCCCCTGTCTCAGCCGGAGGATAACCGGAATCTGGAACAGATCCAGGAGACCACCATCAGCGGAGGCCTGAGCATCAAAAACGAGACGAGCTATGACATTGACGTTTCCGGCATGCTGGCAGATGGCTCCCAGGTGAAGCTGCCTGACGGCGAGCCCCAGATCCTCATCGTCCATACCCATTCCAGCGAGGCCTACACTCCTGCCGGGCTGGACCGCTATGAGGCCAGCGACACCAACCGTACTGAGGATAAGGACTACAACATTGTCCGTGTGGGCGACGAGCTGACGGCGCTTTTTCAGCAGGCGGGGCTGAACGTGATCCACGACCGGGAGATCTACGACTACCCCAGCTACACCGGCTCCTACGAGCGCTCCGGCGCGGCAGTGCAGAGCTATCTGGAGCAATATCCCAGCATCGCCGTGGTCATCGACATGCACCGGGACGCTTTAGGCGCAAACGGCGTGGTCTACAAGACCATGGCGGAGGAATCCGGGGTCTGCGCAAGCCAGGTCATGCTGCTGGTGGGCACCGACGACAGCGGCCTGTATCACCCCAACTGGCGCTCCAACCTGTCCCTGGCGCTGTACCTGCAAAACGCGGTCAGCGCCGTGCACCCCACGCTGATGCGCCCGGTGGCCCTGGTGCAGCAGCGCTATAACCAGCATCTCACTGGCGGCTCCCTGATCCTGGAGGTGGGCAGCAGCGGCAACACCCTTCAGGAGGCCCTGGCCGCCATCCGCCTTTTTGCCGACGCTGCCGCCCCTGCCCTGCTGGCGCTGGTAGAAGAAGCATAAAAACGAGAATTATTCGCAAAAATAAAGCTTTACAAAGCCAGGCAACTGTGCTATAGTAAGACTGCAAACAAGAACGATTACTGATTTGGAGAAAGTGATGGAAGCAAGGCACAACAAAAGCAAACAGCGTCAAGCCATTCTTGATGTGCTCTGCGCCTCTAAGGAACACCCCTCGGCGGAGATGATTTTCAGCGCGCTCAAGCCTGATTATCCCTCTCTCAGTCTGGGGACGGTGTACCGGAATCTGAGCTTTTTCCAGCAGCAGGGTCTGGCCGTCAGCGTGGCGAATGTGGACGGCAACATGCGCTACGACGCATGTACTGCCCCCCACCCCCATCTGCTGTGCCGGAACTGCCGGCGGGTGACCGATCTTGTTTTACCCGATACCGTCAGCAGCCTGTATGACGAGGCCGAGCGCCTCTGGGGCTGCAAGGTGGAGTCCTATTCCCTCACCTTCACGGGCCTTTGCCCCAGGTGCCGGGAAGAAGAACCAAGTTTTCTATAAAATTTTACAATATCAGGAGGAAATTACAATGAAGAAATGGGTTTGCCCCGTATGCGGTTACGTTCATGAGGGAGATACTCCCCCCGAGTTCTGCCCCCAGTGCAAGGTCCCCGGCTCCAAGTTCACCGAGCAGAAGGCCGACATGGCCTGGGCTGCCGAGCATGTTGTAGGCGTTGGCAAGCAGTTTGGCGCTGACGTTCCCGAGGAAGTCAAGGCTGAGATCATCGCCGGCCTGAAGGCCAACTTTGAGGGCGAGTGCACCGAGGTCGGCATGTACCTGGCCATGGCCAGAGTGGCCCACCGCGAGGGTTACCCCGAAATCGGCATGTACTGGGAGAAGGCCGGTCTGGAAGAGGCCGAGCACGCCGCCAAGTTTGCCGAGCTGCTGGGTGAGGTCGTCACCGACAGCACCAAGAAGAACCTGGAGATGCGCGTAGACGCCGAGAACGGCGCCACCGCCGGCAAGTTCGAGCTGGCCAAGCTGGCTAAGAAGTACAATCTGGACGCTATCCACGACACCGTCCACGAGATGGCCCGCGATGAGGCCCGTCACGGCAAGGCTTTCAAGGGTCTGCTGGAGCGCTACTTCAAGTAAGAAGCATAAAAAACGGCGGGAAGATTTCCCGCCGTTTTTTCGTATTATAATGGTCAAAATACAAGGGAGGAAATGAATGGTCATTTGCAGATGCGGGTGCGAATTTGAAAATTCCCGTTGGGATTCCCATGTCATGTGCCCGAAGTGCAAACGCATATATCCCAATGTTGCACCTGACATGGTCCACCCAATATCAGAAGAAGAGCTTCGCTGGAAATGCGAAAAGTGCGGTGAGCTGAACGAGAATAGCTGCGCAGGCGCGCCCAGAAGAGCATGTGCCAAATGCGGTGCGCAACGCCCGGGCAATCCCAGCGAATGGTATGAAATCTGACGTATGCGTGACAAAACAAGACGCAGCAAGGGCTTCGCGCCTGAACGGCGAAGAAACGCCCTTTCCGGGCTTGACCTCACCCGGTTTTATGCTATAATTGAAAAGGGCATCGGCAAAACAGCAAAGCACTGAAGCGCTTTCCTGAACCTTGCTTCAGCATAAATAACACATTATTTGAACGAAAGGAGACTGCAACATGAAGTATGTCTGCAACCTGTGCGGCTGGGTCTACGACGAGGAAGAGGCCGGCGTTAAGTGGGAAGACCTCCCCGAGGATTTCGCCTGCGAGCTCTGCGGCGTTGGCAAGGATGAGTTCAGCCCTGAAGAATAAGCGTTGAAGAAGGAAGCGGCGACAGCCGCTTCCTTCTTTCTTGCCTTTAAAAGCAAAATATGATATCCTCGTTAAAAATGTAAAGGAGCGTCATGGCATGGAACAGATAAAAGAGAAAATTGAAGAAGTCGTTCAGAAGATCAAAAACGACAAAAACTTCGCCGCAAAGTTTCAGAAGGACCCGGTGAAGGCCCTGGAAGAAGTCCTGGGCGTGGACCTGCCGGAGGATCAGATCAACGCGGTCATCAGCGGCGTCAAAACGAAAATCAATCTGGACACCGTCAGCGGTATGCTGGACAGTGACGGCGACGGCAAGCCCGACCTGGGCGCTCTGAGCAAGCTGGGCGGCATCCTGGGGAAAAAGTAAAAAACCAAAACAAAAAAACAGGGAACAGCTTTTCCGGCTGTTCCCTGTCTGCTATATTTACTTAGACTTTTGATTCCGACTGCTGATAGGCCATGTACATCTCCTCCGTCTCCTCCTGGGCCTGACGGAGCATCTGGTTGCGCAGCAGGCTGACAGGCATCGTCATCGCGTCGGTGATGGCATTGAACAGTTTATAGTACATGGCTTTGTAGAGCTCCGTTTCCCTGTTTTCCATAGGATCACCTCATCTGCATCGTAGTACGAACGTGCAACAAATGCAACATGTTATTGTAATGCATAATGTAATACACTCAAGAAAGAATAATTCTTGAGGTGTATGATGAGCAAATTTAAGATACCGAGTATGCCCGCCACCACAAACAAGTCCATCCGTTTTCCCAACGATGTGATCGAGCAGGTGGAAAAGGCCATTGTGGGCAAGGACTGCACCTTCTCTGCCTTCGTGATCGAGGCGGTGCGCATGGCGCTGAAGGATCTGCAGGACGGCGAAGAATAAGGAAAAATACGCAGGAAAAAGGAAGCGGGGACCCGCTTCCTTTTTCCTGCGTTTTCGGATTTTGTCTGTCCTTATTTATTCTTCTGATACAGATACCACAGGCCCTTCAGCAGCAGATCGTCGTCGTAGATGATCTCGTGCTTGCAGAAGGGGATGATGCTGGAGGACAGGCCGCCGGTGGCCACGACGGTGCACTTATAGCCCAGCTCCGCCTCCATCCGGTCGATCATGCCGTCGATGGTGGCGGCGGTACCGAACACCGCACCGCTGCGCATACTGTCCACCGTATTGGTGGCGATGCACTTTTTGGGCGGGGTGATAGAGATATCCGGCAAAAGGCTTGTGCCGGCGGCAAGGGCGTTGTAGGCCAGCTTCACGCCGGGGATGATGGCCCCGCCCCGGTAGCACCTGTCCTTATCGATCACCACCACGGTGGTGGCAGTGCCCATATCCAGCACAATGGAGGGCACGCCGTAGAAGTTCATGGCGGCCACGCTGCCCACCACGATATCTCCGGCCAGGGTGCCGGGGTCATCAATGCGGACATTCATCCCGGTGCGCATACCCGGGCCCACCACCATGCAGTCGATCCCGGTGAGCCTTTTCACCGCCTCTTTCAGCGAGTCGGTGACGGAAGGCACGACAGAGGAGATGATGGCCCCCTCAAAGCCGCGGCTGTCGATACCGAATACCTCAAAGAGCTGGCGGAGCTTGATGGCGTATTCCGCCGGGGTCTCCCGGGTGTTGGTCTGTATGCGGACGATGCTGTTTATCTCGCCTTTTTCAATAGAGCCCAGGACAATATTGGTATTGCCCACATCAATGGCAAGGATCATACTTTCCTTCTCCCCTGTCCATAACGAATGATACTGGTGATACCGGAGGACAACACCAAGTTGACAGCCAGCTCAACCAGGAAGTTCACCCCTGTCAGTCCAAAGATAGCGTAGTAAATCACTGCCTGTCCGCCTGCCCAGGACTCGAGGGTGGACATGTAAAAGAGCATCATGCCGATGATAAAAATTCCCGTGTTCACGATTGGGCAGACGATAGCCGCGACCACGACGCCCAGATGAATGTTCTTTTTGGCAATCAGGCGGTAGACGAGGACGGAGATCCATCCAGCTGCAGCGCCCTTTCCGATGCAGATCAGGACGCAGCCCAGAGCGTTAAGGGACATCAGATACATGACCGTGCCGCCGTCCCAGCCGAAAACGCCGGTGAGCAGAACAACGAAACCAAATACGCCGCCCAATATTGCACCCGCTCCGGGGCCGTACAGCGCGGCGCCGATAATAATGGGAGCAAGAGCCAGCGTAATGGAGAAGGGGCCAAAGCGAACGAAAGTGCAAAGGATGGTGAGAACGACGACAATGGCAATGAAAATGGACATGCCGGCCATTCTCTGAATTTTGTCATGGGAACTTGCTTTATTCATATTTTTTACCTCCTGCTGTCGCTCCGGTCATGCCGGATGCGGCGCAGGGACATCATATTACACGCTTATTCGTTTGTCAATAATTTGCTGTTCTTTTCCTGTTCCAACAGGAATTTTTTTCGTTCGACGCCGCCGGCGTAGCCGGTCAGGCTGCCGTCGCTGCCCAGGACCCGGTGGCAGGGGATCAGAAGGGAGATGGGATTTCTGCCCACGGCGCTGCCCACCGCCCTGGGGCTGCTGCCCAGGCGCTTCGCCAACTGCCCATAGCTCAGGGTTTCACCGTAGGGGATGGTGAGCAGTTCCTCCCACACCCGTTTTTGAAAAGGCGTCCCCTCCGGTCTGAGCTTTACCTTTATTGTCGGTTCTTTCCCCCGGAAATATTCCGTCAGCCAGTCCAGGGCGGCACTGAGCGCTGGACTGTTTTCCGGCCCGGTCAGCACCATGTCCCGCAGCCCGGCCCGGTCGTATTTCTGCCCGGTAAACCACGCTCCGCAGACCGCTTCCTCGTCGGCGGCGATGAAGATCTCCCCGATGGGGGATGAAAATGTGCAGCATTCCATAGTTTTTTCCCTCAGTTGGCTATTCCGTGGTGGGCCTCGTAGCTGGTCATATCCAGGGCCTCAAAGCTGTAGCCGTTGGAGGTTCCCCAGATCAGCACGGCCTCCACCGCGTTCACACTGTAGTTTTTAATGTCGTGCTGGAGCACCACGGCGGCGGTCTTGCCGCTGCAGCCGGCGATGATGTTCTCCGTCACCTGGCTTGTGACCGTGGTCTCCCCGGCGTCGCCGCTGGACACATTCCAGTCAAAGTAGCGGTAGCCCATGCTCTCCATGGCGGCGGCCAGACGGCTCATGATCCCCGGGTTAAAGCGGCTTACGGTATTGGAGCTGCCGCCGGGGAAACGAAACAGGCTGGTATAGCTGCCGGTCTGCTCGTAGATCAGCTGCTCCACGGCGTTGAAATCATCAAAAAACGCCTGCTCGCTGGAATAGATGCTGTTGTAATCGTGGGTATAGGTGTGCACGCCGATGCTGTGCCCCTCCCGGTAGGCCCGGCCGATCATGTCCGAATAGCGGGTGTCGGTGCCGGTGACGAAGAAGGTGGCCTTGGCCCCGTACTCAGACAGGATATCCAGAAGCTGCTCGGTATAGGGTCCCGGACCGTCGTCAAAGGTCAGATAGATGGTCTTTTTGTCCGGCTTTTTCACCTCGGGCCGCTCCGCCGACACCACATTCACCCGGCGCTTGGCGCTGGCCATGTCGCCCCGGTCGTTGGTGATGGAATAGGTCAGCTCATAGCTGCCCGGCACATAGGGGCAGACGCTGCCGCTGACGGTCACATAGCCGGTCAGGTCGTTTCCCAGGCTGTCCGCGGCCCGGTAGCCCGGCTCGGAAAAGCGCATGGCGGCGGTCATGGTCATGTCCGCGTCGCCGTTTAAGCTGATGCTGGGGGTGGATATACTGTATTCGATCAGCCGTTCGACCCGGGCCTCGTTGCCGGAGGAATCCTTCACGGTGTAGATGATCTTGTCCTCGGTCTCCGTGCGCTCCACCCGGCCGGTAATGTCTCCGTCGCAGTTATCCCGGGCGGTGTAGCCCTCCTCCTCGTAGCCGGTAAACCAGCTGGCCTTATAGCCCTCAATGTGGTTAAGCTCGATCACCGGGGGCTGTGTGTCCACCACCCGGACATGGCGCTCCACAGTGGTTTCCCGCCCCAGAACGGAGGCAGTGTAGCTCACGGTGTATTCCCCTAACTTTCCGGTGTCCACCTGTCCCTGGCCGGTCAGGCTTTTGGGCTTTTTACTGCTGCCGAAGATCCGCCCCGTGGATATGGCCTCCGCCCCGGGGTCAGTAAACTCGCTTCCGACTTCCACGGTCATTTCGCTCTCGCCCAGCAGGGTGATCTCCGCGTGCCGCCCGTCGATCAGCACCGCCGCCGCGATCAGCACCAGCAGATACACCCCCAGAATGATCAGCGCCAGACGCAGCTTGGGGCCCATTTTTTTCTTTTCCATCTTTTCTCCCACCCATGTGCTATTATGCCCATATTTTTTCATTAGGAACGGCGGGCGTAAAGCCTGCCGGTCGATCTTGTTCAAGGGACTACATTATACACCCGTACGCATATTATGTTAACAGAAAAATTGTCGTTTTCAGAAAATTTAAGAATTATCGGGCAAAGCTGGTTAAGAAATAAATTTTCATTGAACTGGCAGAAAATCTCTGCTATAGTAATAAGTTGTCGGAAAGACAAATAAATGATCTCTGCGGCAGCCAGCCGCAGGAAAGGACGAAAAATGAAAAACACCGAAAAGACAATGGACAAAATCGTGGCTCTGTGCAAAAACCGCGGCTTTATCTTCGCCGGCAGCGAGATCTACGGCGGTCTGGCCAACACCTGGGACTACGGCCCTCTGGGCGTGGAGCTGAAAAACAACGTAAAAAAAGCCTGGTGGAAGAAATTCGTTCAGGAGAACCCCTACAATGTGGGCCTGGACGCCGCCATACTGATGAACCCCCAGACCTGGGTGGCTTCCGGCCATCTGGGCGGCTTCTCCGACCCGCTGATGGACTGCCGCGAGTGCCACGAGCGCTTCCGCGCCGACAAGCTCATCGAGGACTGGTGCAATGAGACCGGCTTTGAGCTTCCCAAGCCCATCGACGCCTTTTCCCAGGCGGAGATGAAGGACTTTGTGGAGGAGCACAACATCCCCTGCCCCACCTGCGGCAAGCACAATTTTACCGATATCCGTCAGTTCAACCTGATGTTCAAGACCTTCCAGGGCGTGACTGAGGACGCGAAGAACACCGTTTATCTCCGTCCTGAGACCGCCCAGGGTATTTTCACCAACTTTGTCAACGTCCAGCGCACCACCCGCAAGAAGCTGCCCTTCGGCATCGGCCAGATCGGCAAGAGCTTCCGCAACGAGATCACCCCGGGCAACTTCATCTTCCGTGTCCGCGAGTTTGAGCAGATGGAGCTGGAGTTCTTCTGCCAGCCGGGCACCGACCTGGAGTGGTTTGACTACTGGCGCAGCTTCTGCCACAAGTTCCTGCTGGACATCGGCCTGAAGGACGAGAATCTGCGTCTCCGTGACCACGATCCGGAGGAGCTGTGCTTCTACTCCAAGGCCACCACGGACTTTGAGTTCCTGTTCCCCTTCGGCTGGGGCGAGCTTTGGGGCGTGGCCGACCGCACGGACTACGACCTGACCCAGCACCAGACCGTCTCCGGCCAGGATCTGACCTATTACGACCAGGAGAAGAACGAGCACTACATCCCCTACGTTATCGAGCCCTCTCTGGGCGTGGAGCGCACGGTCCTCTCTGTCCTGGTGGACGCCTATGACGAGGAAGTGGTGGGCCAGGACAAGAAGGGCAACGACGATGTGCGCACCGTTCTGCACCTGCACCCGGCACTGGCTCCCTTCAAGTGCGCCATTCTGCCCCTGTCCAAGAAGGAGATCCTCACCGGCCCCGCCATGGAGCTATATCAGGAGCTGAGTAAGGACTTCATGTGCGATTACGATGAGACCGGCTCCATCGGCAAGCGCTACCGCCGGGAGGACGAGATCGGCACTCCCTTCTGCATCACCTTCGACTTCAACACCGTGGGCACCGAGACCGACGAGGCCGACCACTGCGTCACCATCCGCGAGCGCGACAGCATGCAGCAGGTGCGCATCCCCATTTCTGAGGTCAAGAGCTATATTTCCGAGCGCATTAAGTTTTAATTTTAAAGATAGAAAGAATTTGCGGAAGGGTGATTGGAAATGAAAGATGGATTTATCAAAGTCGCCGCCGCCTCCCCTGTGATCAAGGTGGCCGACGCGGAATACAACGCGGACCGGGTGATCGAATGCATCCGGGACGCAGCGGGAAAGGGCGTAAAGGTTCTGGTGTTTCCCGAGCTTACCCTCACCGGCTGCACCTGCTATGACCTGATCGGCCACAAGGTGCTCCTTGAAGGGGCAAAGAAGGCCCTGCTCCGGGTGGTGGAGGCCACCGAGGGCACCGACATGCTGATTTTTGTGGGCCTGCCCTTTGCTGCCGGCAGCCGGCTCTACAGCTGCGCCGCCGTCATCTCCGCCGGGGAGCTGCTGGCCCTTGTCCCCAGGGAGAATGTGAAGAACAGCCCCTTTGCCCGGCCTGATAAGGACGGAATCGAGGTTGAGCTGGGCGAGCTGTCCGCTCTGCTGTCCGCCGACTGCCTGTTTGACTGCCCTGCCCTGCCCGGACTGCGGGTAGCGGTGGAGCTGGGCGCGGATATGGACGCCATCGTCCCTCCCGCTGTGCGCCACGCTGTGGCGGGGGCCACGGTCATCGCCCAGATGGCCGCCTTCCCCGAGACCGTCTATTCCGCCAAAGAGGCGGAGCTGAAGATCCGCGCCCAGTCTGAGCGGCTCTGCTGCGGCCTGGTGCTGGCCGCCCCCGGCAAGGGTGAGTCCTCCACCGATAACGTCTACTCCGGGCTGTGCCTGGTGGCGGAAAACGGCGTTGTGCTCGCCTCCGATGAGAAAGAGGACAGCCTCGCCGTAAGCGAGATCGACGTGGATTATCTGATGAATCTGCGCCGCAAGAGCGGAGAGTTTGAGATCGGCGACCAGCCCCACTATGTCTGCGCCTGGGGCGGCGAGGCGGAGGAGACCGTTCTCACCCGTCCCTTCTCCAAGCACCCCCATCTGCCTGAAAAGGCGGAGGATCTGCCGGACTACTGCCGCCGTATGCTGGACATCCAGGTGTCCGGTCTGGTCAAGCGCATGAAGTACGCCGGCCTGGACCACTGCGTGGTGGGCATCTCCGGCGGCTCCGACTCCACCCTGACCGTTATGGTCTGCGCCATGGCCATGAAGCGCATGGGCCTGCCCTCCACCAACGTGGTGGCCTGCACCCTGCCCTGCTTCGGCACCTCCTCCCGCACCAAGTCCAACGCCATCATCGTGGCCGAGCAGTGCGGCGCGGAGGTCCGTGTCATCGACATCGGCAAGTCCGTCTACCAGCACTTTGATGATATCGGCCACGCCCATGACGATTACAGCATCGCCTTTGAAAACGCCCAGGCCCGCGAGCGCACCCAGGTGCTGATGGACATCGCCAACAAGGTCAACGGCCTGGATGTGGGCACGGAGGATCTGAGCGAGTTTATCGACGGCTGGTGCACCTTCAACGGCGACCACACCAGCATGTACGACGTGAATCTGGGCCTGACCAAAACCCAGGTCCGGGCAAACCTGCGCTTCATCGCCGAGCGCACCGAGGACAAGACCCTGGCCGCCGCCCTGTGGGACGTGCTGGACTGCCCTGTCACCCCCGAGCTGCTGCCCATCCACGACGACAAGATCGAGCAGAAGAGTGAAGACGCTGTGGGCTCCTACAGCCTGCAGGACTTCTTCACCCACAAGATGCTGATCTGCGGCTTTGACCCGAAAAAGACCCTGCGTCTGGCCAAGATCGCCTATCACGAGGAGTTTACCGACGAGGAGCTGATCCGCTGGCTCAAGAGCTACTGCACCCGTCTCTTCACCCAGCAGTTCAAGCGTTCCTGCCTGATGGACGGCCCCGCGGTGGAGGCCTTCACCGTCTCCCCCCGCACCGGCTTCCTCATCCCCTCCGACGGCGAAAGCGCCCTGTTTATCCGCCAGCTGGAAGAGTTGGAGTAAATTTAAATAATTCAAATTGCAAAAAATCCGCTGCCGGAATGGCAGCGGATTTTTGCACTCATATTGTCCGGAAGCAGTACTCCACATATTTGTGGAAGTGCTCTCCCGCGCGCAGGACAGGGGACGGGAACTCCGGGTGGTTGGGGCTGTCCGGGTAAAATTCCGGTTCGACGGCAAAGCCCCGGTTTTTGCCGAAGGGCGCGCCCAGACCACCGCCGGTGTAGAGCTGAATGGCAGGATAGTCCGTCCGGACGCCCATGGTCACCTCCCCGGCCGCAGCGGTGCAGGCCTCCTCGCCGCGGAGAACAAAGCAGTGGTCGAAATCTCCGCCCAGGGGCCGGGGAGAAGAGAAGTCAAATCTGCCCTCCGCCGGACATATCCTTCCTGTGGGGATCAGTCCCTCGCCTGTCTCCAGCCAGCCAGCGCAGTTCAACTGAAACACCGTGTCCAGTATGCTGTCCGCGCCGTCTAAATTGAAATACATATGGGTGGTGGGGGCATACAGAGTGTCTGCGTCGCTCTCCCCCTCAAAATCCAGCCGCAGCGTGCCGCCCGAGACGCTGTAAGTCACAGCGGCGTGCAGATTCCCCGGAAAACCGTTGTCCCCGTCGGGGGAGAAAAGGCTGAAACGGACGCTGTTTTCGCCCAGGATCTCCGCCTGCCAGCGGCGCTGGTCAAAGGCCTTGGGCCCGCCGTGGAGCTGGTTTTCCCCTTCATTTTTCGTCAGTGTATAATGTCTGCCGTTCAGGTCAAAGGCCGCGCCGCCGATGCGGTTTGCGTACCGGCCCACCAGCGCGCCGATATATGCGCTCCCTTCAAGATATTCCCAGGCCGTACCGTATCGCAGCAAAAGCTGGCGGTCCCCAAGCGTAAGGCCGGTGACTGTCGCGCCCAGAGCCATGACGCTGACCTGCAAGCATCCCGAATCAATGAGGTATTCTTCCTCACCGCAAAAATCTCTTTTGATCACCATTCTTTTTCACCTCTGTTTCAGCATAACGTATGCGCCGGAAAATAGCAAGTATTTACGCTTTTTCGATATTTTTTTAACCCTTGTTAATCCCTGTACTATGGTGTATAATGTATCCAGTCAGACCCGGTCAAAAACAATTTTATAAGGAGGTCACTATGCTGCAAAACGAGTACCTGAAAAGAGTGTATGAAGAGGTCCAGCGCCGTGACAGTCACGAGCCGGAATTTCTTCAGGCGGTTCTGGAGGTTTTTGAATCTCTGGAGCTTGTAGTCGACAAGCACCCTGAATGGGAAAAATCGGGCCTTATCGAGCGTTTCGTTGAGCCGGAGCGTGTCGTGGAGTTCCGTGTTCCCTGGGTGGACGACAACGGCAATACCCGTGTGAACCGTGGTTATCGTGTACAGTACAATTCCGCAATCGGCCCATACAAGGGCGGTCTCCGTTTCCATCCCTCCGTCAACCTCTCCGTAATCAAATTCCTGGGTTTCGAGCAGATCCTGAAAAACTCCCTTACCACCCTGCCCATGGGCGGCGGCAAGGGCGGCTCCGACTTTGACCCCAAAGGCAAGTCTGACGGCGAGGTCATGCGCTTCTGCCAGAGCTTCATGACCGAGCTTTACCGGCATATCGGCCAGTTCACCGACACCCCCGCCGGCGACATCGGCGTGGGCGCCCGTGAGATAGGCTATATGTTTGGCCAGTATAAACGCATTGTGGACCGCTTCGACGGCGGCGTCCTCACCGGCAAGGGCCTGACCTTCGGCGGCTCCCTGGCCCGCACCCAGGCCACCGGCTACGGCCTGTGCTACTTCGCCGCGGAAGCCCTGAAGCACCTGAAGGGCGAGAGCTACGAGGGCAAGACCGTAGTGGTCTCCGGCTCCGGCAACGTGGCCCAGTACGCCGCGGAAAAATGCACCCAGCTGGGCGGCAAGGTTGTGGCCATGAGCGACTCTCAGGGCTACATCTACGACCCCAACGGCATCGACCTGAAGAAGCTCTTCGATATCAAGCAGCGCCGCCGCGCCCGCATCAGCGTGTACGCGGACGAGGTCCCCGGCTCCGAGTATCACGAGGGCTGCCGCAACATCTGGAACGTAAAGTGCGACATCGCCATGCCCTGCGCCTCCCAGAACGAGATGGACGCAGAAGGCGCAAAGGCCCTGATCGCCAATGGCTGCATGGCCGTGTTTGAGGGCGCAAACATGCCGCTGACCCCCGAAGCCATCGCCCTGGTACAGGGCAACGGCCTGCTCTACAGCCCCGGCAAGGCCTCCAACGCCGGCGGCGTGGCCACCTCCGGCCTGGAGATGAGCCAGAACTCCATCCGCATGAGCTGGAGCTTCGAGGAAGTGGACGAGAAGCTGCACGGCATCATGAAGAACATCTACAAGGCCTGCTACGACGCCTCCGTAGAGTGCGGCCGTCCCGGCGACCTGATGGTGGGCGCCAATGTGGCCGGCTTCCTGAAGGTGGCCGAGGCCATGATGGCCCAGGGCGTTGTATAAACGCAAATCAGAAACATACGCAAAAACTGCCGCAGGGAAACCTGCGGCAGTTTTTTATGTGTTTTACCCCACCACCGGCGGGCGTCCGGCAACGTCAAAAACGCTGTCTACATCGAAAAACAGTTCGTTTAATGTATCCCGGTAATAGGTCATGGAATACCCGCCGATCTCGATGCGGGACATGAGGGCGTAGTCCGGGTTCAGCTCGTTGTACACCTTGCTGTCCACGGTGCAGTAGATCTCAAAGCCCGCGTCCAGAATGCACTGCAGGGCGGGCTGCTGCACCCGGTAGCCGAAGGGCGCGATAAAGAGCCGGGTCTCCCCGATGCAGGGCACCACATGGTCCACCCATTTGTTGATGTCGTAGCTGATTTTTTCCACGGAGCAGCCCGGGCCGTAGTAATTGTTGACCCGGTTGTGGGTGTAGCTGTGGCTGGCAAAGTTCCAGCCGTCCGCCTTCAGTGCGGCAGAAACGGTGCGGATCTGTTCGGCCTGCTCCGGGATGTCGTAGTCATAGCCGAAAGCGCCCTGGAAGCCGGTCAGGGCGATGGTGCCCTTGTGCCCCCGGTAGGCAAAATCCGGGTGCTGCTCCACAAAGGCGTCCACCACGCCCATCACGTCCCCGTCGGGCACAATGTCCACGCCGCCCTGGGGGTTATTCACCCGGTACATCAGTTCGCCGTTTTCATCCACGAAAAGCTGCTGGGCAAAGCCGTCGCCGTAGGCGTAGGCCACATCGTCCACAGACAGGATCAGGGGCGTTTTCCCCGGCGGCAGCAGGATGGGATTTCGCTGCATACCGCTGTCCGTCATCTCCCACAGCGCATCCAGATCATAGAGCACATAGCCCCGCTCATAGAGCTGTGGCAGGATCTTTTCCAGCTCCGCCTTTTCGGAAAAACCGGAATTGTAGCCGCCCATGGGGGTGACTCTGTCGGTGAACACCAGCTCGGGATAGACGATCAGGCTGTGGAAGAAAATATGGGGCACATCGCCGGTGTAGTCCACAAGACTGTCCTTTTCCGCCCGGATGGCGGCAAGCTCCGCCTCCACACTCTCGTCATATATTTCCTCATCAGACAGCGCCGCGATGGCCTCATCGTAAAAATACCCGCTTCTCAGGCGCTCCGCTTCGGCAAGCGCCTCTGCCCGCCGGGCGTTCAGCTCCTCCTGCCTGGCCTGCTCGGCTGCCGCCTCCGCCGGGTCCGGGGTGGGCGCGGCGGTCTCTTTTTCCGTGCCGGGCGGTTCGGGCAAGTCTATCTGGCCCAGTTTATCTGTAAACGCGCAGCCGCTCAGCAGCGCCAGAAGCAGCACGGCCGCCAGCATGACACACAGCTTTTTCATGGTTTCAGTCCTCTTTTTTCGCGGCAAGCTTAAAGGTGAACACAATGGTGGTAATGGACAGGGCCGCCGCTGTGGCCACGATGGTCACGGCGAAATTCAGCCAGGGCACATTGCGCACCAGGAACACTGCCGCCAGCGCCGCCACATCCACAAGCATGTGGATGAGATTGGAAGCCATAATGGCGTTGGTGCTCTGTTTTGCTATGCATTTTTTTGTCACAAAAGCATTTAACAGCGCCGCCAGAAATCCCCATACCAGACCGGCCAGCACACTAATCACATAAGTCATCGCTTTTCCCTTCCTTTTTCAGTCATACACAAAAAGCAAAAACGCTCTGTTCTTTGATTTTTATCTTACCATGCTTTCCCTGTAATGTCAAAAATGGTTTTTTGCCAAATCTGCCATACAGCATTTGGTCCGGTTTTTCGGCCTTGATTTGCAGACAATAAGCTCGAGGTGATAAAAAATGAGTCCCAAAGAACTGCTCTATATTGAAGACGCCCTTGAGCACACCCAGTATCTGATGAACCAGTGCCGCACCGCGGCCAATCAGCTCTCCGACCCTGTTCTGCGCCAGCAGGCCCAGCAGCTGGTCAATTCCAATCAGCAGCTGTTCACCCAGTTTTACAATCTGATCTAAGGAGGAAACGCCATGAACGACAAAGACATTATGGAGGGCATTCTGCTCACCACCAAGGGCGTGTGCGACCTGTATATGCACGGCTCCATCGAGTCCGCCACGCCCAACGTACACCAGGCTTTCAGCACCGCCCTGAACGACGCGCTGTGCATGGAAAACAGCATTTATAAGCAGATGTCCGACCACGGCTGGTACACCGCCCAGCAGGCCCAGCCCCAGAGCATCCAGCAGGTAAAACAGAAGTTTTCCGCAATGGGTTAACTGTTAATGGCCGCCTTTCGGCGGCCATTTTTCTTTTTATCCGATGATAATGACCTCGCCGCTGTCTTCGGGCGGCGTGGGTTCAGGCTCTGCCGGTTCCTCCGGCTCCGGCGAAGTCTCCGGCGGAACGGGCGTCACTTCCGGGCTTTCGCTCTCCGCGGGGGGGTCCACCGGTTCCGGTTCCGGCTCCGGCGAAGGCTCCGGCGTTTCCGAAGGTTCCGGCTCCGGGGCGGCGCTGGTGGTGGGCACGGCGCTGTAATACCAGGCGCCCCGCAGATTTCCGCTGGTACTCAGAACCGTGCCGCCGGATTTATAGACCGCGTCCAGATTGGCCGCCGTCACCGTGGCGTTGTAGGGGTTCAGGCACTGGTTGATCATCTCCAGCCAGGGCTCAAGCTCCACAAAGGTGTAGCTCAGGCCGCAAACCATGTCCGGGGTATTGGGCATGGTGTGGAAATTCACGTTCTCGCTGCTGCACATCAGGGCCTGCCGCAGGAAAAAGGCGATGTTGGCGGCAGACAGGTCGGTGTCCATATTCTTGGCCAGCAGGCTGACCACCTGGGAGATGTTGGGGATATTCCCCAGGCTGATAAACTGGGAGGCAGCGGCCTTCAAAAACTTCTGCTGCGTCTCAATGCGGCCCAGATCGCCGTTGGCGTAACCGCTGCGGTAGCGCACCACGCCCATGGCCTGCTGGCCGTTCAGGCACTGATAGCCCGCGTCAATATGGATGTACAGGTTCTGGCCCGGGTCTTCATAGTGCATGGCCTGGGGCACGTCAAACCAAATGCCACCCATCAGGTCCACCACGTCCACAAACACGTTCAGGTCGATCACCGCATAGCAGTCCACATTGAAGCCGATCAGGTTTCTGATCTGAGCTTTCAGCCCGTCGATGGCCACGCCGCCGGAGTTGGCGGTGCCGGCGTAGACCGCGTTGATCTTTCTCACGTTCCAGTCCAGATTGACGATCGTATCACGGGGAATGCTCACAAAGTCCATGGTATGATTCACCGTGTCCAGACGGCCCACGATAATGGTGTCGGTGTTGCCGTTGCCGTCGTCGTTGCCCACCAGCAGGATGGTATAGCTGTCCTGCTGCCGGTCCGGGCTGACCGCCTCAACGCCGCTGTCCGTATCCTTCTCGGCCGATATGGCCTTGGGCGCCTCCGGCTCCACATCCGGAGCCTTTTCCCACAGCATATATACGCAGTACAGGGCGATGGCAGCGATGGCAAAGACCCCCAGCAGCGTCAAAAAGGCGCTGAAAAACAGGCGTTTGTTGTTTTTTTCCTTATGCATATTCCATGCCTTTCTTCTCTTTGATGGCGAGAAAAGTTTTGTTCAGCAGACATTATAATCCTTATTTTTGAATAATCAATAAACAAGGCGCCCGGAAAGCCTTAATAATTCTGAAGAATGGGCCTTTGGAAGATTATAACCTGCCTGTCGCGGTTTTATTTCGCATTATATGACGGGGCCAGATATTTTTTGTTCCCTTATGCATAAGCAAAACGACCACCCGGGGGAGATGGTTTTTCCCGGAGCGGTCGTTTCGCTTCGATATTCAATAAAGCAGCGCAAAATGCTCTGGTTTGGGCTTATATTTTACGCCCGACACCAATCCTACCGCCGCGAACAGCGTGGCCATGGACGAGCCGCCGTAACTGAAGAAGGGCAAGGTAATGCCGATAACCGGGGTGATGCCGATGCACATGCCGATGTTGATAAAGGTCTGGAAAGCGATAGCCGTGCCCACGCCCACGCAGAGCAGCATATCGAAGGTCCGGCCGGAGTGGATGCCCACCCGGAAGCAATGGACGATAATGATCATCAGCAGGGTAATAACGATCAGGCAGCCGATCATGCCCCAGTGCTCGCCGATGCTGGCAAAGATAAAGTCGGTGTGTTTTCCGGTGAAGGCCGTGGCGGTGTGCCCCTCCTCCACGCCGGTGAGCCGCCCCGAGGCCAGGGTCAGCCGGCTCTGCTTAGTCTGCCAGGTGATGCCGTAGCCCGAAGGGTCAACAGAGGGGTCGTAGGGCGCCACAAGGCGCTTCTTCTGGTAGTCTTTCAGCAGGAAGTTCCACAGCAGAGGGATCATGGCCGCAATGGCCGCGCCGCCCAGGGCAAACCAGTACAGCCTGACGCCCAGGAAAAAGAACATGACCAGAAAGATGGCAAACAGGATGATGGCGTTGCCCAGGTCAGAGGAGACCACCATGATCAGCGCAAAGATGATGAAAAACAGGCCCGCCATCTGCACCACGGAGGGAAAGGCGTTGATATCCTTGTGCTCTTTCAGATAGGACATCAGCTTTGCAGACAGAATAATGTACAGGACCTTGATGACCTCCGAGGGCTGAATGCCGATACCGGCAAAGCGGATCCAGCTCTTGTTGCCGGTGCCGTCGTCAGAGCCGAAAAGCATCAGCGCCACCAGCAGCAGCACAATGACCACGCACAGAAACTTCCATTGCCGGCCCAGAATATCCGCATCCACAACAGTGAACACGACGAAAGCGCCCAGGCCCAGGACCACCGAGGCCACCTGAATAATCACCATTTTTGTGGGATTGATGCCTGCATAGTTCTGCGCGGCAAGACCAACCGTAGTCACATGCACCATGTAGACGCTCAGGCAGGCGCAAATCAGACATACACACAAAATGAAAATATCCGCTCTTTGGAAAAAGGTTTTTATGTAAGGAGTGATTTTCTTTATGACAAGCACCGCCTTTCGGAGAAAAAGCTGTGATATCGACAAAATGCGATTTTCATACGGGGCATATTTTATCACATAATTGCTCTTTACGCAATGGCCTTGCCGGTGGTATAATATCCCCGGCTAATGAACAATGTATAAATTTTTTGTCTAAGAGCAGGGAGCGGATAATTTGACCTTTATCAGCAATAGCGAGCAGGAGACGGAGCGCATCGGCAGTGAATTTGCCGCCTCTCTCTCCGGCGGCACGGTGGTCGCCATGTACGGGGATCTGGGTGCAGGCAAGACCGCCTTTGTCCGGGGCATGGCCCGGGGCATGGGTCTGGACTGCCGGGTGTCCAGCCCTACTTTTACCATAGTAAACGAATATCTGGGCCAGCGGGAGCTGATCCATTTCGACATGTACCGCCTGTCCGATGCGGACGAGCTGTTCGACATCGGCTGGGAGGACTATCTGAACCGGGGCGCGGTCTGCGCCGTGGAGTGGAGTGAGAAGGTGCAGGACGCCTTTTTCGGCGACGAGATCACCGTGCGCATTGAAAAGCTCTCCGATACGGAGCGGAAGATCACCATTGAGGAGGCAAAAACATGCTGATCCTTGCCTTTGAATCCTCGGCGAAGGCTGCCTCTGTGGCCCTCTGCCGGGACGGTCACCTTGTCAGCCAGTACAGCCAGTGCAGCGGCCTGACCCACAGCCGCACGCTGCTGCCCATGGCGGAGGATATGCTGAAAAACGCGGAGCTTACGCTCCGGGATGTGGACCTGATCGCCGTGGCCCACGGCCCCGGCTCCTTTACCGGGATCCGGATCGGCGTGTCTACGGTGAAGGGTCTGGCCTGGGCCGGGGACACGCCCTGTGTGGGCGTCTCCACGCTGGAGGCCATGGCCTGGCACGGTCTGGCCGCCGGAGGTGTTGTCTGCCCGGTGATGGACGCCCGGCGCAGCCAGGTGTATAACGCCCTGTTTGAAATAAAAGACGGGCGGCCCCAAAGGCTCTGCCCGGACAGGCCTATCGCCCTTGCAGAGCTGGCGGAGGACGTGAAGAAGCTGGACGCACCGGTGTTCCTGGTGGGCGACGGGGCGGCCATCACCAAAGCCTTCTTCGACGCCCAGGGTATCCCCTGCTGCGTGGCCCCGGAGAATCTGCTCTGGCAGGACGCCTGGGGCGTGGCCATGGCGGCCATGGACAAGGAGCCGGGAAACGCGGACAGTCTGCTGCCGGTGTATCTCCGTCTGTCCCAGGCAGAGCGGGAGCGGCAGGAGCGGCTGAACGCGGAGCAACATGCCAATACTTAATATTTTCATATAAAGGAGACGAAATATGAGCAAAGTATGCGTATTTGACCATCCCCTTATCCAGCACAAGCTGTCCATTCTGAGAGACGAGCGCACCAGCGTGAAGGAGTTTCGCGAGCTGATCTCCGAGATCGCTATGCTGATGTGCTATGAAGCCACTCGTGACCTGCCGATGGAAGAGGTGGATGTCAAAACCCCCGTGGCCGTCGCCAAATGTCACCGCATCGCCGGCAAGAAGCTGGCCGTGGTCCCCATTCTCCGCGCCGGTCTTGGCATGGTGGACGGCATGGTGAGCATGATGCCCAACGTGAAGGTGGGCCATGTGGGCCTGTTCCGCGACCCCCAGACCCTGGAGCCGGTGAAGTACTACTTCAAGATGCCCCCTGACATTCAGGAGAGAGACGTTATCGTTGTGGACCCCATGCTGGCCACCGGTGGCTCCGCCTCCGCTGCCATCCAGTTTTTGAAGGACGACGGTGTGAAGCACATTAAGCTGATGAGCATCATCGGCGCGCCCGAAGGCGTTGAGCGTATGCAGAAGGACCACCCGGACGTGGATATCTTTGTGGCCGCTCTGGACGACCACCTGAACGAGCACGGCTACATCGTCCCCGGCCTGGGCGATGCCGGCGACCGTATCTTCGGCACAAAGTAAAGAACCGGCAGAATTAAGCCAGGTAATGAAATACCCATAGACGTGTTTTTACACGCTATGGGTATTTCATTTCCCCGGAAAAACGGCCTGCGGAAAATTGACGCCGCTGTATTCTTGCACATACAAAGTTGATATGTTAAACTATCTACAAACGTGCAGGTAACGGAGGAAATATAATGAAAAAACATCGTCTAATATTGGCTCTGTTGACCGTTGTTCTTGTTTTTGCCCTGGACTTTGGCCTCCTGCGGAAAAAAGCGGAGCCGGAGGCTCCCTTCCTTCCGGAAGAAGGGATAAGGCTGGCCGTGGCCACTGATCTGCACTACCTTGCCCCTCAGCTTTACGACAACGGGGCGTACTATACGAAAATGATCGAGAACGCGGACGGCAAAACGATGAAATACATTGAGGAGCTGACCGAGGCTTTTGTATCACAAATCATCGAGAGCGCCCCGGACGCACTCATTCTTTCCGGCGACCTGAGCTTCAACGGCGAGCGTGAAAGCCACCTGATGCTTGCGGAAAAGCTCCGCCGTGTGGCGGATGCGGGCATACCGGTGCTGGTCATCCCCGGCAACCACGATCTGTACAATGCCAAGGCCGCCGCCTTCACCGGCGACGGTTATACCAGTGCAGACAGCGTGAGCATGAAGGAATTTGAAGAGATCTACGCCGGTCTGGGCTTCAGTCAGGCCCTTTCCCGGGACGGGGACAGCCTGAGCTATATAGCGGAAGTCACGCCGGAGCTTCGGGTATTGATGGTGGACGTAAACACCCAGGATGAGCCGGGCTTCCTTGATGACAGCACGCTGAACTGGATTGACGAACAGCTGAAATGCGCCACAGAGGCCGGGGCAAAGGTGGTGGCCGTCAGTCATCAGAATCTTTTTCAGCACAACAGCCTGTTCCGGGGCGGCTTTGTCATCGGCAACGGCCGTCTGCTGGGTGCTCTGTTCGAAAAGTACGGCGTGATCTGCAATCTCAGCGGACATATGCACATTCAGCACATCTCGCAAATCGAAAGCGGCCTGACGGAAATCGCCACCTCCTCTCTGGCCGTAACGCCCAACCAATACGGGCTGCTGGTTGTCACCGGGGACGGGGCATACTACCGCACCGAGGTCGTGGACGTGGCCGCCTGGGCCGTGTCGCAGGGGCTGGATAATCCGGAGCTGCTGAATTTCCAGGATTACTCCGCCGGCTTTTTCTGGGACAGCTCCTACCGCAAGGCCATGGCCCGTCTTGGACAGGGGCGCGGAGCGGAGTCGCTGGCCAGCGCCTATTCAGATGTAAACCTGGCCTATTTTGCCGGGAGAATGGATACTGCGGACTGCAGCGCATTTACGCTTTGGCGTTGGAAGAACAGAGAAAACTTCACCTATGAATACCTGTGCAGCATGTGCGCCGACGAGGGAAAGAATTTTACGGAATTTGTCCTTGGGTCTTTCTAATACTTTTTTCAATAAAAAGTACCCACAGAAAGTTCAACTGTGCTTTCTGTGGGTACTCTTTTCTGTATTTTTTTAATCTTCCTCTGTGTCGATCAGGACCCAGGAGACCTCCGCGCTGTTTTCCGGCAGGTAGTTCTCCACCACGGGCACAAAGCGGAATTTTGCCTCGCCGATGGTGACGCTGGGCTGGATATCGGTCATGTTATAGCTGTAGGCGTATTTGTCCGTCCTCATATACACCCGGTCATAGAGCTTCATGAACAGCGGCGCGTTCTGGCCGTTGGCCTCATAGGTCCGCACCAGGGCATAGGCGGAGTCGCAGTAGATGGACAAAAGACCCGGCCTGTCGGACAGCTGATCCGCCACGCTGATGGCAAAGCCGCAGACCGCGTTCATGGGGCTGGGTGTGGTGGACATGTCCCGGGTATAGGTGAGCTGCTGCTTTTCCTGTCCCGCCTCCGGCTCTGGGATGATGGGGTGGGCCACATCGGCCAAAATCACCTCGTCAAAGCCCATGTCGTAAAGCTCGCGGCAGAGCTCAACAATGTAAGTCCGCAGATTGGTATTGTAGGCGTCCAGCCAGGTGCCGTTATCATCCCGGTAATCCGCGCCGTAGCTGTTTTTCAGGGTAACGGTGGTGCTGAAGGAGGCAAACATCTCGTCCAGGCAGCAGCTGATCTGGGCGGCCAGGTAAATGTCCGGCTTCAGCTCCCGCAGGCCGGCGATCAGGCTGGCCACATCCACTGTGTTGGTGGTATTCAGGCTGTAGTTCTGGGCCACGGAAGAATTGGTGGTCCACATCAGCCGCCCGGACCGGGGCTTCATCTCCAGCACAAGGGCGTTGCCCTGGTTGAGACGGCCGGCGTATTCCTCCAGCTTTTCCTTGTTGATCTCCTCCGCGGGGACAAAAATCGCCCGGATGGGGCCCACGTCCTCCCCGGCGGTGGCCTGGATATCGGAATAGTCCGGATCTTCAAAGACGATCTGTGCGTCCACCTGGTCAAATACCTTGACCTCGTTGCCCTGCTCGTCAATGGTGGTCTCTTCCTCTTCCATGCCGGGCAGCTTCACGTTCACCGCGTCCTTGGTGATGACGGCGTATTTCTGCACACCGTAAAACATGACTACCGCGAAGGCCAGAATACCGATGAGGATCGCCGCGGGGATAAAGACATAATTCCGGCGCTTGCGGCGCCCTTTGTAAAACTCCGTGTATTTTGCCAAAATACTCCCTCCCGGGAATTAGAATCACTCTTCGATCATGGAGATGCGGCGCATGTGCCTTTCGTCACCGGAGAAGGGGGTATCCAGGAAGGTGTCCACGATCTGCAGAGCCAGACCGGGCCCGGTAACTCTGGCCCCCAGAGCCAGAATGTTGGCGTCGTTATGCTCGCGGGTAGCTTTTGCGGAGAAGCAGTCGCCGCACAGCGCGGCCCGAATGCCGGGCACCTTGTTTGCGGTGATGGAGATGCCGATACCGGTACCGCAGATGATGATCCCTCTCTCGCACTCCCCTGCCGCCACGGCTTTGGCCACGGCCCTGCCGTACACGGGATAGTCACAGCTTTCCTCGCTGTAGGTGCCATAGTCCTTATATTCCAGCCCTCTCTTCTCCAGATGGGCCATGATCTCCTGTTTCAGGGCGAATCCGCCGTGGTCGCTGCCGATTGCAATCATGTTTTTGAGCCTCCATATAAAATCTGTTTTTATTATTTGTGTATCTTTGCGCAAAACGCATTGATCAGACATTATTTTATCACCTAATGCCCAAAGGTTCAAGCCCCTCTGTGTTTTCTCCATGCCATGGAATGATCGTTTTGTAAACTTTCAGTGAAGTCTATTGACACTTCCAGCTGCCGAAACTAAAATATACAAAAAAGGTTTTTGGAGCAAAGCATGAAAGAAAAATTGAGCAGATTATTTTCCGGACGGCAGGGCATGGACGAGTTTTCCAAGGCCCTTTTTTGGATGGGACTGGTCTGCATGCTGCTGTCGGTGCTGACGGTCAATATACTCAAAGGGGTTTTCAGCCTTATATTCACCTGGCTTGGTCTGATGATGCTGATTTTCAGCTTTGTCCGTGCCTTTTCCCGCCGCTTGGGACAGCGGGAGGCGGAGAACAACGCCTACCTGGCCCTGCGTCAAAAGCAGCGGCATAACCGGCAGGCCGCCAAAGAGCGCCTCGCACAGCGCAAGGACTACTCCTTTTTCAAGTGCCCCGGCTGCGGCGTCATGCTGCGCGTCCCCAGGGGCAAGGGGAAAATCCACATCAAGTGCAAATGCGGCTACACGCTGTACCGCAAGACCTGAACGAATAAATCTCCCCGGCACGAACGTGCCGGGGAGATTTTTCGGTTTCATCCAGTTCGGCGTTAAATCATGATGCCCCGCTTTTTGGCCTCGAAGGTCAGTTCGTCCCGGAAATCCGGGTGGGCAATAGCGATGAGCTGCTTTGCCCGCTGGGCCAGGCTGTGCCCTCTCAGATGGGCCAGGCCGTACTCCGTGACGATATAGTCCACGTCGTTCTTGCTGGTGGTGCATACCGCGCCGGGGGTCAGGATGGGCTTGATCTTGCTGATGGTCCCGCCCTTTGCCGTGGAGCTGAAGGCGATAAAGCTCTTGCCGCCTTTGGACTGGCAGGCCCCGCGCACATAGTCGATCTGGCCGCCGGAGCCAGACATATGCTTTGTCCCCACGCTCTCCGCGCAGACCTGGCCCCACAGGTCCACCTCCAGAGCGGCGTTGATGGAGATCATATTGTCGTTCTGGCAGATGACGTTGGGGTCGTTCACATAGTCCACCGGCAGAATTTCGATGGCCGGGTTGTCGTCGATATAGTCGTAGATCCGCTTGGAACCATAGGCAAAGGTGGTGACGCTCTTGCCCGGGTGAATCTGCTTTTTGCTGTTGTTCACTGCGCCGCACGCAAGCAGCTCCACCATGGAGTCGGTGAACATCTCGGTATGGATGCCCAGGTCGTGCTTTGCCTTCAGGGCCATGCCGGTGGCATCAGGGATGGCGCCGATGCCCAGCTGGATGCAGGCCCCGTCGGGGATCTGCTCGGCGATCAGGTTGCCGATGGTGACGCTCACCTCGTCCAGCTTCACCGGCGGCAGCTCGGGCAGGGGCGCGTCGTGCTCCACGATGGCGTCCACCTGGCTGACGTGGATCTGCATGCCGCAGACTGCCCGGGGCTGGTACTTGTTCACCTCAACAAACACCCGTCTTGCCTTGCCCAGCATGGCCTGGCTGTAAGAGCTGGTGGTCGCCAGGCTGAAATAGCCGTGCTTGTCCATAGGGGACACGGAGACGCAGAAGGCGTCGTACTCATAAAAGCTGCGGATAAGGCCGGGGATATCCCGGTAGTAGGAGGGGATAAAGTCCGCATAGCCCCCGTTCACAGCCTTGCGCGCGCCGCCGCTGGAAAACCAGGATACGCCGTTGAGTTTTCCGGAAAGGACGTTGTCGGCATAGAATTCGAAAGGATAGACGTCCAGAAGGGTCTGCACCTTTACGCCGCTGAGTTCATCCCTGCCCGCCCGCTCTGCCAGGGCGGACATGATGGCCGGGGTCTGGGCCAGGGCAGCGTCCATGCCCAGGGTCCATCCGCTCTCCACGCGGGAAGCAAGCTCAGCAGCGGTGGTAAGTTTGCTGTGGTATAGCTCGCTGTAATTTGTCATGCCTTTTTCTCCTTTTTGGTCAGTATGTTTTATCTCCTGCCTCTGCGGCGCGGGCGGTCGGAATACATGCGGTTGTCGGCAATGCGGCTGTCCGACTCCTGCATGAATTTTTTCAGCCTGTCCTCAAAGGCCTGATCGTCGGAAGGAGGGTCGGCGGCAGTTCTGACGGGGGCCGGCCGCTGAGGCTGCTCCTGCTGCTGCCGCTGCTGCTGCGGCGCTCTGCGGAAGGACTGTTCTCTCGGCTGCGCCGGCCTGTCCTCCGCTTTCTTAATGGAAAGATTGACCTTGCCCTCGGGGCTGATGCTGAGAATGCGCACCTTTACCGTCTGTCCCATCTGTACATGGTCGTGCACATCGGAGACAAAGGCGTTCGCCACCTCCGAAATATGAACAAGCCCACTCTTCCCCTCCGGCAGCGCCACAAACGCGCCGAACTTGGTGATCCCTGTCACCTTGCCTTCAACTACCGCTCCTACTTCCAGTGCCATCTGTTTGAACCTCTCTGTCTTTCGTAAAGTAAAAAACCGTTTCTCCCGGCATCACAAGGCCCAGCCTCTCCCGGGCCATTGCTTCCAGGGTCCCCTCGTCGTACCCGGATTCCAAAAGCCCGGCAAGCCGCCTGTTCTCCGCCTCCAGACTCTCCTGCTCTGCCGCCAAAGCCCCGGTAAGCTGCCGGGTCTGCTCCAGCTGCGCCCGTGCAGCGGCAAAGTGCAGCAGCGCGTAAGCCATCAGCGCCACAAGCACGATACGAACAATGGTCCCTTTATTCTGCATACGCTTCTTTAACCTTTAATATAAAACATTAATGAAGTTTTTGGAAGAAAAATTTTGTAAAATGCAAAAAAATTTTTAAACTTTTTTTGCACAGCGCCAGTCCGGCGACCAGAAAGCGGTGTATTTTTTCAAAAACTGGCAGGACAAAGGGGCTGAGCAGGTGGAGCCAGGCCAAAAATCCCAGCAGCGCCGCGCACAGCTCCCACTGGCCCAGCTTCCCGTCCCCGGCGCTCATGGCGAAGAGAAAGATCCCCGCCCCGGTGAGCAGGCAGAACAGGGCGTCCAGCCCGGCGGCGGCGATCATCCCGGCGGCCCGGCGCAGAGGACGCAGCAGGTCGTACAGTAGCCCTGTGCTCAGGCCCAGGAGCAGGGCCAGCAGAAGTCTGATGGCCTGCAAGCCAAGGCTGATCTCCATCTCAGCCGAACAGCCGTGACCACAGCGAGCCGGAGCGGGCAGGCTCGTCGTAGCTCAGCTCCTGAATTTTGCCCCGCAGCTCCAACTCCCCGGCGTCCAGGTCGATCCTGTCGATATGCAGGCCCTGGCCGTGGATGTTCAGGTCGCCCTGAGACGTGGTGAGCACGATGGTATTCTCGTCAAAGCCGGACACATCGTCCACCCCGGTGATGCTCATCTTCTCCCGGCCCTCCAGCGTCAGGCTGTGCGGCCGCTGCTGTACCTTTTTGATCTCCTCATATGGCATGTTCTCACCCCCTTATACCATGTATATGCAAAAAGGGGGACAAATATTTCTCTGTTTGACCGGCGGGGCAGGGCCGCAGAGGCTCCCCATAAGGGGGAGCTGTTAAAGTAAGAGGGAATAGTGAAAAGTGAATAGGTGTGGTGTCGCCTGCGGCGACATATTTTAATCCGGCCGCTTTGCGGCCTCCTCACTTCTTCACTATTCACTCTTCCTTCCCCCCCAGGGGAGCCTTTGTGCGGGCGACCGTCCCTAAAGGGACTAGCTTCGCGTCGCAAGGGACGCCCCTACATCGTCAGAAGAAGCTCACGGCGCTTTGTTTCCGCTATTCGCGAAAACTGCGCTCTGTTTCCTCCTTCTTCCTCTCCAAATCGAATCCACTTCGTTGGGTTTCGATTTGGTTCTTTTTGGGGAAGCCGTAGGGGCGGCCCTGCGTGGCCGCCCGCCTGCCGCTCCTCCTCAGAATGACAGTTTGACAGGAAAAAGCCGCCGGGAAATTCCCGGCGGCTTTACTGCTTTATTGCGCTTATTTCTTTTCCAGGTAGGTCCTGACCAGCTCCTGCATCAGCTCGTCCCGGTCGATGCGGGTGATGAGCGTGCGGGCGTTGTTGTAGTTTGTGATGTAGGTCGGATCCTCCGAGAGTATATAGCCCACGATCTGGTTGATGGGGTTGTAGCCCTTGACCATGAGGGAGTTATACACGGACGACAGGATCTCTTTCATCTCGGCCTTACTGTCCAGCGCGGCGAATTTTCTTGTTGTATCCTCCATGATGTCCCCTCCTTGCACAATTTTAACTGACCATATTATAGCAGATTAAAATGTCAAGTAAAGTCGAAAATGTGAACAAAAACCTTAAAAATTCTTAAATTCGCCCTTAAGGTGGGGAAAAATCCCGCGAAATCAGCGCATTACGGCCCCAAATTCAGCCTTGAGGGCGTCCAGCACGGCCTTCACGGTCTCCTCGGCGTGGTCGTCGGTCAGGGTCTGGTCCTCGGCCCGCATGGTCAGGGAGAAAGCCACGGACTTCTTGCCCTCGGCAATGTGATGGCCGGTGTAGACGTCGAAAATGTCACAGCCGCAGAGGTACTTGCCGCCGTTTGCCGTGATGCAGCGGATCATATCGCCCACGGGGATCTCCGCGTCACAGACCACGGCGATATCCCGGGTGACGGCGGGGAACTTGGGCAGGGGCTTATACACGGGGATGCCGCCCCTGAGGGCAAACAGCGCGTCAAAGCGCAGCTCCGCGCAGTAAAGCTCCGCGTCCACGCCGTAGTTTTTCGCCACCTCCGGGTGGATCTGGCCCAGCACGCCCACCTCGGTCTCACCGGCGTACACTCTGGCGCAGCGGCCGGGGTGATAGGAGGGATTCTCCCGCTCCGCGGTAAAGCGCAGATCGCCGATATCCAGGCTCTCCAGCAGCTCTTCCACCCAGCCCTTCAGCACGAAGAAATTCATTTTCGGTCCATAGGCGCCCAGAGAGACGATCTTAGGCTCGTTGGCGGTGCCGTCGGGCTTTTTCAGGTAGATGCGGCCGATCTCGTACAGGCGGGCCTCTTTATTGCGGTAGTTGTAGTTGCGGGTCAGAATCTCCAGCATAGAGGGCAGGACGGTGGTGCGCATGATGGAGGTATCCTCGCCCAGGGGATTCAAAATGCGCAGGCTGTCTCTCATGGGGCTGTCCGCGGGCATACGGATCTTGTCGTAGTAAGTGGGGCTGATGAAGGAGTAGGTGATGATCTCGTCCAGTCCCAGGCTGCGGCAGACCTGGCCGATGTGCCGCTCGCACTGCTGCTCGGCGGTGAAGCCGCCGCAGGTGCTGATGGCCCCGGTAAAGCGGGTGGGGATCTCGTTATAGCCGTAGAAGCGGGCCACCTCCTCGGCGATGTCGGAGTAGTGCTCCACGTCGCCGCGCCAGGAGGGCACATGGATAATGTCTCCCTCCAGAGTGAAGCCCAGGTCAAGGAGGATCTTCCGCATGGTATCTTCATCAATATCGGTACCCAGCAGAGCGTTGATCTTCTCCGGCTCCAGCTTCACGGTGGTCTCCCTGATTGCCTTGGGCA
>CAMGRL010000026.1 GCA_946061515.1 uncultured Clostridia bacterium
ACTCTGGCGGAGACAAGGCAGAGAAGATAGTCGATACAGAGGTTGAGGAAAAACAGACTGTCTACATAGATCACTTGCATAAGCAAATTATACGCTCTCCGACCCGCATATTTTGTCATTTGGGAATTGTCAAAAAGGCTGTGCTGTGGTAAAATCTCTTAGAATGAGTTATTCTGCTGTGATTTTCAGCCGCTGTGTATTGGGCAGCGACTGGGGGCGCGGGTATTATGGGTATACTGTATTTTCAAGGAGGTCCAGCCATGGAAAAGCCTGTTTATAAGCGTGTTGTCATCAAGATCAGCGGCGAGGCCCTTGCCGGGGAGAAAAAGACCGGCTTTGATTTTGATTTTGTCACAAAGGTATGTCAGACGGTGAAGCGCTGCGCGGAGATGGGGGTAGAGACTTCCATCGTCATCGGCGCGGGCAACTTCTGGCGCGGCGTAAAGGACGGCACCGGGAAGGTGGAGCGGGTCAGCGCGGACCGCATGGGTATGCTGGGCACGGCCATGAACTGTCTGGCCGTGGCGGACGTGTTCAAGCAGATCGGCGCGGACGCCAGAGTACAGACCGCTGTGGATATCCAGGGCGTGGGCGAGCGGTACAGCACCCAGAAGAGCATCGAATACATGGAAAAGGGCAGCATCGTCCTTTTCGCCTGCGGCACCGGCCAGCCCTTCTTCTCCACTGACACGGCGGCGGTCCTCCGTGCGGCGGAAATCCATGCCGACGCTATCCTCCTGGCCAAGAACATCGACGGCGTATACAGCGACGACCCCCGTAAAAATCCCGACGCGGTGAAGTTTGACGAGATCAGCTATGACGAGGTCCTGGCCCGCCATCTGGCCGTCATGGACACCACCGCCACCAGTCTGGCCATGGATAACAGCATCCCTGTCATCGTCTTCGGCCTGGCCGAGCCGGAAAACATCGTCCGCGTGCTTCAGGGCGAGAAGATCGGCACCACAGTAAGATAAAAATTTTTTACACTATAAATTACCGGAGGTATCATCATGTCAGATTACAAAGAATTTGAATCCAAAATGAAAAAGACCTGCGACGCGCTGACCGCTCAGCTGGCTACCATCCGCGCAGGCCGGGCAAACGCCTCTGTGCTGGACCAGATCCAGGTGGATTACTACGGCGTGCCCACCCCCATCCAGCAGGTGGCCTCTATCTCCACCCCTGACCCCCGCTCTCTGGTTATCCAGCCCTGGGACGGCTCTGTGCTCAAGGGCATTGAAAAGGCCATTCTGGCCTCCGAGCTGGGCATCAACCCCCAGAACGACGGCCGCATGATCCGCCTGGTGTTCCCCCCGCTCACCGAGGAGAGACGTAAAGAGCTGGCAAAGCAGACCAAGAAGTACGGCGAGGAGTCCAAGGTGGCCATCCGCAACATCCGCCGCGACGCCATCGAAAAGTTCAAGAAGCAGCAGAAGGCCTCTGAGATCACCGAGGACGACTACAAGATCGCCGAGAAGGACATCCAGAAGCTGACCGATGACTACATCAAGGAGATCGACAAGATCACCGAGAAGAAAGAAAAAGAGCTTACGGAAATATAATGGCTGAGGAAAGAAACAATAATAAGGCGGGGGAGCCGGAGCAGTCCGGCATTCCCCGCCATATTGCCATCATCCTGGATGGCAACGGGCGCTGGGCCAAGAAACGGGGCCTGCCCAGAACGGCGGGCCACGCCGCCGGGTCGGAGAATTTCCGGAAAATCGCCACCTACTGCAGGGACATCGGCGTGGAGTATCTGACGGTCTATGCCTTCTCCACCGAGAACTGGCAGCGGCCGGAGGACGAGGTCAGGACCATCATGAAGCTGCTGGAGCGCTATCTGAACGAGGCCATCAGCACCATGGAGCGGGACCACATCCGCATGAAGGTGTTCGGGGACGTCAGCGGCCTGTCGCCCAAGCTCCAGAAGTTAGTGGCAAAGACCAATGAGATATCCTCCCGCTATGAGGGCTTTCAGGCCAATATCTGCCTGAATTACGGCGGCCGGAACGAGATCGTCAGCGCCGCCCGGCGCTATGCTGAGGACTATGCCGCGGGCCGGGTCACCGGCGAGCTGACGGAGGAGCAGTTCGGCAATTACCTGTACTCTGCGGGCATCAGCGACCCGGATCTGCTCATCCGCCCCGGCGGGGAGCAGCGGATCTCCAATTTCCTGCTGTGGCAGTGCGCCTATTCGGAGTTTTATTTTACCGACGTGCTGTGGCCGGACTTCACCAGTGCTGAGCTTGACAAGGCCATTGCCGAGTATCAGCGCCGTGACCGGCGCTTTGGCAAGGTCAAATGAGCATCAGAGAGACCCTTTTTTCCCTCCGGGAGGAGAAATATGCCGCTTTTCAGGCAAAACTCATCCCCAATGTGGCCCCGGAGCGCGTCATCGGTGTGCGCACGCCGGCGCTGCGGAAGCTGGCAAAGACCCTTCGGGGCAGCGGCCAGGCGGAGGAATTTCTGAAAGCGCTGCCCCACGAATTTTTTGAAGAGAACAACCTCCACGCCTTCCTTCTCTGCGAGATGAAGGATTTTGAAGCCTGCGTACAGGCGGTGGAGGATTTCCTGCCCTATGTGGACAACTGGGCCACCTGCGACCAGATGAGCCCCAAGGTGTTTCGCAAAAATAAGCAGGCCCTTCTGCCTTATATCCGCCGCTGGATCGCCTCAGAGCGGTGTTATACCCGGCGCTTTGGCATAGGCATGCTGATGAGCCACTTTCTGGACGAAGATTTCCGGGAGGAATATCTGAGCCTGGTATCGGGCATCCGCAGTGAGGAATACTATGTGAATATGATGATCGCCTGGTATTTCGCTACGGCCCTGGCAAAGCAGTACGAGGCGGCGCTGCCTTATCTCGAAAACCGGCGGCTGGACCCCTGGGTGCACAACAAGGCCATTCAGAAAGCTGTGGAGAGCTTCCGGGTCAGCGATGGGCATAAGAACTATTTAAGGACGCTAAAGATAAGATAAAGAGGAAGAAAACATGGTTAGAGCCATTTCCATACTGGGCTGCACCGGCTCCATTGGCCGGCAGACCATCGCGGTGGCGGAGCACATCAACATGCCTGTGGCCGCGCTGACAGCAAACAGAAAAATCGACCTGCTGGAGGAGCAGGCCCGGCGGCTTCACCCCAAATTTGTGGCGGTGTACGACGAGGCGGCGGCAAAGCAGTTTAAAATCGCCGTGGCGGACACGGATATCCGCGTAGGCTCCGGCATGGAGGGCCTGGTCGAGGCCGCCACCCTGGAAGAGAGCGACTGCGTGGTGACGGCGGTGTCCGGCGCGGTGGGCCTGCGCCCCACCCTGGCCGCCATCGACGATAAAAAGCGCATTGCTCTGGCCAACAAGGAGACCCTGGTCTGCGCCGGGGACATCGTTATGGCCCGGGCGGCGGAGAAGGGCGCGGAGATCGTGCCTGTGGACTCGGAGCACTCCGCCATTTTCCAGTGCCTGATGGGCCGGAAAAAGGGCGAGCTGAGAAAGATCCTGCTCACCGGCTCCGGCGGCCCCTTCCGGGGGAAAGCGCGCCGGGAGCTGGAGGATGTGACGCCGGAGCAGGCTGTAAAGCACCCCAACTGGAGCATGGGGGCCAAAATCTCTGTGGACAGCGCCACCATGATGAACAAGGGCCTGGAATTTATCGAGGCCATGCACCTCTTCTCCGTCACCCCGGACGACATTCAGGTGGTGATCCACCCCCAGAGCGTCATACACTCTATGGTGGAGCTGGTCGACGGCACGGTGATCGCCCAGATGGGCGTGCCCGACATGGGCCTGCCCATCCAGCTGGCCCTGACCTACCCGGAACGGCAGGCGTCCATGTTTGAGCGTCTGGACTTCACCAAGCTGAAAGATCTGACGTTTGAAGCCCCCGACTTTGAAAAGACCCCCTGCCTGAAGCTGGCCATGGACGCCGCCCGCACCGGCGGCACCGCCCCCTGCGTGATGAGCGCGGCAAACGAAGTGGCCGTGGGCCTGTTCCTGCGCCATGCGCTGGGCTACAACTGGATCTATGACGCCGCCGCCGGGGCCATCGAGGCCGTGGGCGTGGTGCAAAACCCTGATTTGGAGACCATTCTGGAGGCGGACGCCGCCGCCAGAGCCTATGTTTTGGAGCAATACAGGAAATGACTGCATTATACATTCTCATCGCAATTTTACTGTTCGGCGTGCTGATCGCCGTCCATGAGCTGGGCCACTTTGCCGCCGCCAAAGCCTGCGGCGTTCGGGTGGAGGAGTTTGCCATCGGCATGGGCCCCGCCATCTTCAAAAGGAAAAAAGGGGAGACGGAATATTCCCTGCGCTGCGTTCCCTTCGGCGGCTTCTGCGCCATGGCCGGGGAGGACGAGAGCTCCGACGACCCCAGGGCCTTTACCAATCAGGCGGCCTGGAAGCGGGTCATCATCCTGGCGGCAGGTTCCTTTATGAACTTCCTGCTGGGCTTTGTGATCGTTCTGGTCCTCTATTCCAACGCCGCGGCCTTCCGCGCCCCGGTGCTGACGGACTTCATGGAGGGCTGCCCCTATGAGAGCGAACAGGGCCTGCATGAGGGCGACCGGTTTTACAGCATCGACGGCAAGCGGGTGTACCAGTATTACAACGTGTCGGAATTTCTCTCCAAGGGCGACGGCACTTATGATATCGTCGTCATCCGGGACGGGAAAAAGGTGAAGCTGGAGAACTTTGAAATGGTCCCCCTCCAGTACGAGGGCCAGCAGAACAAGATGTACGGCTTCTACTTCGGCTATGATGAGGCCACCCTGGGCGCAAAGCTGAAAAACGCCTGGTACAGCTGCATGGAATTTGCCCGCATGGTCTGGATGAGCCTGCGGGAGCTGGTCAGCGGCAATGTGGGCGTGAAGGATCTGTCCGGCCCGGTGGGTATTGTGGATATGATGGCGGAAACGGGCCAGCAGGCGGCCTCCGTGGCGGACGCCCTGTACAGCATCTTCTATTTCGGCGCCTTTATTGCGGTGAACCTGGCGGTGATGAACATGCTGCCCATCCCCGCCCTGGACGGCGGCAGGGTGTTTTTGCTGCTGGTCACCTGGGTGATCGAGACGGTGACAAGAAAAAAGCTGAACCCCAAGTACGAGGGCTATATCCACGCGGCGGGCATGGTGCTGCTGCTGGCGCTGATGGCCTTTGTGATGCTCAATGATATTATCAGGATCGTGACGGGATAATGGAAAGAAAAATGACGAAAAAAATCAACGTGGGCGGACTGAAAATCGGCGGCGGCAGCGCCGTCACGGTCCAGTCCATGTGCAATACCAAAACCTGGGATGTGGAGGCCACCGTAGCCCAGATTAAGCGCCTTCAGGCCGCAGGCTGCGAGATCGTGCGCCTTGCGGTGCCGGATCAGCGCGCCGCCGAGGCCATCTCTGCCATCAAAGAACAGGTGGATGTTCCCCTGGTGGCGGATATCCACTTTGACTACCGGCTTGCCCTGATCTGCGCCGAACGGGGCATCGACAAGATCCGCATCAACCCCGGCAACATCGGCGGGGAGGAGAACGTGAAGGCCGTGGCAGAGGCCTGCCGGGCCAGAAACATCCCCATTCGCATCGGCGTCAACGCGGGCAGCCTGGAACACCGGCTGCTGGAAAAGTACGGCCATCCCTGCCCGGAGGCCATGGTGGAGAGCGCCAGAGGCCATGTGGAGCTGCTGAATAAATTCGGCTTTGACGATATCTGCCTGTCCATGAAGGCCTCCTCCGTGCCCCTGACCATCGCAAGCTACCGTATGGCCTCCGAATGCTTTGCTTATCCCCTGCACCTGGGTGTGACCGAGACGGGCACCGCCTGGAACGGCACCATCCAGTCCGCCGTGGGCATAGGCACCCTTCTCAGCGAGGGGATTGGGGACACCATCCGCGTCTCCCTCACCGCGGACCCGGTGGAAGAGGTCAGGGCCGGCATTGCCATTTTGAAGGCGGCGGGCTTGAGGACCGGCGGCGTGAAATTTGTCTCCTGCCCCACCTGCGGCAGAACGGAGATCGATTTGATCGGCCTGGCAAAGCAGGTGGAGAGTCTGGTTTCCGGCATGGACAGAGACATCACCGTGGCGGTGATGGGCTGCGTGGTCAACGGCCCCGGCGAGGCCCGGGAGGCGGACTACGGCATTGCCGGCGGCAAGGACAAGGGACTGATCTTCAAAAAGGGACAGGTGGTGGGCACCTATCCCTATGAGCACCTGTGCCAGGCGCTGATGGAACTGATCGAGAGCGACGAGGAAAGACAATGAGCGAACAGCACACCCCGTTTTTAACCATATTTCCCGGCTGCGGCGACCTTGGCGCAAGCTGCGGCGGGCTGGATAAGGCCTATGTGACCCAGGTGCAGGTGGACATGTCCGCAAGGACCATGTCCGTCTGTGCCTGGTTTGCTGCCATGCCCTCCCCGGCAGAGGAGAGCATTCTGATCGACCGGCTCCGGGAGGATTACGGCCTGAGCAGCGCGGAGCTGATCGCCGACTACCCCAGGCAGAAGGCTCCGGCCCAGGCACCCACATACACGCCCACAGCCTCCGCCGCCTCCGGCGCGCCCAAGGGCGACGTGCTCATGGGCAGGACCATCAAGCAAAAACCCATCCCCATGGAGCTGCTGACCCTGGAATCCGGCAAAGTGACCGTGGAGGGCGATGTGGTGGCTGTCACCAGCCGAACGGTGAAAAAGGGGGGCGCGGTGCTGTGCTTTGACATCACCGACCGGACCAATTCCGTGCGGGTCTCCCGCTTTCTCCGCTCGGACGACGACCAGTCCATCATCAGCAAAATCGCCGAGGGCGACCATCTGGTGATCCAGGGCGAGATCATTTACAGCAAGTACGACGAGGACATGGTGCTGGACCCCCGGAATATTATGAAGGGCAAGCGGCACATCCGCCCGGACAACGCCCCGGAAAAGCGGGTGGAGCTGCACATGCACACCCGTTTCTCCGCCCTGGACGCGCTGACGGACCCGGCGGCTATTGTAAAACGGGCGGCCTACTGGGGCATGCCCGCCATCGCCGTCACCGACCACGGCGTGGCCCAGGCCTTCCCGGACATGTGGAAGGCGGGAAAAAAGCACGGCGTCAAGATCATCTACGGTCTGGAAGGCTACTACGTGAACGATATGGACGGCAACAGCGCCGTCATGGGCAAGAGCAAGCTGCCCCTGGACACGGAATTTGTGGCCTTCGATATTGAGACCACCGGCCTGAACGCCATGAACGACCGCATGACCGAGATCGGCGCGGTCATCTTCTCCGGCAGCGAAATCAAAGAGGTGTTCAACACCTTTGTGGATCCCCAGATGCACATTCCCCCCGACATTACGGAGCTGACCGGCATCAAGGACAGCGATGTGGCGGGAGCGCCTCTGGAGGATGAGGCCATGCGCATGTTCATCGACTTTGCCGGGGACAGGCCCATCATCGCCCACAATGCCCATTTTGACGTGGGCTTCATGTCCGCCGCCTCCCGGCGGCACGGGATCAAGTTCAGCCCCGTGTTTCTGGACACCCTGGCCCTGTCCCAGGCCCTGCTGCCGGAGCTGAAGCGCTTCAAGCTGGACACGGTGTCCAACCACCTGGGTTTGCCCAAGTTCAATCACCACCGTGCCTCGGACGACGCCCTGGTGGCGGCCCGGATCATGGGAAAATTCCTGCCCATGCTGACGGCCCAGGGCGCCCGCACCGTGGACGATATCGAGACGGTCTACCACTCCCTGCGCCGCACGGACGTGGCCAAGACCTACCACATGGTCATGCTGGCCAAAAACAGGACGGGACTGAAAAACCTGTACGAGATGATCTCCCAGTCCTACCTGAAATATTTCCACCGCAGCCCCACCATCCCCAAGAGTCTGCTTTTGCAGCACCGGGAGGGACTGCTCATCGGCTCGGCCTGCGGCATGGGCGAGCTGTACGGCGCGGTGATGAACGGCGCGCCGGAAGAAGAGCTGGAAAAGATCGCAGAGCTTTACGACTATCTGGAGATCCAGCCCATCTGCAACAATGCCTTCCTGATAGAAAACGGCCGGGTCAGGGACGAGACGGTCTTGCAGGATTATAACCGCACCATCCTGGAGCTGGGCCGGAAGCTGGGTAAGCCCGTTATCGCCGCCAGCGACGTCCATTTTCTGGACGCGGAGGACGAGCAGTTTCGCAAGATCCTCCAGGCAGCCAAAAAATTCTCCGACGCGGACCGGGACTGCCCCATCTTCTTCCGGAATACGGAGGAGATGCTGGCAGAGTTCATGTATCTGGGGGAGGAGACGGCGAAAGAGGTGGTTATCACCAACACCCGGGCCATCGCGGACCAGGTGGAGGAGATCGAACTGCTGCCCAAGGACCTGTTCCCGCCCAAGATCGAGCACTCGGCGGAGGATCTGAAGGACCTGGTCTACAGCAAAATGCACCGCATCTACGGCGAAAACCCGCCGGCTATCGTCCAGGAGCGTGTGGACGTGGAGCTGAACACCATTCTGGACCACAACTACGATGTGATCTACATGAGCGCCCAGAAGCTGGTGCAGAACTCTCTGGAAAACGGCTATCTGGTGGGCAGCCGCGGCAGCGTAGGCTCCTCCATTGTGGCCTACATGTCCGGCATCACGGAGGTCAACTCCCTGCCGCCCCACTATGTCTGCCCCAAGTGCTGCCACAGTGAGTTCATTACCGACGGCAGCTACGGCTGCGGCGCGGACATGCCCCCGAAAAATTGCCCCGACTGCGGTACATTGATGAATCAGGACGGCTTCGACATCCCCTTTGAGACCTTCCTGGGTTTCCCGGGCAATGAAAAGACCCCGGATATCGACCTGAACTTCTCCGGCGAGTACCAGGCCAAGGCCCATAAATATACCGAGACGCTGTTCGGCCCGGACCATGTGTTCCGCGCCGGCACCATCGGCACCCTGGCGGAAAAGACCGCCTTCGGCTATGTGAAGAAATATCTGGAGGAGCGGAACCGAAAGGTCACCAAGGCGGAAGAAAACCGGCTGACTCTGGGCCTCGTGGGCATCAAGCGCACCACGGGCCAGCACCCCGGCGGCCTGGTGGTCATTCCCCAGGACATGGACGTGACGGACTTCTGCCCGGTGCAGCACCCGGCGGACGACCCCAACAGCGACATCATCACCACCCATTTTGAATATCACTGCATGGAGGCAAACCTCTTAAAGCTGGACGAGCTGGGCCATGATGACCCGACAATGATCCGCATGATGGAGGACGCCACCGGCATAGACGCGAAAAAGATTCTGCTCTCCGACCCGGACACCATGTCCATCTTTGTAAGCCCCGCCGTGCTGGGCCTGCCGGAGGACGACCCCATCATCGGCAAGACCGGCACCATCGGCATCCCGGAGTTCGGTACCGGCTTTACCCGCCAGATGCTGGTGGAGACCCAGCCCAGGCAGTTTGACACCCTGGTGCGCCTGTCTGGCTTCTCCCACGGCACCGACGTGTGGGCGGGCAATATCCGGGACCTGATCGTCAACGGCATTGCCACTGTCAACGAGACCGTGGGCTGCCGCGACGATATTATGCTCTATCTGATCGCCAAGGGCATGGAGCCCTCCCTGGCCTTCAAGACCATGGAGGCCGTGCGTAAGGGCAAGGTGAAAAAGAGCGGCGAGTTCCCCGGCGACGCGGAAAAGCAGATGCGGGATCTGGGCGTGCCGGACTGGTATATCGAGTCCTGCCGCAAGATCGCCTACCTGTTCCCCAAGGCCCACGCGGTGGCCTATGTGATGATGGCCTTCCGCATTGCCTGGTTTAAAGTACATGAGCCTTTGGCCTTCTACAGCGCCTATTTTTACCGCCGCAGTCAGAAGGGCGGCTTTGACGCGGCCATGATGACCGGCGGCACCGACGCGGTGCGCCGCAAGATCAACGAAATGCGCCGCAGATCGGATCTGACCGCCAACGAGGAGGATCTGCTGGTGACTTTGGAGGCGGTGTACGAGTTTAATATGCGGGGCTTTTCCTTCGCCCCCATCGACCTGTACCAGTCTGACGCCACCAAATTTCTCATCGTGGACGACAAGCAGCTGCGCCCGCCCTTTGTGTCCATCTCCGGCCTGGGCGAGACGGCGGCACTGGACCTGGCCCGCTGCAAGGAGACGGGAGAGAAATTCATCTCCATGGAGGAGCTGGGCCGGGCCTGCCCCAAGGTCAGCCAGACCCACCTGGAGCAGCTGAAAGCCCTGGGCGCCCTGGGCGACATGCCCGAGAGCAGCCAGATCAGCCTTTTTGGTATGTAGAAGAAAACCATATGAAAGAAACATCCCCGGTTCATTCCGAACCGGGGATGTTAATTATCTTTATGATACCTTTATTTTACCTCGCCGAAATATTCCTGCTTTTCCGCGTCGGTAAGGCTGACTTGACCGTAGAGGGATTTCACCATCAGCTTGGCCCGGCCGCCGGCACGGGTCACATAGTCCCGCAGATCCTGCACCATAGACTCCCAGCGCTCAAGACTGCCGCCCCATTTTTCCCTGTCGCGGGCGATCTCCGGGCGCAGCTCGTCGGCAAGCTGGTCGATGAGGGACAGCACGTTTTCATCGGACATGGGGCCGGTCAGTGCCTCGCCCAGCTGCCGCGCCAGTTCCTTCTGGAAAATGGGGCTTTGCAGCAGCTTGTAGGCCAGCTGGTTATAGGCATAGCCGAAATGGAAGGGCCCGTCGAACATCTCATACTGGAAGAAGCCCAGGTCCAGGTCCACCAGGGCAAAGGTGAGCATGTCGTCCTCCGTGGAGTAGTAAAAACGCATGTTGGGGCTGTGCATATCAAAGTTGCCGCAGTAGGCCTGGAGGATGACCCAGCCGATGACGCTGTCAATATTCAGGTGCTCGGCCACATAATTGTAGTTTTCCTCAACGGAAAGACTGTGGTCCTGAATGAAGCGGTAGACTTCCCCAAAGCCGGAGCTGGAGTCCCAGGCCTCCTTCCACTGGGTCACGGTATCTGCGTCATAGCCGTAGTGGTTGGCGTAATGCTCGGCGGAGTGGGCTTCACGGATGTTGTAGGTGCCCCAGTACTCGCCGTTGATGTACAAAACAGCGTATTTATAGTCCTGCGCGGGTAGCTCCGGGAAGCACTGAATGGCCAGCTGGTGCATGATGTTGTCGCGCATCTGGGTGGAGTAGTAGTCCTCCTGGGCGGCGCGGAGCAAAATGGAGGAAAACTCCGTGACGCCGTTATCGAACAGGTTATAGTTCAGCTCACCGTCATAGCGGGAGCGGAAGCAGAGCTTGAAGGATTTTTTGCTCTGGGCTACCTTGGAGGTGGCGCCATGGAGCTTGATGCCGCAGTCGATGGTGAAGCTGCTGCCGTTCTCATACAGCATGGCCGCGCCCTCCACCTCTTTGTCCAGGCTGGGGTTGGAATAGATGCCGCTGCCGCCGCCGAACAGGTCGGCGGGATTGGCCACGATGCTGACCACGGGCAGGCTGTGGTTTTCGTTGATGATGAAGCTCAGATTCAGCGTGTCGCTGTCAAGCTGGCCCTCCGCCGCATTGAATGCTCTGACCACCGTGGTGGAGGTGAGGGTGATGGGCCCGGTGTAGACCGAAGAGGTGGTGCTGGGAGCGCTGCCGTCCAGGGTGTAATAGATGGTGCCGGTGCCGCTCAGCTCCACGGTCACGCTGTCCACATTGTTATATACGCCGTCACTGCCCAGAAGCACCGGCATATCCGCCCGGGTTCTGGCCCCGCCGGTGTTGTCGCTGCCGGGCGTGGGGGAGGTGAAGAGGAAAAAGCCGCTCTGACCGTCCAGACGGCCGAAGCTGCAGCCGGTGGGGATATCGTGGAGATGGGCGTAGTCGATGAGCGATCCGTCTTTATAGCTGAGATAGAGCTGCTCGTTATCGGCGCTCAGACCGAAGGCGGCGCGGGCGATGTTCACGTTTTCCACTTCATCGGAGCAGAGGATCACCGTGCTCTCACCGGGCTGAAGGGTGTATGCGGGAAGCTGGTAAAAGGCCCGGTCGCTGCCGCTGTCGGACAGGTAGTAGTCGCTGAGCTCTACCGGGCTGCCGGAGATGTTTTTAAGCTCCACCCAGTCGGTATACTCCCCGTTCTGGGGCAGGTACCACTGGTTATAGACCATGACCTCGCTGATGACCAGAGGACCGTTGGAAACACGGCTTTCCAGATACTGGGCGAACCCGGCAGTAGAGTTTTCAAAGCCCGGGGTGGCGGAGCGGGTGGTGATGATATCGCCCATCTCGCTGCGGTATACGCTCTCGTCCGAGCCGGAGGCGGGCAGGTCAAAGCGCTCGATCACCGTGCCGGCGGCGCTCTCCAGGGTCAGGGTGACCCCTTCCTTGGCAATGGTAAAGCTGCTGTGCCGGTTATCCCGACTGTCACCGCTGCAGAAGATCACGGTGTAAGCGCCCGGTTCAAGGCTGATGCCGGAGATCGCCCAGCGCTCTCCGCCGCAGCAGAGATAATAGCCGGAGAGATCGATGCTTTCAGACCCGTAGTTATACAGCTCTACCCAGTCGGGGAAAAGCCCGCCGTCATCGGCCAGGGTGCTCTTATTGGAGGCCATCACCTCGTTGATGCTCACGGGGATGAACACAGCCCCCGGCGACTCCGTGACTTCCGGCGTAGGCTCCGGCGTCACCTCCACGGGGGCAGAGGACTCCTGAACCGGGTCGGGCTGCTCCGCCTTGCCGGGCAGAACAGAACAGGCCCCCAGGCTCAGCAGCAGGGATAAGATCAAAAACAGGGATAAGGTTCGGATAAAAAACTTGTTCATAGAGGCGTCTCCGTTTCGCTCAATTCTCCACCCTGTATCTTAACATATTTCTTTTGCTAAATCTATCCTTAAACGACAAATTAAGAATAATTAATAGTGTGCGGAAATACCATGACTCTGCAATTATTAAACTTTTGTGACAGGCATTGATAAGAAAAAAAGTCTGGTGTAAAATAAAACAAAAAAACAGAAGGAGCGATAGGTATGAAAGTCACGTTTTTAGGCGCGGCCCATGAGGTCACGGGAAGCTGCACCCTTATTGAGGCAGGCGACAAAATGGGTCTTGTGGACTGCGGCATGGAGCAGGGCAAGGACATTTTTGAAAATCAGAAGCTGCCTGTGGATCCCTCCCGGCTGGATTTTGTCCTGCTGACCCACGCCCATATCGACCACTCGGGAAATCTGCCGCTGCTGTACAAAAACGGTTTTCGGGGCGCGGTCTATGCCAGCGCGGCCACCTGCTCCCTCTGCGACATCATGCTCCGCGACAGCGCCCACATCCAGATGTCTGAAGCGGAGTGGAAAAGCCGCAAATCCCTCAGAAACGGCGGGCCGGAGATCCAGCCCCTGTATGATCTGGACGATGTGGCCGGGCTGATGGGCTGTATGCGCCCCTGCTCTTACAATACGCCGGTGCAGGTCAACGACTGTGTCACCGTCCGCTTTACCGACGTGGGTCATCTTCTGGGCTCCGCCGCCATTGAGGTCTGGCTCACGGAGGGCGGCGAACACAGAAAGATCACCTTCAGCGGCGACGTGGGCAACACCGACCAGCCCATTCTCCAGGACCCCCAGCAGGTGAAGGAGACGGACTATCTGGTGATCGAGTCTACTTACGGCGACAGGCTCCACTGCGACGAGCGCCCGGACTATGTTTCCGCCCTGGCGGATAAAATACAGTTGACCCTGGACCGAGGCGGCAACGTGGTGATCCCCTCCTTTGCCGTGGGCAGGACCCAGGAGATGCTGTACTTTATCCGGGAGATCAAGGAAAAGGGCCTGGTCACCGGCCACGGGGATTTCCCCGTCTATGTGGACAGCCCCCTGGCCATCGAGGCCACCAACGTCTTTTTGCAGTGCGACACGGAATTTGTGGACGAGGAGATGCGCCGGGTCATCCGCTCCGGCGTGAACCCCATTGTGTTCCCGGGACTGAAGGTCGCCGTGTCTCAGGAGGAGTCCATCGCCATCAACGAGGACAAGACCCCCAAGGTCATCATCTCGGCCAGCGGCATGTGCGACGCGGGCCGTGTGCGCCACCACCTGAAGCATAACCTGTGGCGGCCGGAGTGTACGGTGCTGTTCGTGGGCTATCAGGCGGTCGGTACCCTGGGCCGGCTGCTGGTGGACGGGGTGAAGGATGTCAAGCTCTTTAACGAGGATATCCATGTCAACGCGGAGATCACGGCTCTGCCCGGCGTTAGCGGCCATGCGGACAAAAACGGGCTCATCGCCTGGCTGGGCGGCTTTGCGGAAAAGCCCAAAATGGTGTTCGTCAACCACGGCGACCCGGACGCGGCGGACAGCTTCACCGCCTGTTTGAACGACGAGCTGGGCTATAAGGCCTTCGCCCCCTACAGCGGCACCAGCTTTGACCTGCTGGCGGGCAGTTTTGTGCGTATCACCCAGGGCAAGCCCGTTGAAAAGGCTGCCGCGCCTGGCGGACGGAAGATCAGCGCCGCCTTTACCCGTCTGGTGGCCGCAGCGGAGCGCCTGCTGAAAGCGGCAAAGAAATGCGAGGGCAGGCCCAATAAGGAACTGGCAAAATATGCCGATAGGATCAACGCCATAGCGGATGACATGGAAAAATAAGGTTTTTAAACCTTCCTGATTGACGAAGGGAAAAGCCTGTGATACGATAAGACAAGCAGCCGAACAGGGAGGAAACCCCATGGAAAAAAAGATACAATTCGACCCGCAGCAGGCGCTGGGGGATAAGATAACACAATTCAGCCGCAGGGAGCTTTGCACCTTCGGGTCAAAACTCTGCGCGCAGATCCTGGAGGATGCCGGGCCGGGAAATTACCGGGGCGGCGTGTTTCCGGAGAATATCAGCCTGGATGAAGAGGGCAATATTGCCATCGGCCCGGCAAAGACCGGGGACTGGGAGGGCCAGGAGGCGGAATTTATCGCCCCTGAGCTGTTCTGGCATGGCCAGGCCAGCCCGGCGGCGGATGTGTACGCCGTGGGTATGCTGCTCTACTATGCCGTCAGCGGCGGTACGCTTCCTTTTGCGGAACAGGGGCCGGAAAAGGCCCGGGCCATCCGCATGAGCGGGGAGAGCTTCAAGGCCCCCCAGAGCGCGGGACGCCGCCTGGGGGAGATCATCGCCAAGGCCGCCGCCTTCAAGACTGCCGACCGGTATAAGAGCGTGGGCGAGATCAAGGCCATGCTGGACAGCTGTGCAGATAACCCTTATCTGGACGGCGGGCCCAGCTCGGAGCTGCTGTTTAACAAGGACGCGGAACAGCTCAGCGACGTGGAGCGCCTGATGGTGTCCATCATTGAAAAGAGCGGCCAGGAGGACGAGCCTGTCCCTGCGGCAGAGCCTGCCCCGGCGGAGGAAAACGCCCCTGATGCTGAAGAGCCTGTCCCGGTGGATGAAGCCGCGCCGGAAGAGGAGCCTGCCGCTGAGAGCGATGCTGAGCCCAAGGATGAGGAACCTATCCTGGTAATTCCTGATGAAGCCGTTCCGGAGACTGCCGGACCGCCGGTAATCGACATACCCGAGGCCTTCCTGCCCACAGAGGATGCGGAACGGGCGGAGGCGGAAGCACCCGCCGAAGAACCCGAAAACCCCGGCGAAGCGCCGGAAGAAGAACCGGCCAAAGCGCCTGAAGCCGCGCCGGAAGAGAGGCCTGCGCCTGAGCTTCCTGTGGTGCAGCTCCGTGAGGAGAAAAATCCCGAACTGGAGCCGGTGGTGCCCAAGCGGCCCATTACCCCCGCCGTGCAGTACGGCAAGAGTATGGAGCGGGAGCGGAAGATCGCCGAAAAGGTGAAGCGCCGCAGGAGACGGCCGGTGGTGTTTGTCATGATGCTCTGCGCCCTGCTCATCATCGCGGCCATCACCGTTAACGCCATCAATAACGACAAGGAGCAGGCCCAGAATCCCCCGGCAGAAGCCAGTAAGACCCCTGAAGTGGTGGACATCCCGCCGGAGCAGCTCCCCACTGAGGAAAGCGAAGCCCCTGTGGAGAGCGAAGCCCCGGCAGAGCCGGAGCAGCCCAAGGAGTCCAGTTATCAGCTCTTTATCGAGGATGTGAGCTGGACCGAGGCCCGGGACCGCTGCGTGGAAAAGGGCGGACATCTGGTGGTCATCAGCGACGATGAGGAGCTGCAGAAGGTCATCGACCTGGCCAAGAGCTACGGCGTGAACATGCTCTGGATCGGCTGCCACCGTGTGGACGGCACCCTGGTCTGGGAGACGGACGATCAGGTCAGCGTCTATCCCTGGGATGCCGGTGAGCCATCCTATATGGACAGCTACGACGGCGTGTACGAGGACTATGTGATGCTGTGGAACAACAACGGCTGGTTCTATAATGACAGCCGCAACGATCCTGTGGCCGATTACCCCGGCGCGTACAGCGGCAAGATCGCCTACGTCTGCGAATTTGAAGGATAAAATGAAAAACTATGGGCCGCCCTGGTAGCGGCCCCATTTTATAGGGGAGAGATAATATGAGCAAAGTTCTTTTGATCAACGGCAGCCCCAACGCCCAGGGCTGCACCTGGACCGCCCTTCGGGAAGTGGAAAAAAGCCTGAACAAAAACGGCGTGGAGACGGAGATCTTCCAGATTGGCAGAGCCCCCATTCAGGGCTGCACCGGCTGCCGGGGCTGCGGCAAAACCGGCAAATGTGTTTTTGACGACGGCGTGAACCGGCTGGCGGAGCGACTGGACGAGTTTGACGGTCTGGTGATCGGCTCCCCGGTATATTTTGCCTCCCCCAACGGCACACTGCTGGCCTTTCTGGACAGACTGTTTTTCTCCGCCGGAAATAAGTTTACGGGCAAGCCGGGCGCGGCGGTGGTCTCCTGCCGCCGGGGCGGGGCCACAGCGGCTTTTGATGTGCTGAACAAATATTTTTCCATCTGCAATATGCCTATCGTCACCTCCCAGTACTGGAACCAGATCCACGGCAACACCCCGGAGGAGGCTTTGCAGGACGCGGAGGGGCTGCAGACCATGCGCACCCTGGGCGAGAATATGGCCTGGCTCATCAAATGTATCCAGGCCGGCCGCGCCGCCGGCGTCCCCGACCCGGTGTACGAGAAAAAGCAGAAAACCAATTTCATCCGCTGATCGGAAAAAATTATTAAGAAACAGACCGGTTGACAACCTTACAATGTAGTGTTATCATAAAAACACTACATTGTAAGGTTGTGCTGCTTTATGGAGAAAAATAAACTGACCAACAGCGAATGGGAGGTCTATGAGTGCCTGTGGGAGGAGGCCCCCCTGACCCTGGCCCAGCTGAGAAAGCGCTATGTGCAGCGCACCGGGCTTGCCGTCTCCACGGCGGAGACCACGGTGCTGCGCATGGAGAAAAAGGGGCTGCTCCGAGTGGAGCAGGGGGAGCGGGCCAAGCTCTTCTATCCACTTTTTGCGCGGGAACAGGCCGTCCGGAGGGAGACCCGCTCCTTCCTCAACCGGGTCTACGGCGGAAGCCCCCTGTCCCTGATGAGCGCCATGGTGGACGCCGGGGAGTTCAGCGACAAAGAGATCGACCAGCTTTACGCCATGCTCCGCAAGGAGAAGGAGAAGCGGGATGGCTGAGTGGATCATCAGCTCGTCGGTCCTGATCCTGATGATCCTGCTGCTGCGCCTGCTGCTCCGCCGCAGGGCGGCCCCGGGGCTGATCTATGCCCTTTGGCTGCCGGTGCTTTTGCGGCTGCTGCTGCCCTTCAGCCTGGGGGAGAGCCGCGTCAGCGTGATGAACACTCTGGCCCCCTCACCGGCCTATATCCAGACGGCGGTGATGCCTGCGCCGGAGCCGGAACAGGCGGAGACCGTGGACAATGCCCCGGAGGGGGAGATCACTGAGGCAGCGGAGAACCGGGATAAGGCCGCGCCGGCGGTGATCACCATACCGGAGGAGCTGACACGGCAGCTCATCTCCTGGCGGATGCTGCTGTTTATCGTCTGGCTCATCGGCCTTGCAGTGGTGCTGGTGTGGACTTTGGTGTCCAACCTGGGCATGGCGCTGGAGCTGCGGGCGGACCGCAGACGCATGCAGGAGCCATGGGCGGTGGAGCCGAAAAGGGTCTATATCAGCCGGGCGATCCGCTCTCCCTGCCTGTTCGGCGTTCTCCGCCCCGCCATCTACCTGGCGCCGGAGATCGCCGCGGATCAGTGGACGCTGGGCCATGTGTTGGCCCACGAGCGGGCCCATTACCGCCACGGCGACCAGATCTGGGGCCTGCTCCGGGTGCTGGCGCTGGCCCTGCACTGGTATAATCCCTTAGTGTGGCTGGCCTCGGCCCTCTCCCGGCAGGACGCGGAGACAGCGGCGGATGCCTCAGCCATCGCCGCCCTGGGGGAGAAGGAGCGTCTGGACTATGGGGAGACCCTGATCTCCCTGGTGCAGCGTAAGCCCCGGGCCGCGGATTACCTCAACTGCGGCACCACCATGTTCGGCGCAAAGCATGTGGTAAAGGAGCGCATCCGGCTCATTGCCCGAAAGCCCCGTACCGCTGCGATCACTCTGATTTTGGTACTGGCCGTCTCCGCCGCGGCGGTGGCCTGCACCTTCACCGGCTCCGGGCAGAAGCTTTTCCCCGGAGAGGAGGAACTGCGGCCTACATTAAACATGAAATTAACTTTTCTGGAATTGGGCGTAGAGAATACCGCGCAGGCCGAGGGAGAAAGCCCGGACCCTGCCCGGGAGGATTATCTGGACCAGGTGTTGTCCTCAAAACTCTTTGCCCACGGTACAGCGTACAGCCGGGAGGAATATCTGCGTCTGTACGGCGTGCCCCTGGCAGAGCCTGCCTGGCTGCCGGAGGACTATCTGGCCTATGACAAGGTGTTTGTGGTGGATGTGACCGGGGACGACCGGGTCTTTTCCCGGCTGTGGTACAGCCCGGAGCGGCGGGAAATGCTCAGACTGCTCCAGTATTATTGTGAAATTCCGGAGGTCGGCACAGACTTCCGCTTCAGCAGCGGCGATGAAACAGAAGATCCTTTCCTCATGCGCTTCCCCTGGGCGAATTACCGGGCCTTGATGAGAGGAAGCGCAGGGGACTGGACCGTAGAAGCCTTCATGCTGGTAAAAAGCCCGGACAGGGAGATCGAGTGCGAGAAGATCTGCCGCAGTGTGAATCTTCAGGGACAGCCTCTGAACTTGGGACTGGCCCCGGAAGAACGCCAGCTCAGCAGCTTTTCCGGCAATCTAGAGACGGCGAACGGTAAATTCAGCTTTTGCGCGGAGCTGTGCGTTCAAGCGGAGAGCAGCCATTACCAGTATCTCAGCTTTACGGACCCCTGCGGTCTGACGCAGCGGCTGGATTTTCCCCTCTCTTCCGCCTTTGACCCGGACACCCGCAGCTATCTCTGGCAGGCGGAGGATGTGGACGGGGACGGCAGCCAGGACCTGCTTTTGGACATGGGCGAATATCAGGACGGCCCCCGGGCCATGTGCTTTCTGTTCGACGGAGAGAAAAACGGCTATGTGCCCCTGGCGGGCTTTGACCGCTATATCTTCCTGGGCTTTGACCGGGAGGGCGGCTATGTCTGTTCCGCCATGGGCAGCGGCAGCTTGCAGAGCTTTGAAAAAATACGGGTGGTGGAGGGCCGGATGGAGCTGATGGCCCGCGTTACCATCAACTATGGACTGCCCGAGGAGCAGCGCTGCTCGGAATATGCGGATGTTTACGGAAAATGGCTTCCGGTAAAAGACCGGGTGCCGCAATCGGAGATCAATTGGGACGATTGGCCTTTCGCCAAACCAGAAGGGAGCGAAACATGAAAAGAAGCATAGCCCTTTTGCTGCTTCTCGCCCTGATACTGAGCCTGACGGCCTGCGGCGGGGAAAAGCCGGAGATTCAGAACGAGACGGAACAGACCCCCGCCCCCACAGCAGCGCCGGCGGCGCCTGAGGAGACGGAGGAGCCGGTATTCGGCGCGGACCTGCAGGGGGAGGGCGGCGGACGCTTTTTCACGCCGGAGAACATAGAGATGCCCGAGGACGGGCTGAGCTTTTTCGACAGCGCCCTGGCCGGGAACCGTGTGCTGCTGTATAACAGCGACAGTGACCGCAACGGCAGCCTGTACGCCCTTGACCTGAACACCCTGGCCCTGACGAAGATCAGCGGCCAGTGGGGAGATATCCAGGCCATCGGCGGCTATCCGGACGGCAGCGGCGCTGTGCTGTCGAAATTATCCGACGAGAGCTACCGCCTCAGCGCCGTGGGCGCGGACGGCTCTGTTACCGCCATGGACCTGCCCAATTTCGGCGAGAGCTATTTTATCTCGGTGCATGTGAGCAGCGGCGGGTACATCCTGGGCGGCGGCAGCAATTTCATCGCCCTGGACAAATCCGGCCAGGAGCTGAAGCGCTTTACCGCCGGACTGAACCGCCTTAAGGCCGTCCGCAGCGGGGACAAGACCCTGCTGGCCTCTCAGGATGAAAAAGGGACGCTGATCCGGGAGCTGGACGAGAACTTCAAGGTCACGGCGGAATACCACTGCAAAGGCGTCTATGACGACTTCTACGACGCCCCCACCGGCGTCTTTGCCCTGGCGGGCAGCGTGATTTACCGGCTGGACTATACAAAGGACCAGCGGGAGGGCTTTGTCAGCTGCTTTGCCAGCGGCATCAAAACGGAGTATTTTACCTACATCAATGACGACTGCATCTTTGCCCTGAACATGTTTGTCCCCGCCCTGTGGACGCCCAGCGAAAACGGGGATCTGACCATCCTGCGCCTGGCCACCTACGACGATTCCGGCTATGTGGCAATGATGGTCAGGGATTTTAACGAGAGCAGCGACAAATACAAGATCGACCTGATCGACTACGCGGCCTACGACGAGGCAGGAGGGCAGGATACCGGCCTGACCCGGATGAATATGGACATCCTGTCGGGAAACGCGCCGGATATCTTTGACCTCTCGGTGCTGTACGGCTATGACTACGGGGAAAAGGGACTGCTGGAGGACTTGAAGCCCTGGTTTGACCGGGATGAAACCCTGTCCTATGACAGCCTGCTGCCTGGGGCGGTCAGACTTCTGGAACAGGACGGCAGGCTCTATGATCTGGTCCCGGTTTTCTTTATCAACACCTACTGCGTCCCGGCCTGGCTGCTGGAGGACGGAGAAAACTGGACCCTGAACGAGCTTTTCACCATGGCGGAGGACTACGGTATGCAGCAGATTTTCGGCCCGCGCAAAACCCGGGAGGATTTTCTGACTGAAGTACTCCTCTATGACCGGGGCGAGTTCGTGGATGAGGAAAATGCCTCCTGCAGCTTTGATGATCCGCGCTTTATCCGGCTGCTGGAGCTGTCTGCTCAGCTCGTCGACGGGCAGGGGGGGCCTTTCTTCGGCTTTCCCAGCGCACTGGTGTATACCGGGCGGCAGATGGTCTATAATCCTCTGATCAACACCTATCCCATCGACTCCATCAACGAGGCAAACAGCGTATACGGCGGAGACGCGGCCTTTGCCGGCTTTCCCAGTGATTCCGGTACCGGTACGGCCATGTGGCCATTTTTCCACCTGGGCATGTACTCCGGCAGCGCCAACAAGGAGGGCGTGTGGGAATTCTTCCGTTTCCTGCTCTGCGGGGAGTACCTGTCAAGGCGTGTTGAGGAGGTCTGCTATTATAAGCTTCCGGGTATCCCCCTTGTAAAGGAAGAGCTGGAAAAGCGGATCCCGGCCTGGAATGAATTTTGCGCGAGAGAGGCAAACGGCACGCTCGTAACTCAGATCGGCGCTATGGGAGAGCAGCTGGAGAGCGTGACCATAGTGAAGCTGCCCACCGACGGCAGCGAGGCGGACACGCTGATGGCGCTGATCGACCGGATGGACTGCCTCTATGAGCAGGATCAAAGGCTGCTGGATATTGTGCTCTGGGAGGCCCGGGCCTTTTACAGCGGGGACAAGACCGCAGAGCAGGCGGCAAAGCTGATCCAGTCCAAAGCGTCGATCTATCTGGCGGAGCAGTACGGTTAACAGAGGAGAAAAACATGATCAAAGCAAGCTATACGGCAGACAGACAATACTATGCTCAGGCCAGCCGGGCCCTGTACCGGAGGAAAAATACCGCCTTTGCGATTTTCGGCCTGGCCGGACTGCTGCTCTGCCTGTGTGGAATGATTATCAGGAGCGACTTCAGCGCGTACTTTGCCGCTGTGGCCCTGATTTTCGCGGCGGAAGCCACTTTGCCCTGGTGGGTACCGTTCTGCACGCAGAAAATTGCGAAAAAAAGCAGGGCTGACGGAGCCCGGGAGCTGTATTTCAGCGAAGAGGGTCTGGACATGAGAAGCCTGAAATACGGTACAGAGACCCGCTATTCTCCGGAGCAGATCGGCGGGGCTGTGAGACGGGGAGACGCGATTTTTCTTCTGCTGGGAAGAAAGGCGCTGATGATCCGGCCGGAGTATTTTGAAGCGGGCGGCTATGAGGAATTTCTCCAATGGCTGCGCCGGCTGAACAAAACGGCAGATATTTACGACAGAAAAAGTGCGGCCTGTTTCAGCTATCCGGCGGAAAAGCGGGCACGGTATGCCCGCAGCTTTGACCTGCTTCCGGTTTCTGTTGCGTTTTTTGCAGCCATACTTGTAGGAGTTACCGGTTTTTTTGAGGGAAGGAAAAGCGCTGCGTTTTTCCATCTTCCCCTGGAGATGCTGACGGCCTGGATGATGCTGCTGACGATTGTCTATACTCTGTGCCGCTTTCTGCGGCAGTGCATACTGTCCGACCGGGAGCAGAGCATCCATGACCGCTGCATGATGCAGTACAAGCCTATTTTGGCCTTTCGGAAAGACAAAAGACTGCTGACCATGGCGCTCTGCCGTCTGTCCGCCGGGCACAGTCAGTATGCCAAAATGGCACTGGACAAAATCTGTCCGGAAAAACTGGGACAGAAGCGGCGGCAGCTGTATAATCAGGCGAAAGACATGCCGGAAAGCAGCAGGGGACGAAAACTTCTTTTGGAAAATCTCCGGCTGGAAAACAGACGGGAGCTTCTCTTCGTGTTGTGCTGCTGGATCGTCTCTCTGACGGTTTACCTTTTCTGGCTGTCTGCGCGCTGAACGGCCGATATACGAAAAAACTGCCCTCTCCGGCTTTAGCCGGAGAGGGCAGTTTTTTCTGCTGCGTCGATCAGGTGCTTGGCCAGCACCGCGGTGGTGACGGCGCCTACGCCGCCGGGGACGGGGCTGATGCGCTGGACGATCTGCTCCGCCTCGTCAAAGCGGACGTCGCCGCAGAGGCGGCCGCGTACCGTGTTGATCCCCACGTCGATCACCGTCTGACCGGGGGACAGGTGTTCCTCACCGATCAGCCCGGCCCTTCCGGCAGCGGCGATGAGGATATCCGCCGCGCGGCATAGCCCGGGAAGATCCAGGCTGCGGCTGTGGCAAAGGGTGACGGTGGCGTCCCTGGCCTGGAGCAGCATGGAAAGGGGACGGCCTACCACAAGGCTTCGCCCGATCACAGCGACGTGCTTCCCGGCAAGGTCTGCACCATAATGGTCCAGAAGCTCGATACAGGCCTGGGCGGTACAGGGGGGATAGCCGCTGCCTGTGCCGGTGAACACCGCGCCCAGGGCCGCGGGCGTTATCCCGTCCACATCCTTTTCCGGCGCAAGGGCGGCGCAGACGGCCTGCTCGTCGATAGAAGAGGGGAGGGGGCGCAGGATCATGCAGCCCTGAATGTCCCGGCGGCGGTTGATCTCCTCCACAAGGGCCAGAAGCTCGTCCTGAGAAGTGCTGCCCGGCAGGGCAAAGCATTCCGCCTCCGCGCCGATGCGCTGTAGCACCCGCTGGGCGCTGTGCTGGTAGGCCAGCTGGCTGCCCACTTCGCCGAGACGGATCATGGCCAGCCTGGGCGTTGTGCCGGCGGCCTTCAGCCGTTCCACCCGGGGAAGAAGGCTTTGGATCATGGCTTCCGCCACAGGAGCGCCGGTGAGAATTTCAGCCATTTTCGCCCTCCTCACGGAGCAGGGACAGCACCTGACGGCTCACCGCCCTGGCTCTTGGCAGGCAGTCGTCCAGCAGCCGGGAAGTACGCAGAGCCACGGCGTCTGCTTCAGGGTCTCCTTTCAGGGACTTTGTATTGACAAAGACGTTCATTGCGGCGGCTTCCAGCGCCCCGGCGCAGAGAGCGGCGCCGCAGCCTACATCGGAAAGCATCAGGCGGCTGCAATGTTGAAGCAGCGTTTCCAGCAGCGCCGTACAGTCGGCCAGGGCCTCCATCATCTCCGCAGGGGCCTTGCAGGCGGCAAGGGTGGCGCGGCGCAGGGTCTCCGCCCGGCCCGGCTCATCCTTGGGGATGGCGTAGGCATTTGACAGGGGCGCGAAGCCCTCCGCGTCCGCGTCAATAAGCCGGAGAAGGGACAGGCGCAGGGCGTCGGCGCGGGCAATAAGGCTGTTGAGTTCCCCCGCCCGGTCCGCGAAAGCGGGTTTTGACGCGGTGAGCCTGCCGGCCATGGCACAGAGAGCGGCAGCCAGCGCCCCGGCCAGGGCGGCAGCCCCGCCGCCGCCGGGAACAGGCGCGGAAGAGGCCAGAGCCTCGCTGAAAGAGGCGCAGCTTTTTTCGGAAAGTTTTTCGATCATGTTCATTCTCCCATGTGGTGTTGATATCCCCTATCATAAGCAATATGACCCGGCTTGTCAAATAAAGAAGAGGCCCCTTTGGGGCCTCTCAAAATTCTATATATATATTCAGCCCTCGTCCCGGGCGCGGAGACCGGCCACGGAGGAGATGGGCAGGGAGAAGCAGATGGCCCCCGCCCTGGTGCCGGGGCCTGCCTTCTCGCTGATGGCTCCCATAATGGCGGCCTTTTCGTCGCTGTGGGCCACAATATAGATCAGGTCCTTTTCCTCCGCAAGGCTGACGCCGAAGAATTTCTCCGCCCGGCGGCTGCCCGTGCCCTTGGCATGGAGGACGGTGCCGCCTCCGGCCCCGGCGGCGCGGGCCGCGTCCATCACAAAATCGGCGTAGCCCTCGTTCAGTATGACAACAATCAGCTCGTGCTTAAATTCCATGTTCGGCTTTCCTCCTGTCTTTTGACTGTCGGTGAGATAGGCAAGGGTCTTGCCCCCGGCCACGCTTTTCAGCGGCACGGTGAGCATAACGCCGTTGCCGGGAATGTCGATAAACAGCTTGCGCTTGGCCGCCTTTAACAGCTGGGCAGCCTCCTCGCCGCTGGCCACGCCGCTGATCACCACTTTTTCCGTGGCATCAAGGCCGTATACGGACAGGTGCTCGCTGGTGGCGGTGCCCCGGCCCAGCATGGCCAGGATCATGTGCAGGCCCGCCCCGCGGTAGAGGGCGGACATGCTCTCGCCCCGGTCCCGGTCGGTGATGGCAATGACATAGTATAATTCCATTCAGCAGGCCTCCCATAGTTCGATGATCTCGTTGTCCCCAAAATCCGGCAGCGCCGGCTCCGCGCTGACCCGGCGGGATTTCAGGACGTATATGGCGCCCATGACCTGGACGGTGATCAGAGGCATCATGGCCACCAGCGCCACCAGACCGAAGGCGTCGGTCATCACATTGCCGCCGATGGCGTCGCAGGCGCCCATGGCAAAGGGCAGCATGAAGGTGGCGGTCAGAGGGCCGGAGGCCACGCCGCCGGAGTCAAAGGCGATGGCGGTAAAGGTGCGGGGGACAAAGAAACTGAGCGTCAGGGCAATCAGATAGCCAGGCACCAGAAAATAGAGAATGGATATGCCGGTGAGCACCCGCACCATGGCAAGGCCCCCCGCCAGGGACACCGCAATGGACAAACTGAGGCCCATGGCCCGGGCGGAGATGGCCCCGGCGCTCAGCTCCTCCACCTGTTTGTTCAGAATATGTACGGCAGGCTCGGCGTTGATGATAAACCAGCCCATCAGCATGGCCAGAGGCACAAGGAGCCAGATGAGCTTCCCCCGGGTCAGCGCGCCGCCCAGCACATAGCCCAGGGGCGAGAAGCCCACGTTCACCCCGGTGAGAAACAGCACCAGGCCCACATAGGTGTAGGCAATGCCGACGAGGATGCGCAGAAAGGGCAGCTTCCTAAGCTTCAGGGAGAAAAGCTGAAACAGCAGGAAAAAGGCGAAAATGGGCAGCAGCGCCACGGCCACTTCCTTCAGATATTCCGGGAAGGCGTGGAGATAGTCCGCGCCCAGCGCCACCGTGTTTTCGATTTTTCCCACCACCGTGAGAGCGGCCTCCGCGCTGTCGGACTGATAGATGGCACCCAGGGCCATCACCGCCAGCACCGGGCCGATGGAACAGAGCGCCACCAGACCGAAGCTGTCCGCCTTGGCATTCTCGTCGCTGCGGATGGAGGCCACGCCCACGCCCAGCGCCATGATGAAAGGCACGGTCATGGGCCCGGTGGTGACGCCGCCGGAGTCGAAGGCCACGGACAGAATAGCCGGGTCGGAGAGGTAGGCACCGATAAAGATCAAAGCGTAAAATATGATCAGCAGCAGCCGCAGAGAGACGGAAAACAGGATGCGGATCATGCACAGCAGCAAAAACAGCCCCACGCCGATGGAGACCGTGAGGACGAGCACGGTGCTGTCAATATCCGGCACATAGGTGGCCAATACCTGCAGATCCGGCTCCGCCATGGTGATGGCCGCGCCCAGAATGAAGCTCAGAATCAGGATGAGCCAGAGCTTCCGGGATTTGGTCATCTTCGCGCCGATGTGGTTGCCGATGCGGCTCATGGACATGTCGGCCCCCAGGGTGAAGAGGCCCATGCCCAATATGAGCATGGCCGAGCCGATCAGAAAAGACAGCATCAGCCCGGTGTCCATGGGCACCAGCACAAAGCACATTGCCGCCACGATCCCGGTGATGGGCAGCACAGAGGCCGCGGCTTCCCGAAGCTTTTCCATGAGGATGTGTTTCGGGTACAAGGTCCTCCTCCTTTAAAAAAGTTTATATCATTTATTATTTTACCAGAAAAAACGGCCCGGGAAAAGGACAGCGGTATAAAGACTCTGTTAATTTTTCGTGACCTGTTTACGAAAAAAGGAAAAGGAAGTATAATGCTGAAGATACAGGATACCCGGAAATAAGGGAGAATAATATTATGTCAACCAATAGTACAGGCCGCTTCGCCCCCAGCCCCAGCGGCCGGATGCACCTGGGCAACGCCTTTTCCTGTCTGCTGGCCTGGCTCTCGGCCCGCTCCGCCGGGGGGCGGATCATCCTGCGCCATGAGGACCTGGACCCGGCCCGCTGCCGCAGGGCGTATGCCGATCAGATAGAAAATGACCTGCGCTGGCTGGGCCTGGACTGGGACGAGGGCGGCAGCGAAGGCGGGGAGCGCTATTACCAGAGCAATCGACGGGCGCTTTATGAGCAGCACCTGGAAGCCCTGCGGGAGAAGGGCCTGATCTATCCCTGCTTCTGCACCCGGGCGGATCTGCACGCCGCCTCCGCGCCCCACGCCTCCGACGGCACGCCCATCTATTCCGGGGCCTGCCGCGGCCTCAGCCCGGAGCAACAGAGCGAGCGGGCGAAAAGAAGGGCCCCTGCCCTCCGGGCCCGGGTCCCGGACAGGGAAGTGCGTTTCATCGACGCTCTTCAGGGCCCTTATTCCGTGAACATGGCCCGGGACTGCGGGGACCCCATCCTCCGCCGCTCCGACGGGGTACATGCCTATCAGCTGGCAGTGGTGGTGGACGACGCCCTGATGGGTGTAAACCAGGTGGTGCGGGGGCGGGATCTGCTGTCCTCCACGCCCTGGCAGCTCTGGCTCCAGGAGGAGCTGGGCTTTTCCCATCCGG
>CAMGRL010000027.1 GCA_946061515.1 uncultured Clostridia bacterium
GTGCTGCTTTTGCCGGTCAGGGTACAGGGCACGGAAGCCCCGGCGGAGATCGCCGGAGCCATCCGCTACGCAAACGAGTTTAAGGTGGCGGACCTGATCATCACCGGCCGGGGCGGCGGCTCTATTGAGGATCTGTGGGCCTTCAACGATGAGCGGGTGGCCAGAGCCATCTACGCCTCCCAGATCCCCGTTATTTCCGCTGTGGGACACGAGCCGGATGTGACCATCTCCGACTATGTGGCCGACAGGCGCGCTTCCACGCCCTCAAACGCGGCGGAGATCGCCGTGCCGGATAAAAATGAGATGCTGGATGTGCTGAGAAGCTATGATATCCGCTCTGCCCAGGCCATGAAAAAGCTGCTGGACAGGTTGAAGGAGCGGCTCAGCAGTCTGGAGAGTAAAAGGGTTTTGTCAGACCCGTCTGTATACATCGACAACAGGCGCATAGAGCTTGACCACGGAAGAGACCGGCTCATCTCCGCTCAGGAGAGGGTCCTCTCAACCAAAAGGCAGAGCTATGTGCGGCTGGCCGCGTCTCTTGACGCCATGAGTCCCCTGCGGGTGCTGTCAAGAGGCTATTCCATCGCTTCAAAGCAGGACGGAGAGCCTGTCCGGTCGATTAAAGGACTGGAAGCAGGAGAACATATTTCCCTGCGCCTTGCCGACGGCAGCGCTGACTGCCTGGTAGAATCTGTCTCGGATAAACGATAGGAGAGAGCTATGGCTACAAAAAAACTCAGCTTTGAACAGTCCCTGGCCAGACTGGACGAGATCGTCCGTCATCTGGAAAAGGGTGATATGCCTTTGAAGGAATCCCTGACCCTTTTTGAGGAGGGGACAGCCCTGATCAAATCCTGCGGGACCATGCTGGACGACGCCGAGCAGCAGGTGGTAAAGCTCAAAAAGGGCGAAAACCGGGAGCCTGTGGAGCTGCCTTTTGAGGGTGAACAGTGATATGACGGAAAAAGAATACAAAGCGCTGATCGACAACGCGCTGGACGGCTATTTTAAAGCCCATGAGGAGCTTCCCCAGGGCGGCCTGGCTGAGGCCATGCGGTACAGCCTGCTGGCCGGGGGAAAGCGGATCAGGCCCATGCTGGTGCTGGAATTCTGCCGCGTTTCCGGCGGAGACGTGGAGGCGGCCCTGCCTGTGGCCTGCGCTGTGGAGATGCTGCATACCTACAGCCTGATCCACGATGATCTGCCCTGCATGGATAACGATGAGCTTCGCCGGGGCCGGCCCACAAACCATGTGGTTTACGGCGAGTGTACCGCAACCCTGGCCGGAGACGCCCTGCAGGCGGAGGCTTTCGGCACCATCCTCCGCAGCGGTCTCCCGGCTGAGCGGCGTGCCGCCTGTGCGGAGATCCTTGCCGGGGCGGTAGGCCTGGACGGCATGTGCGGCGGGCAATATCTGGATATGCTTGGCGAAGGGAAAAAACTCACCGCCCGGGAATTGGACGAGATCAACAGCCGCAAAACCGGCGCGCTGCTGACGGCCGCCTGCCAGATGGGCGTTGCCGCTACCGGCGGAAATGAAAAAATGCTGGAAGCGGCGGGCATGTTCGGCGCTGGTCTGGGCATGGCTTTTCAGATCAGGGACGACATGCTGGACGTCCTCAGCACTGAGGAGGAGCTGGGCAAGCCCATCGGCTCTGATGCCCAGGAGCGCAAAAACACCTATATGGCGCTCTATGGCCAGGAGGAGTGCGAGCGCATGGTGAACAAGCTCACCGATTACGCAAAGAGCGCGCTTAACGGTGCCTTTGCGGATACCGGCTTTCTGTGCGGCCTGGCGGATTCCCTTGCCCTAAGGAAAAAATAAAGGAAGGGTTTTATACACCCTTTTGAAATCAGGGGTTTGATTTGAGTATACTGGATAAGATCAATTCATCAGACGATGTAAAAAAACTGAATGCTGATGAACTGCGTCCGCTCTGCGACGAGCTGCGCTCTTTTATTATCGAGAGCGTGTCCCACTCTGGCGGTCATCTTTCTTCCAATTTAGGCACGGTGGAGCTGACTGTGGCTTTGCACCGTGTATACGATACCGCCTATGACAGAATTGTTTTTGACGTAGGACATCAGAGCTATTCCCATAAAATCATAACTGGCCGGAAAGAGGCATTTTCCACCCTGCGCCAGCATGGTGGTCTTTCCGGCTTTCCCAAGCCCTATGAAAAGGACGACGACGCCTTTATCGCGGGGCACGCGTCCAATTCCGTTTCGGTAGCACTGGGCATGGCCCGAGCCAGGACCCTGGCCGGCGCGGATTACGATGTGGCGGCCATTATCGGCGACGGGGCGCTTACCGGCGGCCTGGCTTATGAGGGCCTGGCCAACGCCGCGGCCAGCGGGGAGCCCATGGTCATCATTCTCAACGACAACAACATGTCCATCAATGAGAATGTGGGCGGCATGGCAAGAATGCTTCAGGATATGCGGGTGAAGCCCGGCTACATCAGCTTCAAGCGCTGGTACAGGGAAGTGTTCAGCACCCTTCCGGTATTGTACCGCTTTAACCATAAGATCAAGGAATGGCTGAAAGCCAGACTGCTGCCGGGAAATACCTTTGGAGAAATGGGCCTTTATTATCTTGGCCCTGTGGACGGACATGATGTGAACAAGCTGGAGACGGTTCTGCGCTGGGCAAAGGATATGCGCGAGCCGGTACTGCTGCATGTGGTCACCACCAAGGGGAAGGGCTGTACTTATGCTGAGGAGCGGCCGGACATGTACCACGGCGTGGGAAAGTTTGACCCGCAGACCGGGGAGCTTGAAAAGTCGGGGGACAGCTTCTCTTCCAAATTTGGAGAATATCTCTGCGCCTTTGCAGAGCAGAATAAAATGATCGCGGCCATTACGGCCGCAATGGCCGGTGGGACGGGACTTGACGGCTTTGCCAAACGCTTCCCGGATCGCTTTTTCGATACGGGCATCGCGGAAGGTCACGCCACCGCCATGGCCGCCGGAATGGCAAAGCAGGGCGCGGTGCCGGTTTTTGCCGTGTATTCCAGCTTTCTGCAGCGCGGCTACGACATGCTGATCCATGATGTGGCCCTGCAGAAGCTCCATGTGGTCTTTGCCGTGGACCGGGCCGGGCTTGTAGGCAGCGATGGGGAGACCCACCACGGCGTCTTTGACGTGAGCTATCTCTGCTCCGTGCCGGGGATGACCATTCTTTGTCCGGCAAGCTTTACGGAGCTCCGCGATATGCTCCGCTATGCCGTTGATGAGATCAACGGCCCTGTTGCGGTGCGCTATCCCAGAGGCGGCGAGGGCGAATATAGGGCTTCCTCTCTGGGGCCGGAGCAGATCATTCGTTCCGGCAGCGACGTGACCCTGGTCTGCTATGGAACCATGGTAAACCAGGCCCTTTCCGCCGCTGCCATTCTGGAAAAACAGGGGGTCAGCGCGGAAATCGTCAAGCTGGGGATCATCAAGCCCAATTCCTTTGAACTGACGCTGAACTCCCTGAAAAAGACCGGCCGTCTGCTTATGGCGGAGGAGGTCTGCGCTCCCGGCTCAGTGGGAGAGCAGCTGGCCGCCGCTGTCGCGGAGAGCCGGATTGCCCTGAGGGGAATAAAGCTTTTGAACCTGGGGGACGGTATCGTAACCCACGGCAGCGTGCAGGAGCTTCTGCGCGATTACGGCCTGGACGGAGAGGGGATCGCCCGCTCTGCTCTGGAAATTTGTTCGGATAACGGAAAAACGCAATGAAAAAAGTCAGATTGGATCAGTTGGTCTTTGACCTGGGCTATACCGAGAGCCGGGAGAGGGCAAAGACCACCATAATGAGCGGCCTTGTTTTTGTCAACGGACAGCGGGCGGACAAGCCGGGAATGCCGGTGGCCCCCGACGCCAAGATCGAGGTCAGGGGCGAGGCCATCCCCTTTGTCAGCCGGGGCGGCTTTAAGCTGGACAAGGCGCTGAAGGTCTTTCCGGTGGACCCTGCGGGAAAAACCTGCATCGACTGCGGCGCGTCCACCGGCGGCTTTACCGACGTGCTTTTGCAGCACGGCGCGGCGAAGGTGTACGCCGTGGATGTGGGCTACGGCCAGCTGGCCTGGAAGCTGCGAAACGACGAGAGAGTCGTAAACCTTGAACGCACGAACCTGCGTTATATCACCGAAGAGCAGATCCCTGAACTGCTTGACCTTGCGGTCATGGACGTGTCCTTCATCTCCATCCGCTTGGTCCTTCCCGCGGTGAAGCGGCTTTTGAAGGATGACGCGGACATTATTTGCCTCATCAAGCCCCAGTTCGAGGCCGGCCGGGATGAAGTGGGCAAAAAAGGTGTTGTCCGGGACGAGGCGGTACACCGCCAGGTGGTCAGGGGGATCCTGGACTTTGCCCCGGAGATCGGCCTCTCCGTTCGGGGACTGGATTTTTCCCCGATAAAAGGCCCGGAGGGCAACATTGAGTATATCTGTCATATGAAAAACGGAAATTTGGAGCCTGTGGAGATCGACGTGGACACGGTAGTTGAAGCATCTCATCATGTACTTTGATAGAAAGGGAGCAGCAAAATTGATTGCCATTTGTCCGAATCCTTTCCGCGATGCGGAGCTGAACATCACCCGGCAGGCCGTTCAGCTTTTGAATGACGCTGGATTTGAAACAGCCGTGTGCCCGGTGTTTGCCGAAGAGAATGACCCGGTTATTCCGAAAGATATGGAGACGCTGCGTCTGATTGATGTGGCGCCGGACTGCGCGATGATCATCATTATCGGCGGCGACGGGACGATCCTTGCGGTTTCCCGGCAAATCAAAGGCCTTGAGGTCCCGCTTCTCGGTGTGAATCTGGGGACCAAGGGCTTTATGACCACGCTGGAGCCTGAGAATATCGGTCTGATCGTCAAAGCGGCCAGGGGTGAATACAAAATCAGCAAAAGAATGATGCTGGACGTGTCCCTGCTCCGGGAGGGCAAAGCCATCTATACCGACTATGCCCTCAACGACGCGGTAGTGCATGGCTATGGAGACTGCGTGAAAATCAGCGCCTGGTGTGACGGGGAGCGGATCACCAGCTTTTCCGGCGATGGGGTCATTATTTCCACGGCCACCGGCTCCACCGGCTACTCCATGTCCGCCGGCGGCCCCATCGTCGAGCCGGAGGCTGACGCCATGATCCTCAGCCCCATCTGCGCTCACATGATGAGCGCCAGATCCTTTGTGCTTGGTCCCGGGCGGCGCATCAGCGTAAAAGCGGAAAAGCTCCACAGCCGCAGGGCCTACCTTTCTGTGGACGGAAACCCGGTGATGGACCTGGTCAACGGGGACATGATTGTGGCGGAGCGGTCGGAGCACAGCACGCTGATGGTGGATATGGGGATGAAGAGCTTTTACGAACTGGCATATGAAAAATTGACTTGATAGAAAACAGGAGGGAAGTTGATGAAACCGGGCAGACAGAGCGTTATTCTGAAAATCATTTCAGAGCGTGACATCGAGACCCAGCACCAGCTTATGCAAGCCCTTGCGGAGCGGGGAATTAAGAGCACCCAGGCTACGCTCTCAAGGGACATTAAGGACATGCGTCTGGTAAAGGAGCTTGGCCCCAACGGCAATTACCGCTACGTTCAGGCCGCCAAGCCTGAACAGGACGACTCCAGCGAGAGACTGCGGAAGATTTTGAAGGAAAGTCTTGTGTCCTTCGATCTGGCGCAGAACCTGTTGGTGATCAAGACCCTGCCGGGCCTGGCTCCGGCGGCCTGCTCCGCCATTGACGGGATGCATATTGAAAACCTTGTGGGCACCCTTGCGGGAGACGACACGGCCTTTCTTGCCATGAGGGACAATGAATCCGCGCTCAGGTTTTATCACGAGATAGAGACCATATTGTAACCGGTCCTTCCGGTGTGGGGAGCATAAATATGTTAAATGAGCTTCACATTGAAAATATTGCGGTCATTGAGCGGGCTGACATCAGCTTTACGGGCGGACTGAATGTACTCACCGGTGAGACCGGCGCAGGTAAGTCTATTGTTATCGACTCCATCGGCGCTGTCCTGGGCGAGAGGGTGAGCCGCGAACTGGTTCGCCACGGCGCGGAGAAGGGCCTGGTCAGCGCAGTCTTCGACCTGGAGGAGACTACGGAGCAGTGGCTCCGCGACAACGAGATCGAGGCGGAGGACGAGCTGATTTTACAGCGCCGGATCAGCGCCGACGGGAAGAGCTCCTGCCGTGTGTGCGGCGCCCCTGTCACCGCCGCCCAGATGAAGGAGCTTGCCGCCCTGCTGGTGGATATCCACGGGCAAAACGACGGCCGCCAGCTGATGGACGAGCGCAGGCACAGGGAATACCTGGACCGCTTCGGTTCCTATGAGGACAGCATCGGGGAATACGGCAGACAGTATGCCAAATACAGGGCCATTGAAAAGGAAATTGCCAAGCTCAACATGGACGAGCTGGAAAAAGCCCGTTTGAGCGACAGTCTCAGCTTCCAGATCAACGAGCTGGAAAAAGCGGAGCTGAAGCCGGGGGAAATGGACGAACTCTCATCCCGGCGGGACCTGCTCAGAAACGCCGAAAAGCTGACAGAGGCCATTGACGAGGCCTATTCCGCCCTGTACGGCGGGGAAGAAAACGCCCTGACTCTGGCACAGAACGCGGAGTATTATGCCCAGCGGGCCGCCGCCATCGCGCCGGAACTGGAAAAGGCCGGACGCAGTATCAGCGAGGCGGTGTTTTCCCTTACGGACGCGGCGGAGCTCCTTCGGGATTTTAAAGAGAGCCTTGATTTTTCTCCGGAGGAATATGACCGGCTGGAGACCAGACTTGCTCTTCTCAACAAGCTGAACCGGAAATACGGCAAGGATGAAGCCGAGCTGCTGGAATATCTCCAGCAGTGCCGGGACAAGCTGGACGATATCCAGTACGCGGATGAGCGGCTGGTAAAGCTCAACAAGGAGCTGGAAGCCCAGAAAAAGCTGTGCCAGGCTGCCGCTGAAAACCTGAGCCGCAAACGGCGGGAGGCCGCAAAGGCGCTGGAAGCGCGGATCATATCCGAGCTTCGGAATCTGAACATGCCTTCGGTGCGCTTTGCCGTGGAGTTTGCCCCAGTGGAAAACAAGCTGGGCTTTGACGCAAACGGCATGGACCAGATCCGCTTTATCATGTCCGCTAACGCCGGCGAAGAGATGGGCCGCATCAGCAAGATCGCTTCCGGCGGCGAGCTGAGCCGGATCATGCTGGCCATGAAAAATGTCTTTGCGGAAAACGATCCGGTCGCCACCATGATTTTTGATGAAATTGACACCGGCGTGTCCGGTATTGCCGCCCAGCGGGTGGGAGAAAAGCTGTATTGCGTGTCCAGGGGCAAGCAGGTCATGTGTGTGACCCATTTGCCGCAGATCGCTGCCATGGCCGACAGCCACTTCGTCATCTCCAAGGAGGAGCGGGGCGGCAGAACCTACACCCAGGTGCGCCCGCTGGATACCGAAGGCAGAAAGCATGAGCTTGCCCGGCTCCACGGCGGAGATCATATTACCGCCACCACCCTGGCCAGCGCTCAGGAGCAGCTGTCCGCCGCGGAAAAGTTTAAGAAAGCCATGGCTTGACAGAAAATAATGTATACTGTATAATCCACAGGTAACGCGATGAAGAACAGAAGTAGTCTGCTATACCTCTGCACAGAGAGACCTCGTTTGCTGGAAGAGGGGGAGAGGGGCAGAACGAATACGGTTCGGAGCGGCACACCGAAAGCGATTGGCAAGTAGGCTGTGACGGGTGCGCCCGGTAAAGCGCGGGAGTGCTTTGCACTCCGTGAGGTCTGCGCCGCGAGGCGCGGATACACAGAGGTGGTACCGCATATCAATGCCCTCTGTCCTGAAGGGACAGGGGGCTTTTTTATAAGGAGAAGATCATGGATATCAGAGAAAAAGCGGAAAAGCTCCACAAAAGCGGCTTTAATTGTGCCCAGAGCGTGCTTGGTGCCTCCAGCGAGTATATCGGGCTGGACGAAAACACTGCTCTGGCCGTATCCGCCGGTTTTGGCGGGGGAGTGCGCAGCGGGGAGATCTGCGGAGCGATCGCCGGCGCGGCGATGGTCATTGGCCTGGTCCAGCAGAAGGACCCGGCAGATCCGGAAACCAAGGCCAAAACAGCTGCGCAGGCCAAGGAGCTTGTGAAAGCCTTTCGGGAAAAGTACGGCTGTGTCCGATGCGTTGAGCTGAAGCAGGCGGGAGTGAGCTGCGCCGAGCTGATCGACTATGCGTCTCAGCTTGCAGAGGATGCCATAAAGAATCAATAAACTTTTGAAAGAGGTAATGGACATGGGAATTTATGAGGAACTGGTCGCAAGAGGGCTGATCGCCCAGGTGACCAATGAGGATGAGATCCGGGAAATGATCAACAACGGCAAGGCCACCTTCTATATCGGCTTTGACTGCACGGCCGACAGCCTTACCGCCGGACATTTCATGGCTCTGACTCTGATGAAGCGTCTGCAGATGGCCGGCAACAAGCCCATCGCCCTGATCGGCGGCGGCACCACCATGATCGGCGACCCCTCCGGCCGTACCGACATGCGCAAGATGCTGACCCGGGAGGATATCGAGCATAACGCCGAGTGCTTCAAGCGCCAGATGGAGCGGTTCATTGATTTCTCTGAGGACAAGGCCCTGATGATCAATAACGCCGACTGGCTGCTGAACCTGAACTATGTGGAGCTGCTGCGGGAGGTGGGCGCCTGCTTCTCCGTCAACAACATGCTCCGCGCTGAGTGCTACAAGCAGCGCATGGAAAAGGGCCTGAGCTTCCTGGAGTTTAACTACATGATCATGCAGAGCTACGACTTCTACTACCTGTTCCAGCACTACAACTGCAACATGCAGTTCGGCGGCGACGACCAGTGGAGCAACATGCTGGGCGGCACGGAGCTGATCCGCCGCAAGCTGGGCAAGGACGCCCACGCCATGACCATCACCCTGCTGACCGACTCCCAGGGAAAGAAAATGGGCAAGACCGCCGGAAACGCCGTGTGGCTTGACCCCAACAAGACCAGCCCCTTTGACTTCTACCAGTACTGGCGCAATGTTGCGGACGCGGACGTGCTGAAATGCATCCGTATGCTGACCTTCCTGCCTCTGGAGCAGATCGACGAGATGGACAAGTGGGAGGGCAGCCAGCTCAACCGGGCCAAGGAGATCCTGGCCTTTGAACTGACCAGCATGGTCCACGGCGAGGAAGAGGCAAAGAAGGCGGAAGCCTCCGCAAAGGCGCTCTTCTCCGGCGCAGGCGCCAGCGACAATATGCCCACCACCGAGCTTTCCGATGGGGATCTGACCGACGGCAGCATCGACATCATGAGTCTGCTGGTCAAAACCGGCCTCTGCTCCTCCAAGTCCGACGCCCGCCGCAATATCCAGCAGGGCGGCGTGTCTGTGGACGGCGCAAAGGTGACGGACATCGGCAGAAGCTTCAGCGCCGATGAGCTGAAAAACGGCGTGGTCATCTGGCGCGGCAAGAAAAATTCCAACAAGGTCATCCTGAAATAAAAGAAAAGATAATGCCCTCTGCGCTTCAATATGCTGCGCAGAGGGCATTTTGTGCTATTTCAGGAAGAAATGCAGAAGTTTGCTGTATAAACTCTTATTATAGGGCTGATAGCGCATGGGCAGGTCCAGCCAGGTCTTTTTCTCCACGATGCTCTTGGTGTGGGAGAAAACATCAAAGCCCTCTTTGCCGTGATAGGTGCCCATGCCGCTTTCCCCCACGCCGCCAAATCCCATTTCGCTGGTGGCCAGATGGATAATGGTGTCGTTCATGCAGCCGCCGCCGTAGGAGCAGCGGGACGAGACCTCTTTCATCCGACCCTTGTCCTCGGAAAACAGATAAAGGGCCAAAGGCTTGGGCCGCTTTGCCAGAAGGGCGTAAACCTCTTCAAAGGTGTCGAAGGTCAGCACAGGCAGAACCGGTCCGAAGATCTCCTGCTGCATCACAGCGTCATCCCAGGTAACGTCGTCCATCACCGTGGGCTCAATTTGCAGAGTTTCTTTGTTTACCTTACCCCCGTGTACAATTTTATCCCGGTCGATCAGACCGCAAATACGGGCAAAATGCTTTTCGTTGATGATCTTGCCGTAATCCGGGTTGGACAGGGGCTCTTCTCCGTACTGCGCCTTGATCTGCCGGCAGAGCTCCTCCACAAGCCGGTCCTTCACGCTGCGCTGGCAGAGGATATAATCAGGGGCCACGCAGGTCTGGCCGCAGTTGAGAAACTTTCCGAAAACGATCCGCTTTGCGGCAAGCGGGAGCTTGGCCGTGCTGTCCACAATGCAGGGGCTTTTGCCGCCCAGCTCCAAAACGGCGGGGGTCAGGGTTTCGGCGGTATGCCGCAGCACCTCTTTTCCCACGCTATGGCTGCCGGTAAAGAAAACAAAGTCAAATTTCTGCTCCAGCAGAGCGGCGTTTTCTTCTCTGCCTCCGGTCACAACAGCCACATACCGGGGATCAAAACATTCGCTGATGAGCTTTTTGATCACTGCGCTGGTGGCCGGAGAATAGGCGCTGGGCTTTACAATGGCCGTATTTCCGGCGGCGATAGCGTCTGCCAGGGGATCTATCGTCAGCAGAAAAGGATAATTCCAGGGGCTCATAATCAGGGTGTTCCCATAAGGTGTGGGCTTTTGATAGCTTCTGGAGGCAAACTGAGCCAGGGGCGTGTGTACCCGGCGTTCCCGGGCAAAGCTGCGGGTGTGGCGGATCATATAATGAAGCTCAGACAAGACCAGCCCCGTCTCGCACATGAAGCCCTCAAAACCGCTTTTCCCCAGATCTTCGGTCAGGGCTTCGCCGATCTCCCGCTCATATTTTTGCACGGCGGCATACAGCTTTTTGAGATTTTCAATGCGAAACGATACAGGAAGGGTCGCGCCGCTGTGAAAATAGGCGCGCTGCTGTTCAAGAATCTCTTCAATATTCATGGGCAAGACCTCCGGAACGGTTTTTCTATAGTATCTCACAAAGCGCCCGATATTGCAAATGAGATTCTTGAATCCTTAGCTCAACGGGACAATATAGAGCTCATCCTCCGTCAGTTCCCGGGCCCAGGGATAGTCGCGGGCAAAGATCAGGGCTTCCACCTGGTCAGGCGCCAGAATCTGGTCTGCGCTTGACTGTATTTCAAGCAGACAAGCCTCAAGGTCGGTATAACCGGTTTTCCCACCGGGACCGAACACTTTTTGCAGCACAGTCCCGTCAAGGAGACGCACGCCGATGGGCTGAAGGTCAAAGACTTCCATTGTCTCATAGCCCTCCCACACGCCGTCAGTCTTATAGAGGACACGCACAGAGAGGGGAGTGAGCTCCACTTCCTCCAAAATGACGCCCGTATCGCCGATTTCAACACCCGGCGTCGCTGTTTTGATTTCTGCGGAGGCTTTCATGGTCCAGGTCAGCACCCAGGTTCCTTCCACTTCTGTAAAATGCTGCGCCTTGTCTCCGATGCCCAGATCCTGAAGAACGACCTGTATCTCTTTTCCTTCAAAATTGTTCAGCTCGTCAAGGCCTCCCGCAGAAATGACATATTCCAGACCTCCGTCCTCTCCGCAGAATATCAGGTTTCCGGCCTCGTCATATTCCTCAACAAAATAGCCAGTAGCCATAGGAAAGTGTTCCCCGCCAACAGTGACCTCCATATATCCTACACTGGGGTATTTTCCTTCCGGAAGTGCATAGCCTTCTATACGAAGGGAAATGTGGGCGAAAGAACCGTCCATGACAGTCTGCTGTACCGTGATCGTAACGCCGCTGGCCGTGGCGCTGACAGCCTCTTTTCCGTTTTCGTATTCCGGGTTTACGGAAAGCCCGCTGGATTCTGCCGCCGCTATTTCTTCCTCCGTCGGATGGTAGTGCTGCTCCAGCCCTTTTGACCAATGGGAATAAACAGCATAGGCGGTGATCCCCAGCGACAAAATCAGGGCGATCACAGCAGCAAGGATCAGTATCCTTCTGGCCCGTCTGCGGGAGCGGGCTGTTTTTCCCGGTCCTTTCACATAGCCAAGAAAGCGGCTTGCTTTTTCGATTTTTCCCTCATCCAGTTCACCCATAGCCTTTATCAATCGTTCAGAATCGCGCATAAGCCCTCCTGTAAAAGATACGTCTTCAATTTGTCCCGGCTGCGTTTCAGCATGGCACTGATTCGGCTCCGGCTGCATCCCTGCTTTTCGGCAATTTCCCGCTCACTGGCGAAAAACCAATACCGGCTGATAAAAATAAGCTGCTCTTCCTCCGGGAGAAGGTCAACAAAAGTGTTGATGCTCTCGGCAAGGGCCCTGTCTTCCACTTCTTTTTCCAGACAGTAGTCAGAAGGGACACAGTCGTCCAGCTCCTCCAAAGCCAGTTCCAGTTCACCTCCGCCGCGCTTCTTTGCCGATCGTTTCACCACTTTTGCCAGCGCAAAATTGCGGGTGATTTTGGCCAGATAAGCGTTAAGGCGCTCCGGCCTGTTGACGGGCATGGAATTCCAGGCGGCAAGCCATGTGTCGTTGACGCATTCCTCGGAATCCTGCGTATTTTCCAGAATGTTGTAGGCGACAATGCGGCAATACTTGCCGTATTTTTTGTCCGTCTCCGCAATCGCCTGTTCTGAGCGCTGCCAATACAGGTCTACAATTTCTCGGTCATTCATACTGCCCCTCCTATGTTTACTGAAGGCCTTCACTACTATAGATCGAATTTTTTCCGGAATTGCCACGCTGCTTAGAAAAAATCCCTGTTTTCTCTGAAGCGGCAGACAGCCGCGCGAGAAAAAACAGGGATTAGCTATATTATTTTCGTTGAGTTATGCTTCCGGGAGCTTGCAGACGTCGATCCACTCCAAGGCCTTGGAGTATTCAAAAAGCTCCTCCAGGTTCAGCTCAATGGCGCTGCTGGCGCTGCCCACGGCGGGGAACACCGTCTCAAAGCGCTGAAGGCTCTGGTCCAGGTAGACAGGGATCCCTTCGTTGATGCCGAAGGGGCAAACGCCGCCCACCGGATGGCCTACCAGCTCCAGCACCTCGTCAGCGGTGAGCATTTTTGCCTTGAAATGGAATTTTTCCTTGAACTTGTGGTTATCTATTCTGGCGTCTCCCGCGGCAAGGATGAGCATACATCCGTCTGCTGTTTTAAAGGAGAGGGTCTTTGCTATTCTTGCGCCCTCAACACCGAGAGCCTGGGCGGCAAGCTCCACGGTGGCAGAAGATACGGTAAATTCCTGTACCCTGTCCTCTATCCCCAAGCTGCGGAAATATGCGCGTCCTTTTTCGATTGACATTTCTCTGTACCTCTTATTCTGATATTGTTATTTTTACCGGCGTCCGCCGCCACCACCGGAGAAACCTCCGCCGCCGTGACCGCTGCCGCCGCCGAATCCACCGCCGAAGCCGCCTCCGCTTCCGCCGCCAAAGCCGCCTCCGCCGAAGCCACCACCGCCGAAACCGCCGGGTCCGCCGCGATGATCGTCATCCCAGGGGCCTCTGCGCCTGTTGTTCCGGGAGTTGAACAGCAGAAACCAGGGAAGCCAGGAGCCGCCTCCGCGCCCTCTTCTGCCGCCGCCAAAGAGCGCAGACAGAACAGCGATGACCACCAGAATTTCGATGATGGAGCGAAAGGCGCTGGAAAGTCTCTGACCTAAACTGGGTTCACTGTACCCGGGATAGTATTCATTGCCTGCATTGCCTGAGCTGACGGAAGTCCCGGATTGGACGACCGCGGCGTCATACTGCTCGTCATACCATTTCAGCAGAGCGTTGAAAAGACTGGTGACAGCCTCGTCATAGTTGCCCCGGTCAAAGTCCTTCCAGAAATATTTGTCCAGCATCGAATCCACCTGATCGCTGTCGATCAGGGAATTCAGACCGATACCATAGGCAAGCCAGGCCTTGTTCTCCTGAATGGCCAGCAGCAGGAGCATACCGTTGTTATAATCGGCGGAGCCCACACCCCAGTCATTGAAGAGCTGATAGGCGTATTCATCGGAATACATGCCGTCCAGATAGTCCACTGTGACCACAACGATCTGTGCGCCCTGACACTGCTGCTCAAGGGAGCCGTTGTAGTTGATAATCATCTGCTCCGTGTCGTTGGAGAGAACGTTGGAATAGTCGGCAACATAGAAGCTTTCACTCTGGTCCACCACGGCGAAAGCGCTGGCCCCAAAGCTCAGACAAAGGCACAGGGCCAGGATAAAGGAAAAGAATTTTTTCATCATAGAATTATTTTACGCAAAAAGCTCCGGAAGGTCCACCCCCACAAGCTCTGCCAGAAAATCAGCAGGGAAGTGCATCTCGTCGCGATAGAAAGCACGGACGCTCTCGTTATAGCCGGAGCTGTTGATGACGGACTGGGCGCCGGTTATGGTGGAGGAATACTGGGCAAAGCCTTCGGCATCTTTGTCGCTGAGCTCTGCACGGCTGAGCTGATCTTCCAAAGGCTTCAGCGCACTGAGAAGATTTTCGTAGAGACCGTAGAGATAGGAGACAGAGGACAGGCTCAATGCGCTTTTTATCTCGTCCGTTGCGGCACGGACAGCGTCAGCGTCAATATCATAGTTGCTGGCGATAGTGACCATACCGTCCGCGGCGCCGCAGATATTTCTGATCTGGCTGGCGATACTTTTGTGCTGATAGTTTTCGTACACCACGCCCTCATAAAAGCCGTCGGTGATATTCTGGCATTCCTTGCCCAGCTTGATGTCCGCAGACAGCAGGGTGGAAGAGCAGATGATCAGCGCGGAAAGCAGCACCGCCACAAAAGGTTTCTTCAAAAAATTCATTGGTTTCTCCCGGGCTGTTTATCAGCCCTTCATATCCAGCAGCTTCTGCTTCAGCTCGCCCTCGATGCGGCCCAGCTCCTCCTCGGCCTGGGCGCGGCGGGCACGGCCGTCGTCCTGGATCTGGCGGACTTCGTCCAGCGTGGCGATCAGCTCCTGGTTGGTCTTCTTCAGGGTCTCCAGGTCAACAATACCGCGCTCCGCCTCCCTGGCGACGCTGACGCTGCCCTGGTGCAGGGCCTGGGCGTTCTTGGTCAGCAGCTCGTTGGTCACATCCGTCACCTCGCGCTGGGCCTTCATGGCCTGCTCGGAGTGGTGGAGGGACAGGGCCATGACCATCTGGCTCTTCCACAGGGGGATGGTGTTGACGATGGAGGAGCGGATCTTCTCCGCCATCAGGGTGTCGTTGTTCTGGATCATGCGGATCTGGGGGGACATCTGGATGGAGATGGTGCGGGTCAGCTCCAGATCGTGGATCTTCTTTTCAAAACGGCCGATCATGTTGGCAAAATCGTTGGCCGCCTGGGCGTCCTCGGGCAGGCCGGATTCTCTGGCCTTGGCCTGGTATTCGGGCAGCTCCACATTGCGCAGATGCTCGATCTTGATCTTGCCGGCCAGAATGTACATGGTCAGTTCCTTCAGGTACTCCTGGTTGCGCTCGTACATCTTGTCCATCATGCTGATGTCCTTCATCAGCGTGATCTCGTGCTTTTCCAGGGACTCCACGATCTTGTCCACGTTGACCTCGGCCTTGTCATACTGGGCTTTCAGCGAGGCGATGCTCTGGGTGCTCTTCTTGAACAGGCCGCGTAAACCCTTCTTTTCTTCCGGCTCAAAATTCAGGCCCTTCAGCTCAATCACCAGGTCGCTGAGCATGTCGCCCACCTGGCCCAGATCCTTGGTACGGACGCTGTTGAGGGCGGCGTCGGAAAATTCGGTGATGTTTTTCTGGGCGGCACTGCCGTAATTCATGACCTGCTCGGTGTTGAGAATGTCGATCTTCTCGGCAAATTCCTTGACGGCGGCCTGCTCGGCAGGGGAGAGCTTGCTCAGTTCGGGCTTTTCGACAGGGATGTCCTCTTTAACAGCCTGGGGGGCGGGAGCCTCCTCCACGGCCGCGGCGGCGTTGGGCTCGAGGGTAAGGCTGGGAATGTAGTTATCTGCACTCATTTGAAAACGTTCCTTTCTATATTAAAAATCCTCTTTGATCTTGAAATCACTCCCGCCGGAGAGACCCTCCCGGGCGAGCATGGTGTTCATCACTTCAATATCCGTCTCTATATCCAGGGCCTGATTGGCAAACAGGGAGTCCAGGCGCTTTTTGTAGGCGACAATGGCGGCGTCCAGCATCTCGTTGATGTTCTTCATGCTCTTGTTCAGGTTTTCGCCCTCTATGCCCTGGGCGCTCATCCTGTCGTAAGCGTTGAGAAGCTTGATGGTGGTGGGCAGATAGTAATTCATAAACTTCTTGATCTGCGGAATGTCGGAGGGATCTTCAATGGCGTCCTGGGTTATTTTGTCCGTGATGCGCATGATCTCATTGATCTTCTGCCGCACCTCCACATCCTTGATGGACATGTACAGCCGGCCCATTTCACTCAGCGCACGGTTGCCCTCTTCCAGAATGGGGTCGATTTCCGGGCCATAACTCTTTTTCTCCGGGGCAGCGGGCTTTTCTTCCGCCGGTTTGACTTCCTGTTCCGCCGCCTCCTCCTTGGCGCTGCGTTTTGCGGAGATGCGCCCGGCGATAAACGCGGCACAGCTGCATACTGCGACGGTGATCAAAAGTCCCCATATTTTGTGCAGAGGAATGATGAGAGACAAAACCAGCCAGGTGAGCGCAAAGGTATAGATCGGGCTGACAGACTTCTTTTTCTTTTTTGGTTTCGGCAAATTGCATTCCCCCGTCACTGTTTTTTCAATATATTATTTTATATCGAAATATTCTGTCAGTCAAGAGTATTGCAAAAAACTATTAAGTTGTAGTATAATAAACCATAATGGTCTTAAATCGTCCAGATGGAGAAAGGGAGAACAGACTAATGATAAAAATCGCGCCGTCCATACTCTCCGCAGATTTCGCCCGGCTGGGTGAAGAGGTGGCAGAAATCAAAATCGCCGGGGCAGATTACGTCCATTTTGATGTGATGGACGGGCAGTTTGTCCCCAATATATCCATCGGTATCCCTGTGCTCAAATCCCTGCGCAAGGCCACGGACATGTTTATCGACGTCCACCTGATGATCGACCGTCCCCTGCGCTATGTGGAGCAATTCTGCTCCGCCGGAGCGGACCTGGTGAACGTCCATGTGGAAGCGGACAACGAAGAGAATATCAAGGCGGCTCTCCTGAAGGCCAGGAGCCTGGGAAAAAAGACCGGCGTGACCATCAAGCCCAAAACCCCTGCCGAGGCCGTTGCTCCTTATCTTGGCCTGGTGGATCTTGTGCTTGTGATGACGGTGGAGCCGGGCTTTGGCGGCCAGAGCTTTATGCACGACCAGCTGCCGAAAATTGCCGCGGTGCGCAAAATGCTGGATGAAAGCTGCCCAGAGTGCGAGCTGGAAGTGGACGGCGGCGTGGACGCCGTTACAGCAAAGCTCGTGAAAGAGGCCGGAGCCAATGTCCTTGTGGCCGGCAGCGCGGTTTTCGGAAAGGCGGACAGGGCTGCCGCCGTCAGCGCCATCAGAGAGGCCTGATTACATTTTTTTGTTCGGGGTAAATAGTTTATGTCGTTTTTTCCTGCGTCTTTGGAAAACCTGATTGATAAGTTCGCGTCTCTGCCCGGTATCGGCAGAAAGAGCGCCCAGCGCCTTGCTTTTCATGTGCTGGCCCTGCCCGACGCGGAGGCCAAAGCCTTTGCCGACGCCATTACCGAGGCGAAAGCCAATGTCCGCTGCTGCTCTGTGTGCCAGAATCTGACCGAGGGGGAGATCTGCTCCATCTGCGCCAGCGACAGGCGGGATAAATCCACCATCTGCGTGGTGTCTGAGCCCCGGGACGTGCTCAGCATCGAGCGGGGACGGGAATATAACGGCACCTATCATGTGCTCCACGGCGTGTTGTCCCCCATGAGCCATGTGGGGCCGGACGATATCCGCATCAAGGAGCTGCTTGTACGGGTGGCGGAGTCTGACGTGCAGGAAGTCATCATGGCCACAAACCCGGACACGGAAGGGGAGGCTACGGCCATGTATATCTCCCGGCTGCTCAAACCCTTCAATATCAGGGTGACCCGTCTGGCCTATGGTATCCCTGTGGGCTCCAATCTTGAGTTCGCGGACGACGCCACATTGAATCGGGCTATCGAGGGAAGAACGGAGATGTGATTTTCTCCCTCATTCAATTTTTAAAAAGCAATAAACCGGATATAATTTGAAAATGTACATAAGCAAACCTCGCCGCAGCTGGAAGGCGTGGCTGAGATTTTGCGTGCAATTTTACAGAAATGGAGGATATATGATATCTAAACTGAAAATTATTCCCCTGGGCGGTCTTGGCGAGATCGGCAAGAACATGACCGCCTACGAGTTCGGCAGCGATATAATTGTGGTGGACTGCGGCATGGGCTTCCCGGATGAAGACATGTACGGCATCGACATCGTTCTGCCGGACATCAGCTATCTGAAAGCCAACGCCGACCGTATACGGGGCCTTATCCTGACCCATGGCCACGAGGACCATATCGGCGCTGTTCCCTATGTGCTGAAGGATCTGGACATCCCCATCTACACCACACCGCTGACGGCGGCTCTGGTTGAGCTGAAGCTGGAGGAGCACGACCTGCTGTACAACACCCAGATCTTTACGAAAAAGGCCGGTTCTGTTTTCCGTCTTGGCTGCTTCACCATTGAGTTTATCCATGTGAACCACAGCATTCCGGATTCCGTGGCCCTGGCCATCGGCACCCCGCTGGGCACGGTGATCCACACCGGCGACTTCAAGATCGACGTTACGCCCATCTCCGGCGGAATGATCGACCTGGTCCGGCTGGGCCAGTTGGGCAACGACGGCGTTCTCGCCCTGCTCAGTGACTCTACCAACGTGGAAAAGCCCGGACATTCCGACTCCGAGCGCAAGGTGGGGGAGAGCTTCAACAAGCTGTTCATGGGCTGCGACAAGCGTATCATCATCACCACCTTTGCCTCCAACGTGCACCGGCTCCAGCAGATCGTGAATGTGGCGGCAAAATACAAGCGCAAAGTGGCCATAACCGGGCGCAGCATGGAAAATGTGCTCCGTGTGGCCACGGTGCTTGGCTATATGGATATCCCCGAAAATGTGATGGTGGATATCGAGCAGATCAACAAGCTCCCCAAAAACCAGGTGGTCATCATTTCCACCGGCAGTCAGGGTGAGACCATGTCCGCCCTGTACCGAATGGCCTTCTCCGAGCATAAGCAGGTGCGTATTGACGCTGGTGACAGAGTCATCATCTCCGCCTCCGCCATTCCCGGCAACGAGAATATGATCAGCCGGGTCGTGGACGAGCTGTTCCACAAGGGCGCGGAGGTCATCTATGACCGGCATACAGACCTGCATGTGTCCGGCCACGCCTCCCAGGAAGAGCAGAAGATGATCCTGGCCCTCACAAAGCCCAAGTATTTTATCCCTGTCCACGGCGAGTACCGCATGCTGGTAAAGCACGCGGAGATCGGCAAGATGATGGGCGTGCAGCCCAAAAACGTGGTCATCGGCGAAAACGGCAAGGTCATTGAGATCACCAAAAAGGCCATAACCTGTGAAAACACGGTGCCCTCCGGCGCGGTCCTGGTGGACGGCAGCGGCGTGGGCGAGGTGGGCAGCGTCGTTATGCGCGACCGGCACCGCCTGGCCGAGGACGGCATGGTGGTTGTGGTCATGCCTTTCTCCTCTCAGGACCATGTGATGATCGCCGATCCGGAGATCGTCACCCGCGGCTTTATCTACGTCAAGGAAGCGGAGGCCATGATGGACGAACTGAAGCGGGTCACGCTGGAGTCCGTCGCCGCCTGCGAGGCCCAGCACATCAGCGACTGGACCACCATCAAGAGCAAGGTGAAGAATAACCTCTCCGGCTACCTCTATAAGACCACCAGAAGAAGCCCCATGATCCTGCCTGTGATCTCAGAGATATAAGCGATGAATATACAGATTTTCGGCAAGGCCAAGTGCTTTGACACCAAAAAGGCCGAGCGCTATTTCAAGGAGCGCAGAATCAAATATCAGTATGTGGACGTGATCAAATACGGCATGAGCAGGGGAGAACTGAATGCCGTAAAAAACGCTGTTGGCCTGGACGCCATGGTCAATACGGAGGATGAGGACTATCCGCTCTTCCAGTACCTGGCCTCCACCGAGGCCAAGCTGGATAAGCTCTATGAAGTGCCTTATCTGATCAAAACGCCCATCGTCCGCAACGGCAAGCAGGCCACCGTAGGCTACTGCCCGGACGTGTGGAAAAATTGGGAATAAGAAGAAGCCGCCAAGGAGCGGCTTCTTCTTTTATACGTAAAAAACCTGCCCGGCCATTGGTGACCGGGCAGGTTAATTATGCTATTACATCAGATCAGATTCAGCAGCAGGGTCAGCAGAACGAAGGCCAGAGCGAACCACTTGGTGGCCTTAGCCAGCTTTGCGTCCCAGGTCTTGGCCTTGCCCTTGGAGAGGAAGGTCTCCGCGCCGCCGGAGATGGCGCCGGAAAGTCCTGCGCTCTTACCGCTCTGCATCAGAACGACAACGGTGACGGCCAGGCCGGAGAGAAGCTGAATAACAGTAAGAATGATGGTGAGTACAGACATTTATTTCAATCCTTTCGATATTTTACGAATTAACAGCATTTGAAAGTATATCATATAGCCCATCACAATTCAAGCATTTTTTTCAAGTTTTAAAAGGATTTCCTTTCTTAACGCAGTTTACACGCTTTTTACAACAGCACGATATTGGAGCTTACCTTTATGGCTTATCATCAAGGACGTAATCGGAAAGGATTATAAGAAAATATCGAAGGAGATATACAAAATGAAAAAGCGTATTATGGGAATTGTCCTTGCGGCAGTAATGCTGGCAGCGGTTCTGGCCGGCTGCGGAAACAACGCTGCTGCACCTGCCGCCTCCACCGCCCCTTCCGCGGCTCCCGAAGCTGCTGAAAACGCCGCTGCACAGCATCTCCGGCTGCGCGGAACTGATGAAAAACGGTCTGGTCAAGCCCGAGGATACAGCCTGTTTCGCGGGACAGATCTATTCTGAGGCCCAACGGCTTATTAATCTTGTAGAAGATATTATCCGCCTCTCCCGTCTGGATGAGGGTGCGGAGGACATGCAGCGGGAGAGGATCGACCTCTATGCGCTGTCCGGCTCTGTGATAGACAGCCTTGAAAATGAGGCAAAGGAGAATAACATCTCCATGGCCCTTTGCGGCAGTCCGGCCTTCATATGGGGCGTAAGGCAGCTTGTGGGCGGCATGATCTATAATCTCTGTGAAAACGCCATCAAGTACAACAAAGGGAATGGCAGTGTAAAGCTCACCGTCAGCAATGAAGGGGAGTTTTCCGTGCTCAACGTGTCCGATACGGGCATAGGCATCCCGCCGGAGCACCAGAGCCGGGTTTTTGAGCGCTTCTACCGGGTGGATAAGAGCCACTCCAAGGAGGTGGGCGGCACCGGCCTGGGCCTTTCCATTGTTAAGCACTCCGCTATGGTCCACAACGCAAAGATCGACCTGCAAAGCACACCTGGGAAGGGCACCAGCATTACGGTGCGTTTTCCCAAAGCATAAAAAATCAATCAGCCTGTTCTTTTACAGAGCAGGCTGATTGATTTTCTATGTCAGGCTAAATCTTATTATATTTTCCTCGGTTTTTTCAGCAGCATAGCCAAAAGCTCCGGGACAGTTCCTTTTTTCTGCCGGTATTTTCTGCCGCCGTACCAGGTCTCAAGGGGACGGAAATCCACGATCTCCCGGGGAGACAGGGTGAAAAAGTCCCTGTCGGCGGTGAAAAAATCCGCTTTTTTTCCGGCTTCCAGTGTACCCCGAATAGCTTCTTCCTCAATGCTCCTTGCCGCGTTGGCGGTATAGCAGCGGAAAGCCTGATAGGGGGAAAGGGATTCCTCCTCGTGATAAAACTGCACCATGCCCAGCATTTGCAGATAGGGGTCCATATCCTGCACGGGAGAATCGGAAGAACCGCACACGCAGACGCCTGCATCGACCAAAGATTTCAGCTTCATTTTCCGGAAGAGTTCCGGCGGCAGATACCGCTCATAGGTGTGCAGGTATCTCTTGTCGATCCAGGAATAGCCCGGCTGCATCATCACCGCGTACTTGCCCTTGCACAGGGTGCGGAAGCTCTCTTCACTGACAAATTCACAGTGCTCGATCCGGTGCATACGGGGAGAATCCAGCTGCTCCAGCGCGTGGAGGAGCCGTTCAACGGCAGCTTCTCCGATGGCGTGGCTTGCCGTCTGATACCAGGCCTTGTCCGCCTCCAAAACAAGCTGATCCACATACTCCTGAAGGTAATAACAGGGGGCGGTTTTCCTCGTGTCTGCAAAGGGGACAGGGAAAGCTGCGCTGTGGGAGCCGATGGAGCCGTCCATTTCCCAGTCGCCGCAGCCGCCGACTCTGGGGCGGCTCATCCATTTGCGATAGGGTTTGACCCGCTCCAGGTCCACGTATTGCAGGTACAGCCGGACGCCCACATCAAAGTGCCTGGCCAGTCTGGCGATCAGCCCGGTAGTGGGGTCTTTGGGTGAATCGCCGTTTCCCTCCAGGGCGCCCACGACACTGATGCCGTAAGAGGCGCAGGTATTTTGAAATCTGGCGATTCCCCTTGCCAGAACCGGCAGCGTAATCATCGAACTTACCGTGTCAATGATGCGGCCCTGGGCCCGCTCGTTCTCTTCTCCCTGCAGTATGCCGCTGTGCCCTTCGGGAGAGATGCCCACAAGCTCCAGCATTTTCGTGGAAAGGGAAGTACTGTGCCCGTCAATATTGTATATGACGACCGGCCGTCCGCCGCCCCAGTCGTCCAGCTCTTCTCTGGTGGGCATACGGTGTTCATCGATGGCCGTCATAATGTAATTATTGCAGGCGATAACGGCGTCCAGCTTTTGTGCTGAAACATAATTGCGCAGCCGCTCCTCCACGCCTTTCATGGTGTGTGGCTCCACGCCCCCGGCGGTGATTTGGCAGAGATTAAAGCCCATGGCCATTACCGCAATGGTCAGCAGCATATGCACATGGCCGTCGATCAGGCAGGGATAGACATGCCTGCCCTGCAGATCCACAACTTTGGCCTTCCCAGCGAAGTACGCGGCTTCTTCGGAGGAATACAGCGCCTTGACGCGGCCCTTTTCCACCAGCATGGCTGAAAAAACTTCCGATTCGGTCCGGCCTGTGTGAATAAGGCCGTTGGTAAACAGCGTTTGCTTCATACCGGGACCACGCTTCCCACAGCCATCAGGATGTAGGCGATGACGATCATGATTTCCAGCGCCAGTCCGCTGCACCGGAGCAGATCGTTTTCGGGCACGTCTCTTCGTGCGTTGTGATAGGCGGGAACCACCATGACGGCGATAATAATGGCGATCAGGCCGCCGGCGGTCCGCATGAGATCCAGAAAACCGGCTACATTGAACAGTACCAGGATCAGGGAAGGCAGCGTGGCCAGAAGCCAGCTGATCTTTGTGCCGGTGTGCAGCATGTCGTCGACAATGCCGCCCAGAGCCAGGGACAGGGACCAATAGGTGGTCAGCATGGCCAGAACGGTAAAGAGTCCGCCGATGACCTGCGCCCAAAGACCGATTCCCGCGCTCCATCCCACCATGGCCAGCTCGGTGATCCCCGTGGAGGAGAGCAGGGAGCAGACGGAAATGACCAGAATCAGAATGAAGTTGTTCAGCAAGCCCAGAAAGACTGCCTTGCGGATCATTTTCGTGTCGCCGCCCAGTCCTTCCACGGCCTGGGGCACGGAAAAGAAGGCCGACATGGCGAACATGGCCAGACCGTAATAGGCCAGCGCGTCATTGAGAGAACCGGCGGACAGGCTCAGAGGATTGCGGATATTCAGAAGGGAGGTGGCAGCCAGAGCGGCGATCAGCGCGAAGATCACCGTCACGGCGATCTTTTCCGAAACGCCCACCGCCTTCAGACCGAACAGCACCACAGAGGCCGCGACCACATAAAACAGCAGCTTTGCCGCGATGGAGGGGATGGGGAGCAGCCCCACGATGATCTCCTCCGCGCCGGAGATGTACGCCGCAAGATTGGTCACCAGGATCACCGCCATCAGCGCGAAGAAAAAGACCGTGGGGATCTGCTTTCCCTTTCCCCGGAAGAGAAAACGGTTCAGACAGGAGATGATCTGCCCGCCATTACCCTCTTTTAACGCGATTTCCGCGATCATCAAATGCAGCACATAGCTTGCAAGCAGGGAGAGGATCAGGATCAGCGTGGAAAGGATGACGCCGTTTCGCGCCGCCATATAGGGCATACTGAGTACGCCCGCGCCGATCCCGTAGCCCGTGATGATACAGGCCGCTTCCCATGTTGTCAGTTGTTTTTTCGTTGTACCCATAGTTATTCCTCGTCTCCGGGCAAAAATCAACCCTGATTTTGTTGTTCATAAAACTTGAAGACCCCGGGTTTTCTGGCGGTTTTCCACCGCTCGCGGGTATCTCCGCTGACGGGCCAGACCAGCAATTCCGACAGAATGCAGTTCACATCGGACAGAGCGGAGGTGTCCTCCGCCCGGTAGCGATAAAAACCGAGACATTTCCCGGCAAAGCTTTTGCTCGCATTGCAGCAGTCGACCAGGGGCCGCAGATCCGGCAGGGAGGCGTCTTCCAGATAAAAAATGAAGAGTTCCGACATGGAGCGAAGGAAGGAAAGATCGCGGATATTCTCACCGTGAAGAATAAACAGATCCCGGAGACCTGTGAAATCAGAAAGAAAGCCATAATCCGGCAAGGCTGTGAAAAGATAACAGCCGGCAAGATCACAGCTGCGGAGCGCATCCATGATCTTTTCATCCTGAAGATCCGACACGGAAAGGGTCACTTCGGGCGTACGCATATTGAAGGCCGATGTGGTTCGCTCCCAGGGAACGAAGCTGCCCCGAACCGGGCTTCCGTCCTCGCTGACCGCAATGCTCATGTACGCGTTTTTCGACGCGGCTTCCATCAGTTTATCGTATTGTTCTTTTTCCATCTGCTTTTCTCCTATAGCCCGGTTCCTATAGTAAACGGGAACATATCATCCCTTACGTTCAGAGAAACATATTGAGCGCGTTATGATATCGTGTGATTTTACAGTAGGGTGAAACTGTCGATACCATATGTAAATTTTTCGCCGTGGGGGTACGGTATGAATGGACCGTCGAAATCCTGGATTACCAAATAGCAATCGCTTTTTTCATCATACTGTGCATAAAAATAGATGTAGTAATCTCTGTTCAGTAATAGTTTTGGTCCATCAATGGCTTCTGTCCCAACAGAAAAATGAGCTGCGTTGTTTTCAAAATAACAGTATTGTGTTACCTGTTTACCATCGAGAAGGATCTCCCACTGGATGCCCGGCGTTTTCTGTTCTGACAAAATCAAATTTGCTCTTTCTATACATTCTGGCGTTTGTTCAGATTGCATTACTGATGAATCTGCGCTCTGTTTATTCTTTTTGAGTAAATTAAACATCTCCATACTACTTTTCAATCAGATCACCCTATATAAATTACCGCATTTTAGAAGGCAAAGAACTCCAGAACTCTCTTTGTTGCCAATTCCATGCAGTCCGGATTCTGGAATCTATGGTCAGCATTTTCAACCGGAATAAACTCAATCAGGTTGTTTTCCGCAAATTTTTCTACAGCTCCAAAAGGAACAACTTCGTCCTTCGTGCCATGGAGGATCAGAATGTCTTCAGCAAAATCCAGATAATCAATCTTCTGTATATCCGCTTCTTCAAGATCGGTGAGGAACTGCCGGTTTATTTCAATCTTTCGGTCAAATCCAACCTGAACATTTTTCCCTTTTATAAGCATCTCAAGCTCATCGCTTTTCATGATCGTACAGGTGAGCACATCAGCCATGTTTACAGCCGGACAGCGCAGCGCAATTTTTTCAAAGGGGTTTTCATGCTCCGAAATGTATTTCAGAACGAGATAGCCTCCTAAACTGGTTGCGTAAGAATATACTGCATTTGTGTGAAGTTCCGAATGAATATAATCAATTACGATTTCAATGTAGGTCATGCAGTCCTGGAGAACCATTTTCTTTTTTACGTCGTCCCCATGACAGGGTAGGTTAAAAAGCAGAACTGCCGCACCTTTTAATTTTGACAACACTCTGTCTGCAAACTTTTGTGCCGCACCGTTGTCTTTGTGGCCAGCAAATCCATGCCCGTACAAAACGACTTTTTCAATGCTGTGTCGTTTATCGTAATATAGTTTGCATCTTATATTCTGATTGTTTTTATTAATTTCAAAGTATTTTTCCATAGTTTATCCAACTTTTGTTCGTGACAAAAGGGCTACCGTCTCGACAGTTGTTTCAGTTTCCAAGGGAAGTTCTTTCACTTCCTCGCCATCAACAGGCACAGGGAAGTTGAACACAATCTTCCTTATCCAGCTTCCGTCTTTTCTCTTTTCCGGGAACATCTCAATTCGCTCGATAAAGGCTTTCATAAACTCTTTCTGTTCCGCTTCTGTTGCGGAATGGTAGACTTCATCAAATGCCAGTAAGAGTCGATAAATGTTATCACCAGAGATTTTCTCCTGCTGGATGCTGCGGATCTGACTTTGCAACTCACCAATCTGAACTTCGATTTCCTCTATCGTATCATACTGCTCATCATAACGGCGCTGCAAGTCCAAAATTTTTCTGTCATAGTGGGCATCATTGATGTCCAGGGTATCCATCTGGCGCTCCAAGCGGCTTTTCGTTCCAAAGGCTTGCTTTAGCTGCCCTTGCAGGACGGCGATCTGCTTTTCCATATCCTCTGTATCAACCGCCGTTCCGATTTTCGCCTGAATTGCTTCCACAAACCGAGGATTGTTGACCATAGCGGAAATAATCTTCGCCACAAATTTATTAATTTCCGTCTGCTCGATATTGAGCCGGAAGCTACACTCATGCCCTGTGGGTGTAACCGTATTTTTGCAGTAGTAATAATACCGTGTTTTCTTGTCTTTGCTGTGTGCCTTGGCGATATTGCCGTACATACTCTTGCCGCAGCATGGGCATTTCAAGATACCGGACAGGATGTGTGCATGGTCTGGATTGTTGACCTTTTCCCGCTTAAAGGAATTGATCTTGCGCTTTTCCTGTGCCAGATACCAATCTTCTTCGGAAATAATAGCTTCGTGCTGACCATCGTAAACAGGAAACTCTGACTGCTCAACCACGTGCATCTCATTTCTTGTGCCTTGCTTCTTTTCCGTCCTGCGTCTGCCATAGGCTATCTTACCCATGTAAACGGGATTGTCCAGCACGTCCTGCACGAAGTTCCTTGAAAATCCGGGAATCGTGTTGTTCTGCCGCAGCTTCTTTATAAAGCCGTTTCGGTTGAGATATTTTGCAACTCCGGCAACGCCCTCATTGGTGTGAATGTAACGGTCATAAATGACACGGATTACTTCCACTTCATCCTCTGCAATGACAAGGTTTCCGTTTTCCAGTTTGTATCCATAGGGAGCGAAACCGCCGTTCCATTTGCCCTCACGAGCCTTTTGCTCCCGTCCTGCCATTGTCTGTGTGCGGATATTTTCTCGCTCAATCTCTGCCACCGCAGACAGCACAGAGATCATCAGCTTTCCGGCATCCTTGGAGCTGTCAATCCCATCCTCTACGCAGATCAGGTTGACACCAAAATCCTGCATGAGCTGCAAAGAGTTCAGAACATC
>CAMGRL010000028.1 GCA_946061515.1 uncultured Clostridia bacterium
TGGGCCTAACCACCACCATTCAATTTGGGGGTTGACTTCTAATAGTTAATCTTTCGTATACTATTTATTGTTATGCGTCCGGAGGGGAAATTATCCCACTATTGACCTTTTTTCTTTTTCGCGGTATATTGTCAATAACGTTGAAGAAAGGAAAGAAAACTATGGAATTTACATACAGACCCCGGGGCGTCTGCTCCCAGCTGATGGAAATTGAAGTCGAAGGAGACAAGATCAAACACGTCAAAGTCACCGGCGGATGCAGCGGTAATCTCCAGGGCATCTCCCGACTGGTGGAGGGTATGGAGATCAAGGAGGCCATCTCCCGCATGGAGGGGATCCGCTGCGGCTTCAAGCCCACCTCCTGCCCGGATCAGCTGGCCAAGGCCCTGAAGCAGTGCCTTGAGGCGGAGGAATGAAAAGCCGGACAGTCAAACTGCTGGCTCTGGCCCTGCTCCTGTGCCTGCTGGTCTGCGGCGTTCCGGCCTTTGCCGAGGAGGCGGAACCCGAAGTCACGGACATGCGCGTCTATATCGACGGTCTGCTGACCTGCCGGGGCTATGCCCGGGGCGGGACGGCGCTGCTCCCGGTGGAGGACATCTGCCGCTTTTTCCATGTGGAGCTCAGTGTCACCCGGGACGACGGGGCGGGAAAGTATACCCTGTCGGCCCCCGGCCTGGAGGCGGAGATCGGGGACGGGAAGGAATATCTGCTGGCAAACCAGCGCTATTTCTATGCCCCCGGCGGCGCGGCGCTGATCGGCGGGGAGCTTTACCTGCCGGCGGAGGCGCTGACAAAGCTACTGGGCCTGGGTTATACATTGACTGAGGATCTGCGCCGCATGGATATCGACAGCGCCGGTATGCAGCTTGCCCGGGGAAGCAGCACCTATTACAGCGACAATTTCGGCACGGACGATGTTTTCTGGCTTGCCCGCATCATCCACGCGGAGGCGGCAAACCAGCCCCTGGCCGGGCAGATCGGCGTGGGCAATGTGGTGTTCAACCGTATTGCCAGCGAAGTGTACCCGGACTCGGTATATGACGTGGTCTTTGACCGGGAGCACAACATCCAGTTTGAGCCGGTGATGAACGGCACGATCTACTCCGAGCCGGACGAGCAGTCGGTCATCGCGGCCTGTCTGTGCCTTGAGGGTTACAATACGGTGGGGGACTGCATGTATTTTGTAAACCCCAAGCTGGCGGACGACAGCTGGTTTCGCAGCAGTTTAAGCTTTTACGCCACTATCGGCGACCATGATTTCTACAGCTGATTGTCAAAAAGAAAAGAGTATGATAAAATCGGATGTGTGAAAACACATCCGATTTTTCTGTGAGGTTTTGTTATGAAGCTTGAAGAATACCTGCGCGGCGGCTTTGGGGAGCTGGGGCTCCCTCTGGACGAGGACATGCTGCGGCGCTACCGGATATACTGCGATTATCTGGCGGAGATCAACGCCGTGATGAACCTGACTGCCATTGAAGGGGAGGAGGACACGGCCAGGCTCCACTTTCTGGACTGCGCGGCCCTGCTGACCATGGAGAACATGGGCGGCAAGCGCCTGATCGACGTGGGCAGCGGCGCGGGCTTTCCCGGCCTTGCGCTGAAGATCGCCTGCCCGGAGCTGAAGCTCACCCTGCTGGACAGCCTGGACAAGCGGGTGAATTTCCTGAAAAACACCTGTGAGCGCCTGGGCTTTGACGATGTGACATGCATCCACTGCCGGGCGGAGGAGGCCCCGGCGGAGTACCGGGCGGCCTTCGATTTCGCGGCATCCCGGGCCGTGGCCCGGCTGAATCTGCTGTGCGAGCTGTGCCTGCCCTTAGTGAAAAAGGGCGGGGCCTTCATCGCCATGAAGGGCCCGGACTGCGGGGCCGAGCTGGAGGAGGCGAAAAAAGCCATCCGTACTCTGGGCGGCAAGCTGGAGCGCCAGGTGGATTATACCATCCCCGGCACGGACGTCACCCACAGCGCCCTCATTATCCGCAAGGTGGCGGACACCCCGGCCAAATACCCCCGCCGCTGGGCGCAGATCAAGAAAACGCCGCTGTAAAAGCTTACGCCTTTTTGCTGTCTCCTACATCTAACACGGGCGGCCACACAGGGCCGCCCCTACAGGTTACCAGAGGCTTTGCGGTTACAATGTAGGGGCCGCCCTGTGTGGCGGCCCGTGTGCGGCACAACCGGCATTTGCAGGGGAGCAAGTGAATACGAATGTAAGCCCTACAACGCAAAAAGGAGTGTGCAAGGTCATATGCCGTCGCAAGCGGCAGCATACTGACCGGCACATTCCTTTTTCCTATTTAAACCCCGTTCAATCGAACTGTAAATCGGCATTTACGAAATGCTGAAAGGGAATCCGGGGGTGCCACAAAGGGTTTACAGCCCCAGGATCCGGGCCAGCTCCTCCACGCTGTCTGCGATGGGGTCGGCTCCGGCTTTTTCCAGCTGCTCCCGACTGCGAAAGCCCCAGGGCACCGAGATGCAGCCCATCCCCGCGTTTTTCGCGGTCTGGATATCCACCTCTGTGTCTCCCACATAGATGCTCCGCTCCGCTTTCGCGCCGATGGCCTCCAGCGCGAAGCGCACCATGTCCGGCGCGGGCTTGCGGGCCAGCCCTTCCCGCTCGCCCAGAACCACGTCGGGCACGCCGGGGTAATACACCCGCGCCAGGGTCTGCACCATGCTGTCCGGCTTGTTGGAGACAATGGCGGTCTTTACCCCTGCCGCTTTCAGGGCCTCCATCAGCTCCACCATGCCCCGGTAGGGCCGGGTCTTTTCGTGGCAGAAGCGGTCGTACAGACCGCGGTATTCCTGGATTACCTCCTCTTTCACATCCTCCGGGCAGTCTTCCGGCAGGGCCAGCTCCACCAGCCGCCTTGTGCCGTTGCCTAAAAAGGACTCCGCCTGGGCCGGGCTGATCTCCGCAAAGCCGTGGCTTTTCAGTGCCATATTCAGCGAGGCGGCAATATCCTCAACGGTGTCCAGCACCGTTCCGTCCAGATCAAATAAAACTGCATCGTATTTCATGGTAAACCTCTTCCGGCTCCCCGCCAGGCGGGGATTATTTTCGCCGGTATTATACATCATTTCCCCGCCGATTGCAAAAGTCTTGCTATTGCAGCGAAAATGTGGTATAAATGGTGAACAGGAACCGATTTTTGCGGCATTTTTCCAATTAAGTGGTGAATCAGTGCATGTTTTGCAATAAGGAGCGATCAATGAAAACCCGGAAATGTTTCCGAATACTCTGTTTTCTCCTCTGCGCCTGCCTTTTGCTCACCGGCTGTGGGGAGGAGATAAAGACGCCGGAGGAGGAGACGGTCAGCATCTGGCTCGTGGAAGGCGAGCTGCTGTCCGCGGAGCTTACAGCCCTGGCGGCGCAGTTCAATAACGCCTCTTTCCCGGTAAAGGCGGAGCTGAGAGCCTTTGCCAATGAGGAGGAACTGGGCGCGGCGCTGGACAGCGCCCGGCCCGACCTGATCCTCTGCGGCCATGAGCGGGCCGTGGCCCTGCATGAGCAGGGCCGGCTGCGGGACGTCTCATCGGGCTTTACCCAGGCCCCGGCCTTCAGCGAAAGCTTTCTGAAAATGTCGGACTGCGTGGGCAGCGCCTTCTTCCCCATCGGGGCGGAGACGGAGCTTTTGGTATTGAACGGCCCGGCCTTTGACCAAAGCGCGGCTTCCGCCCTTGGGCGGGAGACGATCACCTCCATAGAGGGCCTTTGCGCGGCGGCTTCCGCCTGCGGCGAGCAGGGACAGCTGTTTTTCACCGCCGATTCCTTCACGGCCCTGTTTACCCTTGCCCTCGGCCCCGTAGGCAGCGGGTTTTCCGGCGTCCGGGAGCATGATATCCTCAGCGAGGACTATAAGCGCGTGTACAATCTGCTGGCCGAGGCGGCCTATGAGGGGGGCCTTTCGGCCTGTGACAGTCCGGCCCTGTCTCTTACGGAGAGTGGGGAAGTAGTCTGCGCGCTGGTCTCCTCTACCGGTCTTACCGGGGAACTGGGAGGGGAGTTAGAGCTGTACCCCCTGGCCGGCCCGGCGGGCGGCTTTGCCCGGGCGGTGGGCCTTGCGGTGACCAGCCCCTTTTCCGGCCGGGAGCAGGCCGTCGCCAAATTCCTCTCCTGGCTGCTGCAGCCCCAGCGGGCGGCAGAGCTGGCCCTGGACCGGGGGCTGATCCCCGCTGTCACCGGCTGGACGCCGGAGGAGCCGGGCCTGTTGGATACAGCCCTTCTATCCCTTTCCTCCGCCGAACTTTACTTTCCGCCGTTGGACAGCGGCTATTTCCGCACGGACGGCGAGTTTGAGCACAGATTCCGCGCCGCCCTTGAAATGTTGAAATGATTGTGATAAGATGAACTCACTATTGATTCGGAGGTACTCTTATGGAAGGTTACAGAGTTCTTGAAATAAAAAAGAGCGTTTTTGAAAACAACGATCGGGAGGCCGACCGGCTCCGTGCAGAGCTGAAAAAGGACCGGACATTCCTTTTGAATCTGATGTCCTCTCCCGGCTCCGGCAAGACCACCACCTTGAAGGCCACCATCGCCGCGCTGAAGGATGAATTCCGCATCGGCGTCATGGAGGCGGATATCGACTCGGATGTGGACGCCGCCGCCATCGAAAAAACCGGGGCCAAGGTCATCCAGCTCCACACCGGCGGCATGTGCCATCTGGACGCGGGTATGACCAAGCAGGGCCTGGAAGGCCTGGGCGTGGACGATGTGGACTTTGCCATTCTGGAAAACGTGGGCAACCTGGTCTGCCCGGCGGAGTTTGACACCGGCAGCGTGAAAAACGCCATGATCCTCTCCGTCCCGGAGGGGGACGACAAGCCCTTGAAGTACCCGCTGATGTTCTCCATCTGTGATGTGCTTCTCATCAACAAGATCGATGTGCTGCCCTACTTTGACTTTGATCTGGAAGCCTGCAAAAAGCATGTGCTGCGCCTGAATCCCAACATCAGGATCATCCCCATCTCCGCCCGCACCGGCGAGGGCATTGATGAGTGGGCCGCCTGGCTCCGCACGGAGATCAAAAACTGGATAGAGTAAAAATTGTTCAGGGCCTCCCAAAAAGGGAGGCCCTTTTCCTGCTATTTCGCAGAAAAGCATTGCGCTATACGACAAACTCTGTTAAGATGACAAAACATAGGCAAAAAATTTGACCGGAGGAAGAAAATATGGATATGAAAGAAACCCTGCGCTACACCGTGGCGGAAGAAGACCTGGACAGCACCGGCTACATGAGCCCCTGCGCGCTGATCCAGCAGCTGGTTCTGGCTGCCACTCTGCGCAACAAGGAAGAGGGCGCCAGCAAGGGCAACCTGAAGGCAAAGCTCAACGCGGTGTGGATGTTCCGCCGCATTAAGCTGGAGCAGTATCTCCCCTTTGCCCTGGGGGACGAGCTGGTCGGCTATGCCTCGGGCCGGACAAACTGCGAGACGGAGTACGTCCTGCGGGGAGAGTTTATGAAGGACGGCGTCCTGGCCGCCCGCATCGACCTGGTGATGATGCCCGTGCTGCTGAAAGGGCGCAACCGCCTGACCTGCAAGGACATCGAGCCGCTCTACACCACCAGCCCCCTCAACGAAGTGCCCAACTTCAAGCGCCTGCTGACGAGAGACGTGGAATATACCACGGAAAAGACCATCACCAAGGACGACTGCGATAAGAACGCCGCCCATTTCGCCTTCCACAACTACGCGGAGCTGGTCTGCCGGGAGACGGGGTATTGGGACGGAGAATACCGGATGCTGTCCAAACTTCGCATCGACTACATCAAGGAGTGCGTCACCGGCAACACCATCAAAATGGGCACGATCCCCAGGGACGGTGGCTTCACCGTGCAGGGCATCCACATGGACGGCAAGCCCTGCTTCAACGCCTACTGCGAGTACAAAGCGCCCTGAGTGAGGATGGGAAATCCCTTATTTTGTTAAAAAATATGGACTTATCACTATATCTATGGTATAATAATTTAGTTTAATGAATCAAAGCGCAATTTGGCGCTTTTTGGAGGAGCAAAATGGACAGAGAAATTCTTCGCCGCTATGCACGGCTCATCGCCCGTTCGGGTGTGAATATCCAGCAGGGGCAGTACGCCGTTATCCGCACCGCGCCCGAGCAGCTGGACTTTGTGGAGATGCTGGCGGAAGAGTGTTATCTGGCCGGGGCGGCCAAGGTGCTGATCGAATGGCGCTACCAGCCCTTTACCCGGCTGGACATCCAATACCAGAGCGACGAGGTCCTGGGCCGGGTGGAAAGCTGGGAAGAGGAGAACATCAAAAGAAAGACGGAGCTTCTGCCCGCCAACATCTACCTCTGCTCCGAAGACCCGGACGGCCTGGCCGGCATCGACCAGGACAAGTGGGCCAGAGCCCAGCAGGCCAGGTACAAGATCACCCGTCCCTATTCCGACGCCATGGAGAACAAATACCCCTGGTGTGTGGCCGCCGTGGCCGGGGCAAAATGGGCGAAAAAGGTCTTTCCCGATCTGGCGGAGGCAGAGGCCGTGGAAAAGCTGTGGCAGGCCATTTTAAGCTGCGCCCGGGCGGATGGGGAGGACCCCATCGGCGACTGGAAGGCGCACAGCGACGATCTGCGCCGCCGCTGCCAGTGGCTCAACGGCTTGAATCTGCGCCGCCTGGTCTATAAAAGCGCCTCTACCGGCACGGACTTCTCCGTGGGCCTGATGCCCCAGATGCTCTTTTGCGGCGGGGCGGAAAAACTGCCGGACAAGGACGTGTGGTATAACGCCAACATCCCCTCCGAAGAGGTGTTCACCACCCCCAAAAGCGGCGACGCGGAAGGTGTGGTTTACTCCACCATGCCCCTGTCCTACCGGGGCGTGCTCATCGAGGATTTCTCCCTGCGCTTTGAAAACGGCCGTGTAGTGGAAGCCCACGCCGGGAAAAACGAGGAGGCCCTGAAGCTGATGCTGGCCATGGACGAGGGCGCTTCCATGCTGGGCGAATGTGCCCTTGTGCCCTACAAGAGCCCCATCCGGGAGAGCGGCATCCTGTTTTATAACACCCTTTTTGACGAGAACGCCTCCTGCCATCTGGCTCTGGGTATGGGCTATTCCAGCTGCCTGAAGGACTTCGACCGGTACAGTCCGGAGGAAGCCCGGGCTTTAGGCGTCAACGACTCCATGATCCATGAGGACTTTATGATCGGCGCGCCGGACCTGAACATCATCGGTATCACCGCAGACGGCAGCACGGTGGAGATCTTCAAAGACGGAGACTGGGCAGTCTGAGCCGTAATGAAAAAATAAACAGAGAGGCGGGATAAGATGGAAAAGGAAAAGAAAAGCGCCCCGCGGGCGAAATTTTATGTGGAGCAGCAGCACTGGGCCGTCCAGACGGCCATCATTTTCATGGCGCTGTCCGCGGTATTCCGCATTGTGGGCTGCTGGGGCAAGTGGGATGAGCCCTTCTTTGCCGCCACGCAGATCGCGCTGCCCCTGATGTGCAACATCCTCTTTATCCTCTGCCTTGTGCTGCTGGGCAAAAAGGCCCTGTGGCTCACCGCTGTTCCGGTGATCCTGGGCGTGGTGTTCTTCATCATCAAGTCCTTCACCTTTGACAGCTGGCTGCACACGGTACTGTGCATCCTGCTGTATCTGCTGGTGGCGGCGCTGTATACCGGTACGGTGTTCGGCATTATCCGCACCAAATGGCTGCTGGTGCCCCTGTTCGGCCTGCCCTTTTTGTACCACATTTTTGTGGAGGATCTGGCCGCCCTGCGTGACACCGCAAACCCGGTCACCCTCTCCGCCGGATTGCGGGAGATCTCCGTCCTCTGCGTGATGCTGGCGCTGTTGTTCACCGCCATCGCTATGAAAAAGAAAAAGCCTCAGACCGAAGTGGAGCTGCCGAAAATGAAGGCCCCCAAGGTTATCGCCCCCAACAAGGCGGAAAAGGCCGCAGCCGGGGAAAAGCCGGAGCAGAGCCCCAAGACCGAAGAAAACAAAGCCGGAGACAGCAAATGAAACACAGGCAGAATACAGCCTCGCGCCAGACGGTGACGGGCAGCCATCAGGCTGCGGACGAACCCGGCTGGTTCAGCAGGCTGATAACAAAGCTGAATATATCCAAGCGCGGTCTGTATGTCATGGGGACCATTGCCGCGGTGGTGCTGATTGTGGTCATTGCCATCGTACTGCGCGCCGCCTCGGAAAAGCGCAGCTACAGCGCCTATTACAACAGGGCGGTGGAGAGCTATGCCAGCGGCGACTACGACAGCGCCCTGACCGACCTGCGCAAGGCGGCCGCCGTGGACCAGAGACAGGAGTGCCTGATGCTGATGGCGGACTGCTATGAGGCCCAGGGGAACCTGGACAAGGCCCTGGAGGTACTGCGGCTGCTGGATACCCATGATCCGGAGGTGGCGGAGCGGATCCTTTCTCTGGAAAGGCGAAAAGATTCGTTGGACAGTGCGGGCAAGGTGAACATTGCCGGCACGGAATACGATATAAACACCGCTTCACTGAGCCTGACGGATATGGGCCTGGCGGATGAGGAAATGAGCCAGGTGGCCAGGCTGTATGCGCTGACCAGCCTGAACCTGTCCGGCAACAGCATCACGGACATCAACGCCCTCAGCACCCTGGGCGGGCTCACCGCCCTCGACCTGTCCGATAACAATATTTCCGATATCCGCGCCCTGGCGGAGCTGAAAGGGCTGCGCACGCTGTATCTGGACAATAACCCCATTACCGATTTTTCGGCCCTTTACGCCCTGGAAAACCTGAGCACGCTGAGCATCAAGGGCATGGCCATCAGCGAGGCGCAGCTTCAGGCCCTGTCCTCCGCTCTGCCCAACTGCGCCATCCACAGCGATACCAATCAGGAGGACGCGGCGGATATAACGCTGGGCGGCGTCACCTTCAAGTCAGACGTAAAGGAGCTGAATCTCAGCAACCGGGGGATAACGGATATCTCCGCCCTGTCGGCCTGCCGGGAGCTGGAGCGGCTGGATCTGACCGGAAATAAAATCAGCGATATTACACCGCTGATGGATATCCCCGGCCTGAGAGAGCTGATCATCAAGGACAACCAGGTCACAGACCTGCGGCCGCTGATGGCCCTCACCACCCTTGTGTACATCAACGCCGAGGGAAACGGCATCATCTCCACTGTGCCCCTGGGCTCCCTGACCGGGCTAAAGGAACTGCATTTGGCGGAAAACCCCATCAGCGACTATTCCGGACTGTCCAAGCTCTATTCCCTGGAGACCCTGGGGCTGGAGGACACCGGCCTGCAGGACGCGGATCTGGACAGCCTGAAGGGCCTTTCCAACCTGCGGCTGCTGACCATTACCAACAACCCGGACCTGGGGGGAGAGGCGGTGGACAAGCTGAAATCCGCCCTGTCCGCCAGCTATGTGGAGCATGACGATCTGGTGTACTCCATCGAGATCGGCGGGGAGAAATTCCGGGAGGACCTGACGGAGCTTGACCTGAGCAATCGGGCCCTGACAGATATTTCCGCGCTGGCGCTCTTCAAAAATCTGGAGATCGTGAACCTGCGGGGAAACAATCTGGAGAATATCAGCGTGCTGCAGTGGACCCGGGGGATAACGAAATTGGATCTGGCCTGTAACAGCATTTCGGACCCCACCGCCCTGACCAGCCTGCCCTATCTGGAGACGCTGGATATCTCCGGCAATAAGCTCAGCTCTGTGGATGTCTTCGTCACGATGACCGGACTGAAGGAGCTGAATCTCAGCGGAAACAACATCAGCCCCGAGCAGATCGAGCGTCTGCGCTTTGCCCTGCCAGGCTGCAATATCATCTTTGAATGATCCACACCCGCTTCGGCCTGCCCGCCGGAGCGGGTTGAAATTTTGCCGGGCTTATGGCATAATAAAAAACTGCCGCCGGCTGGACCGGGGCAGATCGGAGCTAAAACATGAATCAAAGAGAACTGAATGAAATACGCCGCCGCATCCGGCTGGACCGGAGCAGCATCAGCCATATTTACGGCTGCTACGTCAACAGCAACCGGGAGATCATCGCCACCATTGACGAATCCATGGGCCTGCTCAGCCAGGAGGAGGCGGAAAAATACCTGCAGCTGCTGAAAAAGTCCCTGTCCGGAGCGCTGGGCAAGAACCTGATCGACATCTCCTTTGCTACAAAGCAGGTCATGGACAGCGACGAGCACCGGCTGCTCTCCGCCCTGCGAAAGACCGAGCTGAAGGACGAGGAACTGAGAAACGCCTTTTACCGCTGCGTGATCGACTCCATTAACATGGAGGACAGCAGCTATGTGATCCTTCTGGCCCACGACAACTATGACGTGCCCTACCGGGGCCGGGACGGCCAGCAGGACCGGGACGGCTCAGACCAGGTGTTCAGCTATATCCTGTGCAGCATCTGCCCGGTGAAGGCCGGAAAGGTGCAGTTTGGCTACTGCCCGGAGGAGAGCCGCTTCCAGAACTTCGCCCCGGGCCAGATCGTGGCCGCCCCGGAGCTGGGCTTCATGTTCCCCAGCTTTGACGACCGGGCCGCCAACATCTATAACGCCCTGTTTTACTCCAAAAACACCGAGGAGATCCATCAGGATTTCATTGACGCGGTGTTCCGCACCCAGGTGCCCATGTCCGCCGGCCACCAGCGGGAGGCCTTCCACGAGGCGTTGAGCCAGGCGCTGGAAAAGGAGTGCAGCTATGATGTGGTCCAGTCCGTCCATGAGCAGCTGAGAGAGCGGCTGGAAGTCCATAAGGAGAGCCGGGACCCGGAGCCGCTGACCATCTCCCAGGGGGAGCTGGGGGATATTCTGAAAAACAGCGGTCTGTCCGAAGAGCGGATCGACGATTTTCAGGGCCGCTGCCGGGAGAGCTTCGGGGAGGACGCGGAACTGCGCCCCGCCAATCTGATCGACAGCCGCCGTTTTGCCATCGCCACCCCTGAGGTGAAGATCAGCGTGGACCCCAAGTTCAGCTACCTGGTGCAAACCAAAGTGATCGACGGACGGAAATATATCCTCATCGCCGCCGACAGCGGCGTGGAGGTCAACGGCGTGGGCATCAATATAGAGGAGGACTAATACTAATCGCCGGCAAAGTCATTTTGACTTTGTCGGCGATTTTAATGTTCAGAATATTACATTCAGGTCCACATTGCCGCTGATGCCGTTGACCGTGCCGGCGGAGGTGAACTGCCACATGTTGTAGCCGCTGAAAGAGGGCAGCTTCTGGTCCTTAGTGTAGCTTGCCAGCCACACGTTGTATTTGGACACCTGAGAGAAATTCAGCGCCCCGTTTTCAAAGTAGTACTGCCCGGCGTAGACGCCCGGGGTGTAGCCGCCATTTTTGACGGTGGCGCAGAAGGCCTCCACGATCTCATAGCGCTGCTGGGCCGTCAGCTTGTCGGCCCGGCCGTTGGGGTAGTCGCCGGAATACTCCATGTCGATATACACCGGCAGATCCAGCTTTGTGCCGTTCAGAATGTTCAGGGCCAGGCTGGCCTCCTCAACGGCCTCGTTGGTGTTGATGGCGGAGGAATACACATACACGCCCACCTTCAGTCCGGCGGCCTTGGCCTGCTGGAGATACTCGCCGCCGTTTTCCATCTGCTTGTAGGAGTTGCTGTCCTCAAACAATATGCCGCTGCCCCAGGTGCGGCCCGCCACGCGGATGATGGCAAAGTCGATGCCCTGGGCCTTTACCTTGTTCCAGTCGATCTCGCCGTTGAAATAGGACACGTCGATGCCCAGAGAGCTGGCTTTCACGCCGCTGTCGTCAAAATAGTACAGCTTGCCGTCGATGCTCTTCAGGCCCGTGACCTTATTGCCGTTTAAATCGTAATAAAATGTTTTGCCGTTTTCCGTCTGCCAGCCCACAGGGGTGGTGACGGTCTCTGTTGCAGGAGTGGCGGTGATTTGATAGGCGGAGAAGGGGACGCCGGCGGTATCCATGACCTCTACCCGCTGGGCGCTCTCTTCCGTTATGTACTCCACGCCCTCCTCCGGCTCGGCCGGGATCTCTGTGACTTCGGTCACGCCGTTTGCGTCGCTGCGCAGGATGGTGGTGACACGGCGCATACCGTAGGACAGACGGCCGTTTTCCTCAACGGGCATAACGTCGCTCTCTTCACCGGTATCGCTTAAGAGCAGACAGCCGTTGGCGCCGGTTTCGTAACTGTAATCGTAGACCGGGCGGCCGCTTGCGTCTATAACCGGCTTGGTCTCCTCCAGTACAAGGCTGCCGTTGCCGTCATCCTTGACCACCGGCGCTTCCGTGCCGCCGACAATGATAATGTCACCGCTGCTCTCCGGGGTCTGGATCTCCTCAGCCTCCGCCGCCGGGGCCTCCTGAACTTGAGCGGGCTTGGTCTCCTCCTCCGGGAGCTGGGTCACAGGCTTGACCTCCGTCTGCTGAGCCACGTTGGAGATGGGGACGTATTGAAACTTGGCCTTTACGGTGATGCTCTGGGCCGCAGGGAGTTCATAGCCCTCCTTTTCCAGCAGCTCCACCTTGTATTCACCGGCTGCGAGATTCATGCGGTAGAGCCGCCCGTCGGTGCCGGTCTTGAAGGCGTGCGCGGTTTTGTCCGGGTAGGTCAGCTTCAGCTCAAATTCCACGCCGGTGATGGCCACGCCTTTTTCGTCGCAGACCGTAACTTGCAGATCCTCCTCCGTGGAGCTGAGCTTCAGCTGGAGCTTGATGGCCTCCGTCTCCTCAGCGTCTACCGGAGCGGCGCTGGGCGAGGGGCTGGGCGTGGTGGGAACTATGGCCACAACCGCGGGCGTCGGACTCTCCTGACTTTCCTGCGCGGGAGCGGGCTTGTCCGCTACCAGCGAAAAGACCAGGGCCACTGCGATGATCAGCAGGCAGGGCGCGGCGATCAGCGCAATGCGCTTCCAGGGCAGCTGCCTGAGCTTTTCTATGTTCAGCTTGTTTTTCAGTTCGTTCATGGTGCTGTTCTCCATGCAAAAGATTATGGTAACTATACCTTACACCAAAAGGTTACAATTTGTCAACAATAAGTTAAAAAATTAAGAAATATTAGGAAAGGCTGGAGGGCGGTGGATGCCCGTTTGGGGCAAAAAACACCAAAAGACCTCTCCCAGAGAGGTCTTTTGATAGAAAATTATTTTTTCTCGTGCAGTCCGTGCTGCTTTTCCCAGCGGCGGCGCTGATGGACCCGGATGGCCTCTTCGGCACTGTCCTTGATCCGGGGCAGAACCTGTTCCTCCAGACCCTCCTTGCCCCGCTTGATAAGCCGGACGGCGTACACCACTGCCGTCACCAGGGGCACCAGGGCGAACACCGTGGCGGCCAACAGCAGGATGACGCAGATATCCTCCACGCAGCGTGCGGCGTTCTCCCAGTAGGGGTACATCAGGCCCATGGCCTGCATGGAACGGGTGCCGGTCTGCCCAAGCAGCTTATAGAGCCGCAGCAGTCCGAAGCGGCCAGTGTTCTCCAGCGCCTCGCCCCGGCCCAGGGTGAAGTTGGTCTTGACCGTATCCAGCGCGAAGCCCTTTACCGGCTCGGGCATCACCAGCTCGTAGCAGTTGATGGCCTGCTCGTTTCCCGTCAGGCTGACGTAGGCGTCGTAGGACATGTAAAGCCCCTGGCCCACGGTGTAGGCCTTTTGGCTGGCAAAATCCTGCTCCCGCTCAATGACGCCGCCCACCACAAAGGGCACGCCGTTGATCTTCAGACTCATTCCGGTCAGCTCCGTGCCGCCGAATAGCAGCCAGGCCAGATCCTCATCCAGCAGCACCCGGTCCTGCATCAGGTCGTTTTCAGAGATATAGCTGCCGCTGAGAAGCCTTATGGGGTGGAACTGGAAGAACTCGCCCCCCACGGCGATGACCGAGGCCTCACCGCTGGCCCGGGAGCTGGACACGGTGAGCTTGTCTACCGCGCTCCAGGCGTCCACGAACAGGCTCTCGTCGGTATCAATGTCCAGCGCGGCCTTGTGCAGCGCGTCCAGCAGCTTGTAGCGAAAGGCGTACATGTCGTTCAGACTCTGCTTTTCGTCCACAGGCAGATAGCAGCTGATCTGGCGGAACTCTGTGCTGCTCTCTCCCTGCCAGCGCTCCGCAGCCTTTTGCGCCTCCATATTTCCGGCGAGAATGCGGATCGTCAGCAGACAGAGCAGGGCCAGCAGCACCAGCGCAGCGTTCAGCGCAAGCAGGAATATTCTCTTTTTCCGTGCTTTAGCTTTCATATCAGTTTCCGTCCGCCATTCTCACCTGGTCGCCCTTCTGCACCGGCTTGTTGCTGGTGGTAATGACAAAGTCACCATAGCTCAGGTCGCCGGTGACGGCGGAGTTTACGTCGTCGGCGGCGATGACCTCAATATCCACCCGCTGGGCGATATAGCGGTTGCCCAGAGGGGAGTTTTTGGCCTCCACCTTCAGCACATAGCTGCCGTTGCTGTCCGAGCGGATGGCGGAGTTGGGGATAATGATGTCGTAATTCTGGCTCTTCTGGCCCACGGAAATGGTCAGCTCAGACCCGGCGTTCACGTCGCCGCTCAGGTCAAAGGTCAGCAGCTTGCTGGTCTGGGGGTTTTTGGGGTCGGTCTTGATGTTGGTCAACGTTGCGGTGATCTCGCTGCCCCAGTAGTAGTTGGTGACGCTGGCGCTGTCCCCCACACGGAGGCGGCGGGCCTGCTCATTGGTGACGGTGAAGCTGAGGGAGTAGCCCATATCCGGTACCTGGATGGTGCAGAGCACCTCATCCTTGGCCGCGGTGCTGCCCGCAGTGTAAGCGATGGATTCGATGATGCCGCCCACATTTGCGGTGATCTGGTTATCCTCACCGCCGTTGAGCTCGGAGAGCGCCTTCTTGGCATTCTCAATCTGCTGGGCCAGATCCTGTAGTTCCAGCGCGGCGGCAGCTGCGGTCTTGTTGTTCTGGATCTTGGTCTGGTTCAGGTTGTATTCCAGGGTGAAAAGCTCGTCCTCGGCGGTCTTTCTGGCCTCCACGGCCTGATTGTAGCTCTCGGCATAGGGGCCGGCCCGGTTCAAAATGGCGTCCAACGCCTCCTGGGCGGCGTCCGCTTCCGCCTGAGCGGCCTTTACCGTGGGGTCAACGCTGGGGTCAAGGGATTCGAGAAGGGCGTTTGCCGCGTCAAGCTCCGCCTGGGCGGCAGCCAGTTGCTGCTGGTAGCTGTCCTCCTCGCCGCCGGTTCCACCGGTCTCTTCGCCCTCAGCGGGTTCCGTGGGGGCAGGGGTCTCAGCGGGCTTGTTGTTCAGCAGCTTCTGTAGTTTGGCCTGGGCCTGGTCCCGGGTAATAACAGCGGCGTCGTATCTGGTCTGAAGCTCGGCCCTGGCGTCGGTCAGGGCCTGATTTGCGCTGTCCAGCCGGGCCTGGGCGGCTTTCAGCTCGGTCTCGGGAACGTTGGCGTTCTGCTCCAGAGCGGCCTTGGCGCCGTTTTCAGCGGCCTGGGCGCTGGCCAGGGACTCTTTGGCCTTTTCAATGTTCCGCTCGTCCAGGGAGTAGTCAAAGCTGGGCATGTTCACCGCGGTGCGCTGGTAGCTGAGCTGGAGCTGGCGCAGGTTTTCGGTGGCGGCGTCCAGCTCCTCGCTGGGGCCTTCGCCCAGAACAAAGAGCACGTCGCCCTGGTTGACTTCCTGCCCCACCTTGACCATGACGGCGCGGATCTCCCGGGTGGCCGCGGCCTTGACCTGGTAGCTGCCGTTGGATTCCACGGTACCGGTGCCCCGCACCTTGGCGGTGATGGAGCCGCTGGTGACGCTTTGGGTGGCCACCTCAGCCAGGGAGTGGTTCATAAAGGTGTTGGAGAAGAAGGTCAGTACCAGCATCACCGCCAGAAAGATAATGGCGGCGTTTTTGACCCATCCTCTGTTTTTCACTTTGACTTCCATGCGCTTTTCTCCTCGTCAAATCGAAATAAAAATACAAAAATACACTATAGGCTCCCCTGAAAGGGGAGCTGTCGCTGAAAGCGACTGAGGGGTTTGTTGAAGTTACCACCGCGATAACGTAGGGCTTATGCTTGCTTCTACTGCAGTTTTTAACCCCTCCGTCATTTGCTGCGCAAATGCCACCTCCCCTTTCAGGGGAGGCATTTTGCTTATCCTTTTACGCTGCCGGAGTTGGCGATGCCCTCCACCAGGTATTCCTCGCCGTGGAGAAACAGCAGCAGGGAGGGGATCATGTATACGGTGGCCATGGCGAAGGCCAGGCCGATCTCCCCGGCGTTGATGCTGGAGAGAAACACCGACAAAGGCTGGCTGTCCGCGTCCTGCAGAAGGATCAGAGGCTGCTCCACCATGTTCCAGTAGTCGATGAACACCAGAATGGCGATGGAATACAGGGCCGAGCGGCACTGGGGCAGGCAGATTTTGGTGAAGATATCCCACTCTCCCGCGCCGTCCACCTTGGCGGCCTCAATCAGAGAGTAGGGGATGCGCCGCATGAACTTGGTCAGCAGAAACACGGAGAAGGGAGCGAACATGCCGGGGAAAATGATGGACCAGCGGGTGTTCAGAATGCCCAGCCAGTTGCTGACCAGGTAGTTGGGCACCAGGGTGACCTGATAGGGCATGAGCATCAAAATCACATAAAAGAAGAAGATGCCGCTGCGGATCTTCCCCCGCCAGCGGGTGAAGCTGTAGGCCGCCACGGAGGCGATGGCCACCTGAAAAATGACGATGGGCACCACCAGAATCACACTGTTCCAGAATTTCAGCAGGTATTCCGGGCTTTTCACCAGACCCGTGATGTACTGGGATAAAGTTACCTTGTCGGGGATAAATTTCAGATTCACCTTTTCGGAGACGTAGCCCCCGGTGGTGGTGGAGAAGACCATGCCGTAGTTTGCGTTGATCTCGCTTTCGGACATGAAGGAGTTGGTGATGGTCAGCACCGTGGGCAGCAGAAAGGCCACGGCGAAGAAGGCACAGAGCAGGAACATGGCGCCCCGGCCAAAATAGCGTTTTTTCTTCATCCCTCCACGTCCTTTCCGAACCAATCCTCCGCCTTGAAGAGCAGGGCAATGATGACCACCATCACCAGAGCCATCAGCACCGCGGCGGCGGAGAGCTTCTGATAGTCCAGAGAATCAAAGGTGTTGTTCATGAAGTGCTGGAGGGTGTACAGCGTCTCGTAAGGATAGGACCCGGCCAGCAGATACACCTCGCGGAACACCTTGAAGGAGTTGATGAGGGACAAGATGGTGACAAACAGCACCGTGGGGGACAGGTAGCGCAGCTTGATGGCAAAGAATTTATACATCTCGCCGGCGCCCTCCACGTCGGCCACCTCCAGCAGCTCCTTGGGGATGTTGTTCAGGGCGGCCATGAAGAGGATCATGTTGTAGCCCAGGTTCTTCCACAGAAACAGCAGCAGTACCACCACCGGAGCAAACTGAGACTGGAGCCAGTCGATCTTGTCCGCGCCGAAGAGCATGAGAAACTCGTTGACCGTGCCGTTATAGTTGAAGAGCACCTGCCAGATCAGCACCACGGAGGCCACGGGGACCATCATGGGGCTTAAAAAGAAGGTGCGAAACTGGGACTTCAGCGGGATGCGGCTTTCCAGCATCAGCGCCAGGACCATGGACAGGACAACCGCCAGAGGCACAGCCATAGCAGAGAAAGTCAGGGTGTTCTTGGCGGCCAGCCGGAAAGCGGAGTTATCGAACAGCTTTATGAAATTTTGGAGGAACACAAAGTTCTTCGATCCAACCCCGTCGATCAGGGAGTAATAGACCACCACGCAGAAGGGCAGGATAAAGAAGATGCCAACGCCCAGAAGGCTGGGCGAGAGAAAGCACATGCTTTTGAGAAAATCCTTCCCTCTGTCATTCAGTTTCGGCGAATTGTTTTTCATACCTTTTACCGCTTTTTGTGTTTTCGTTGGGGAATATTATACTACATGTAGTTGCTGTGCGCAAGTACTGCCATAGTAACCGACAATCTTCCAGGAGACTGTAGGGGCCGCCCTGTGTGGCAGCCCGTTTCCCACGGCTTTCGACGCAGACCAACACGGGCGGCCACGCAGGGCCGCCCCTACATCGTTAGAAGAAACTCGCTCCGTTTCGTTTTCCGGAATGTGCGCGCTGTTTCGGTTCCCTGCGGCCGCATTGCCGCCGCAGTCTACGCTAAAAACATGCCACCGGCATGCTTTCTTCACGCTGCGACTTCTTCCTCCCCGATTCAAACCCACTGCATTGGGCTTTGAATCGGTAATTATTAGGGTAGACGTAGGGGCGACCCTTGCGGTCGCCCGCTCGCCCTGCGCCCTGATGTCATCTTTGTTCGTTGACGAAGATATTGGCCTTGCTCTGCACCAGCTTGGCGACCTCCTCGGCGGACTTCTGTCCAGCGAAGAAGGCGGCGGCCTGCTCGGTGACAATGTCATAGATGGCACTGTCGTAATTGGCCACCTTGTCGGTGCTCTCGATCAGCTCCATCAGCTTGTCGGCCTGCTCCTGGGTCATGGCGTAGATCTCCACCATCGCGCCGTCACCCCAGCCGAAGTCGCCCTGGCTCTCTTCAATCTTGTTGCCGTTCTCGTCCAGAATGTAGTTGCCATCGGCATCGGTCATGTATACGGGAGTCATAGCTTCCTTGAGCTTGGCGTCAAAGGCCTTCCTGTTGCTGGGGAAGTTCCACAGACCTTCCTGGAAATCCTCGGTGAAGAAGCTGCGCAGGAACTGCCATGCGCCCTCGGGATCCTTGCAGTTTTTGCTGATGGCATAGCCGGAGTCAATGCCCAGCATGCTGCCCACGCCGTTATTGGTGGGGAAGCCGATGAAGGTCACATCGTCGACATCCCCGCCGAACAGGGACTGATACTGGAGAATGGAGGAGTCAAAGTCGGAGATGTAGGCGCTGATCAGCATCTGCTTGCCCTGGGCAATGCGGTTCCAGCTGTCGTCCTCCTCGGTGTACTCATAGTTATCCCAGTCAAACTCCGCGGGGAACTTGTTGGCAAAGTTCAGCAGGTCAATGAACTGCTGGGAGTCAAAATTGCATTCGCCGGTGGACCAGTTCACATAGTCGTCCATGTCCAGCATCAGGCTGGTCTGGAGAATGTTGTCCCTGGTGGTGTAATGGTCAAAGATCTCGCAGCCCTCGGGCATGGTGGCCAGAGCCGCCTCCAGATCCGCGTAGGTCCAGCCCGGCTCAGTGCCCACCACAGAGCTGGCGCCGGCCACGGTCTGGATGTAGAAGCTGCCCACGGTGGAGTAGAGCTTGCCGTTTTCCTCCACGGCCTTCAGCACGTTGGGGAAGAAGTCGTCGCGGCCAAATTCGCTGTCCGCGTCCATGTAGGGGTACAGGTCAACGATCAGCCCCTTGGCGGAGAGCAGGCTGCCGTCCAGGCCGTTGAGGCAGAGGATGTCGGGCAGGTTGCCGGCCATGATCTCGGTCTTCAGCTTGGTCAGGCCCGCCTCATAGTCGTCCTCGGTGTTGTACTCGGAGTAATCCAGCACCTCGATGCGGTACTTGTCGCTGTTGCGGTTGAAGTTGATGATGGTGTCCCGGTCGTTCCAGTTGACGTATTGGGTGGCCAGGGTCAGCACGGTCTTTTCCGTGCTGGGGTCATAGGGCTGCTTGGAGATGGTGACCAGCTCGCAGGTGCAGTTCTCGTAATTGCTGTCCCAGGTGTTGATCAGGCCCAGGACCTGGCCCTCGGCGTTGACGGCGAAGCCGGACAGATTGTCATTGTTCACATCGCAGCTGATCCAGTTGAAGAGCTTGGTCTTTTCCTGGGTGTCCAGCTTGTAGCCGTAGAAGTTGGAACCGCTGGTGAAATACAGGTCGTATTCGCCGCTGCCGCTGACGGTGTTGTAGGTGTCGCCGTCAAAGGGGATGTTCTCGCCCAGAGTCTTGGCTTCCACATCCACCACGGTGAGCTGGTTGCCGCTCTCGCCCCAGTTGGAGACCACAACCCGGCCGTCGTTCAGGCGGATGAGCTTGTCGGGGTAGTTGTCCATGGCAATATTGAACAGCTGCTCGCCGGTGGCGGGGTCAAACCCGATGATGCCCTGATCGCAGCAGCAGATCACGGTGCCGTCCTCACCGGCGATCATGGAGTAGGGGTAGAAATAGCCGCCGTCCATGCTGGCGGTGTTCACCTCGCTGCGGGAGAGCTCCTTGCCGGTGGCGTCCAGCACGCGGAAATAGTAGTGCTCCTCGTACTGGGAGTAGCTGTACCACTCCTCGGTGTCCTTCTCTACGCCCTCAGGCGCATCGTTCCAGTTGTCCCAGGCGTCGTCCAGGGTGATGAGCTGGCCGTCCTGGCCCTGGATCATGGCGCTGATGTAGCAGCCGAAGTCATGGCCTTCCTCGTCGGTTTCCGGACGGACAGGCTCATAGTTTTCCAGCTTGGTCCTGTTGCCGTTGAAGTCCACAAAGTAGATGACCTGCTCATAAATGTCGTACTGGCCTTCCCATTCGGCAGGCTGGTCATGCTCCTTCTCGCCCACCTTCTCGGATTCCACGGAGTAGAAGCCGTCCTCGGTAAAGAGCTGGGCGCTCATCCCGTTTGTGCCGGTGGAGAGGGTCTTATAGCTTGAGGTATAGACAAATTCAGGGGTGGGGGTATCCTTGGGCTTGGCGGGAGTTCCCTGTTCGCCGTCCTTGCCGCAGGCCGTGAGCGCCAGCAGCATGACCGCCGCCAGCATCAGGGCCAGAATGCTTTTGATTCTCTTCTTCATATTTTATCCTCCATTGAGAAAAATTACAGTACAGGCATCCCCACGGAAAAGTACCGGAAAACCCGCCCATGGGGTGTTACGCCTGCATTGTATCACATCTATACGCCCTTGTCTCTTAAGGTTTCTTAAATCTTTGTTTTTTTCGTTGTGAAAAGACAAAAATGTGATACAATGCCAGAAGAGGTGATCATATGCCTAAGAAATCGAATATTTTAATTGTAGACGACGACGCCGATATCCGCAATGTGCTGCGCCTGCTCCTTCAGGAGCGCTATGAGGTGAGCGAGGCGGCGGACGGCTCTGCCGCCGTTGAATATCTCCGGGGCAACCCGGACACGGACCTGGTCATTCTGGACGTGATGATGCCCGGCATGAACGGCTATGAGACCTGCGACGCCCTGCGGGAATTTTCCAACGCCCCTGTGCTTTTCCTCACGGCCAAATCCGCCCAGGCCGACCGGATCTCCGCCTACAGCAGCGGCGGGGACGACTTTCTCTCCAAGCCCTTCTCACAGGAGGAGCTGCTGGCCAAGGTGGGCTCCCTGCTCCGCCGGTACAAGGAGTACCGGGGCAAGCCGGAGGCGGCCCTGGCCATTGAGGACCTGGAGGTGGACCTGAGCACCCGCAGCGTCACCAGCGCCGGAAAGCCCGTGCTGCTGACGGACACGGAATATTCCATCCTGGAGTACATGCTTCGCAACCGGGGCAAGACCGTCACCGCCCAGGAGCTGTATGAGGCCGTATGGAAGGAAAAATTCCTGCCCGGCTCGGGCAACACCGTCATGGTCCATGTGCTGAACCTGCGCCGCAAGATCGAAGCCAACCCCTCCAGCCCCAAAATCATCCGCACGGTGTGGGGAAAGGGCTATCAGATTGATTAAGAAGATCAACGCCTCCCTCAGCGCCAAGGTGCTGCTGTCGCTGCTGCTGGCCTGCGTTTGCGGCATGGCGGTATTTTTCGCGGTCAGCGGCGTGGGGCGCTACACGGTGGAGCATTTGTATATGAGCAAGGAGTCGGTTTCGGCCCGCAAGGCGGAGATCTATTCCTCCTTCAGCTCCTGGGTCAACGCAAACCAGGTCTCCGGCAGGGACAGCGCGGCCATCTCCCGCTGGACAGCGGAGCATGAATATGTGACCATTGTGGTCTATGGCAGCAAGGACGGCGCTTTTCGCGCCGGCGGCGGCCAGTCCGGGCCACCGGATCCGGGCATGAACTCCGCCGAGCAGTATTCCGGCCAGTACGGCAAGCTCTATCCCCTCCGCTTTGCCGACGGCACCTATCAGATCGCCATCAGCGACTCTTCCGAGGTGCGGGAATACTGGGTCAATAATGTGCTGGCGGTAGCGCTGGCCAGCGTCACCTTCATCGCGGTGATGCTTGCCTATGTGCGCCGGATCACCATGCGCATCATCTCCCTGTCCAGGGAGGCGGCGGAGGTCAGCGCGGGGGATCTGGAGCGGCCCATTGAGGCCGGCGGCGAGGACGAAATCGCCAAGCTTGCCGGGGATATGGACAACATGCGCCGCTCGGTGATCCAGCGGATGGGCAGCGAGAAGAAGGCCTGGGAGGCCAATGCGGAGCTGATCACCGCCCTGTCCCACGATATCCGCACCCCCATGACCAGCATGATCGGCTATCTGGAGCTGCTGCGGGACAGCGGCGCTCTGCCGGAGCGGGAGCAGGAGCTGGCGGCCATGTCCTATGAGAAGGCCATGAAGCTCAAGGACATGACGGACGATCTGTTCAAATACTTCCTCATGTTCGGCTCCTCCCGGCCCAATATGGAGCTGGAGGATTACGACGCGGGAATTTTGATGGAGCAGCTCATGGGCGAAGCGGAATTTGACCTGCAGGACGCCGGTTTTACCGTGAACCGCATCGACATTCAGGGCCAGTACACCGTCCAGGCAGACCCCATGTATTTAAAGCGGGTCATGGACAATCTGGTGTCCAACGCCCGGAAGTACGCGGATAAGTCCCGCCCGGTGATGTTCATCTGTGAGGTCAGCGGCGGGCAGCTGAGCTTCTGCATGTCCAACAGTATCGCGGTGCTGACAAACCCCGTGGAGAGCACGAAAATCGGCCTGCGCACCTGCGAGAAGATCATGGAGCACATGCACGGCGGCTTCACCACCCGCCGGGACGAGAGCCATTTCGCCGCGGAGTTCTCTTTACCCATAAAATAAAAGCAAACACCTTTCCGGTCTGGGCCGGAAAGGTGTTTTGCGTCTTTATTATTTCAATGTCACGCGGAGGAGAACCGGGTTGTGATCCGAGGCGATGAAGCCCTCATCCAGGGTCTCCACGCTCTCCAGCGTCACGTTGGGCGAAAGAATAAAGCCGTCGATGACGTAATGCTGGGTGTTTTCCGTGTCCGCCGGGTCATAGGGCTGGTTCAGCAGGCGGCAGCTGGGAACGCTCAGGTCATAGGCGTAGGACCAGCCCTCCGGCAGCATGTCCTCCGTCAGCACGCCCGGCTCCCACAGCTCAGGGTGGGTATTGGGGTAGACCTCCAGGCTTCCGGGGAAGATCTGGTTGAAGTCGCCCCCGGCAATGACGTAGTTGCCCTTTTCGTATTCGGACTGGATAAATTCGTTGAGCTGCCGGGTCTGGGCGATCTTGCCCTCTCCGTCGTCATAGGCCTCCAGGTGCAGGTTCACCAGCACCAGCTGCTTGTCGCTGCCCTCAATGGGCAGGAAGCTAACCAGCAGGCAGCGCTTCAGATTGGCCGTGCTCACCGGCCAGGAGAAGGGACAGGGCAGGGAGATGCGCTCCGCCCGCTCGATAGCGTAGTCTGTGGTGGTGAACACGCCGCTGTGCACCTTGCCAATGGGCGGCAGGGGGAAGGGGACGAAGGGGCAGGAGTAGTTCAGGGCGTGGGCGGAGTTGGCCCCGGCCAGATAAGCGCTCTGGTCAATGCTGTATGTACGGGAGGAGTTTGTGTCCACCTCCTGTAGCATGATCAGATCCGGGGCGTTTTCGCCATACATCAGCTCCCGGATATGCTGCAGGTTGGATTCCACCCGCGCCTGGTCCGAGGATTTCACGTTCTCACCGCCGTCCATGAAGAAGTCCGCGTTGCTGCCCAGACCCCCGTAGCCGATGTTCCAGCTCAGCACCGTCAGGCTCTCCCCTTGGGGCAGGGCCGGGGCGTTTTCGTCAAGGGTGGTGAAGTTCAGTTCCTTCACAGCATCCGGCTTATATTCCGCAATGCTCAGCCAGGCGATCAGCCCGGCGGCCGCCGCCACGATCACCAGGATGATGATGAGCAGCACTTTAAGAAATCTTTTCATCGAATTGACCTCCATTTATCATTCAATAGACATTATTATAACAGAATTCCCAGCTATTGAAAATAGACAAACGGTGTAATATAATAGGATAAATTGTCTGCATCCCATACGGGCGACCGCAAGGGTCGCCCCTACAGTTCTGTTCAAGCTGGGCTGTAGGGGCGGGGCTTGTCCCCGCCCGCAAAAAACAAACGGAGGAATTAATATGAGCTACGACAACATCAGACAGCAGGACAGAGAGGTATACGACGCCATGATGCGGGAGCTGCGCCGGCAGCAGGACCATATCGAGCTTATCGCCTCCGAGAACTTTGTCAGCCCCGCCGTGATGGAGGCCATGGGCAGCCATCTGACCAATAAATACGCCGAGGGCTACCCCGGCGCCCGCTACTACGGCGGCTGCGAATATGTGGACGAGATTGAAAATCTGGCCATCGACCGGGCCAAGGAACTGTTCGGCGCTGAGCACGCCAATGTCCAGCCCCACTCCGGCTCCCAGGCCAACATGGCCGTGTATCTGGCTCTGCTTCAGCCCGGCGACACCATCCTGGGCATGAACCTGGACCACGGCGGACACCTGACCCACGGCTCCAAGGCCTCCATCTCCGGCAAGTACTTCAACGCCTGCTTCTACGGTGTGGACCCGGAGACCGAGCGGATCGACTACAACCAGGTCCTGCAGCGGGCCGAGGAGTGCCGGCCCAAGATCATTATCGCCGGAGCCAGCGCCTATCCCCGTTTTATCGACTTCAAGCGGATGCGGGAGATCGCCGATCAGGTTGGAGCATACCTGATGGTGGACATGGCCCATATCGCGGGCCTTGTGGCCGCGGGCGTTCACCCCAGCCCGGTGCCCTATGCCCATGTGGTCACCACCACCACCCACAAGACCCTGCGTGGGCCTCGCGGCGCGCTGATCCTCTGCAAGGAGGAGCTGAAAAAGAAAATCAACAGCGCCGTGTTCCCCGGCACCCAGGGCGGGCCGCTGATGCACATCATCGCCGGCAAGGCCGTGTGCTTCAAGGAGGCCCTCAGCGACGAGTTTAAGGCCTACCAGACCCAGGTGGTGAAAAACGCCGCCGCCATGGCCGATGAATTTACCCGCGAGGGCGTGCGTCTGGTCTCCGGCGGAACGGACAACCACCTGATGCTGGCCGATGTGATGAGCATGGGCAAGACCGGCATGGAGGTCCAGGAGCTTTTGGATCGGGCCAACATCACCGCCAACAAGAACACCATCCCCTTTGAGAAGCAGTCGGTGAAGCTGACCTCCGGCATGCGCTTCGGCACCCCCGCCAGCACCACCAGAGGCATGAAGGAGGAGGAGATGCGCAAGGTTGCCTCCCTGATCGTCCGCCTGCTCCGTGAGGGAGACGAGGCCGTGCCCCAGGTCAAGGAACAGGTCATTGAGCTCTGCCAGAGGTTCCCGCTGTACCCTGAGCTGTGAATGAGCGGCCGGTTAGAAAGTCTGTCCGGCTCAAATGCTACGATTATGCCCAGAACGGCGCCTATTTTGTGACCGTTTGCGTGCAGGACAGGCGGAATATCCTTTGGACACTGGAAAGGGAGGCGGGCGACCGCAAGGGTCGCCCCTACAAGTTGCTGGGACAGGACCCGGGGGCTGTAGGGGCGGGGCTTGCCCCCGCCCGGATAGCTGGCACTACCGGTTTCGCAATTGACCGAAAAGATTGCGCCTGCGGGTTGACGGAAGGAGAACCGGGCGAATTGAGGAGACTGCCATTAAGCTGCCTGGGACTGATCGCGGAATCGGCCTTTGAAAAGGTAGAGCGTTTGTACGGTGTGGAATTTGATTCCCGAACGGTTATGCCAAACCACGTACATTTTATCGTGTTCCTCCCTGGACAGCAGCAACTCACCCTGGGTCGCGTGGTCGGGGCGTATAAGTCCCTTGTGGTCAATGAGTGGCGGAAATATTGCTGCGCCTGCGGCCTGCAAATGGGCAAAATCTGGCAGCGAAATTACTATGAGCATGTGATTCGCTGCGAGACGGACCTGTACGAGGTGCGAAAATATATTGAGGAAAACCCTCTCAAATGGCGGGAGGACGAATTGTATATGGCATAAAAATATCCCGGCCACGAATGGCCGGGATATTTTTATGCCTGGATTACAGCTCTGCGATAACTTCACATTCCAGCAAGACGTCCTTGGGCAGCCTGGCCACCTCCACGCAGGAGCGGGCGGGGTAAGGCTCGGTGAAATACTGGGCGTAGATGGCGTTGATGGCGGCAAAATCGTCCATGTGCTTAATAAACAGGGTGGTCTTTACCGTTTTGGCAATATCCGTTCCGGCGGCCTCCAGCAGGGCCGCGATGTTTTTGAAGACCTGGTTTGCCTGGCCCTCCAGACCGATGGCCAACTCTCCTGTCTCCGGGATGATGGGGATCTGCCCCGAGGCGTACACCAGACCGTTTACGATCCTTGCCTGGGAATAGGGACCGATGGCCGCAGGGGCCTTATCCGTCTTGACAACATTCATCTGAAAAATCTCCTTTCACTGTTCCAGTTCAATGCGAAAACCACGGGCGCGGAGGGCGTCGATCACGGCCCGGCCGTGCTCCTCACCGCCCACCTCGCAGGCGATATGCACATTGGTCTCGTTGGGATTCAATCCGGCGTTTAATTTGTCGTGCTCCACGGTCAGGATGTTGGCCCCGGAATCCGCCAGCACGTTCAGCAGCTGCACCAGACTGCCCGGCCGGTCCAGCAATGTGGCGATGAATTTGATGCGCCGGTGGCGGGCAACCAGACCACGCTCAATGATGCTCTGAATGAAGCTGACGTCGATATTGCCGCCGGACATGACGCAGACCACCCGGCGGCCCTTCACATCCAGCTTGCCGCTGAGTACCGCCGCCAGGGGCGTTGCCCCCGCAGGCTCCACCACCTGCTTGCAGCGTTCAATGAGCAGCAAAATGGCGTTAGCGATCTCCGAGTCGGACACGGTCACCACCCCGTCGGCGTAGCGGTTGATGAGCTCCACGGTGATGTCACCCGGGGCCTTGACGGCGATGCCGTCGGCAATGGTGGCGGCGGAGTCAGTACACACCAGTTTCTTCTCCTGGAAGCTCCGGGCGATGGCGTCAGCCCCTTCGGCCTGAACGCCGTAGACCTTTACCCGGGGGTTGATCTGCTTTACCGCGCAGGCCACACCGGCCAGCAGTCCGCCGCCGCCGGCGGGGACCACGATCATGTCCACATAGGGCAGGTCAGCCAGAATTTCCAGGCCCAGGGTGCCCTGACCGGCAATGACCTCGGGGTCGTTGTAGGGGTGGAGGAAGGCCGCGCCCTCCTCCTCGCAGATGCGCAGGG
>CAMGRL010000029.1 GCA_946061515.1 uncultured Clostridia bacterium
TGCTTGGATTCCTGCTTGGATTCCTGCTTGGATTCCTGCTTGGATTCCTGCTTGGATTCCTGCTTGGGTTTCGGCGCCGGCATGTCGATATCATCCAGCAATTGCTTGAAATTCTGATATCGCTTTTTGTAGTCCATCTCCAGACCTTTATTGATCACGTCGGAGGTTCTTTTGCTTACAGGGACGCCCCGGCTCAACAGGGTGGGCTGCTCTACGCCATTCGCACGAAAGCTCAGGTCTTCAACGGTTTTTCCGCTTACCAGCTTGTAAAATGTTGCGCAAAGCGCGTAGACATCAGTCCACGGACCCTGGTTGCCCTGCTTATCATACTGTTCGGGCGGAGCATAACCGGGTTTTAGCAGAACAGACATGCCTTTATTCTGGTCGCTGACAAAGCTTCTTGCCGCGCCAAAATCGATCAGCTTGATCCTCCCGTCGTTTGTGACAATAATATTGTCCGGGCTCAGGTCCCGATGCAGTATTTTCTTTTCATGGATGGACATCAGTGAACTTGCGATCGTTACAAAGATCGTTTTCACATAATCCGGATCAAGTTTACCGCCGTTGGCCTTGGCCGCCTCCTTCAGGTCTGTTCCTTCCAGGTATTCCATAACCAGGTAGGCGGTATTATTTTGTTCAAAAAATGCCCAGATATCTACAACAATGGGATTATCTTTCAGTTTGGAGAGGGTGTTTGCTTCCTCAATAAACTTTTCACGTCCGTGCTTGTAGACCGCGTAAGATTTGCTGTCATTCTTCGGCTCAACGGTGAGCGAGCCTCTGTCGCGCTCGCAATACTCCGAAGGCATGTATTCTTTTACGGCGCAGCGGACGTTCTGGTAAATATCCATCGCCAGATAGGTAATACCGAATCCGCCTTTTCCCAGCACCCGCCCCACAAGATAACGATCTTTCAGGACGGTAAAGCACGGGAGTGTGTCTGCATATTTTTTCCCTTTGGACATGTCATACCCGCAGTGGGGACAGAGGCCCTGTCCGTTATGCGGCCGAAAACAATTTGGGCATGTATCCTGCAACGTCATATAATCTCACCAGATCAAAATGTAATAACAATATCGGAAAGTCCGGCGACGATCTTGTCCCCGCTGTGCAGCAGCTGCCGGCTGCTCACCCTTGTGCCATTGAGGAAGGTTCCGTTTTTGGACTTCAAGTCCTGGATAAACAGATTTCCGTCCTCGTTTTCGATCACAAAGTGCTGTCTGGAGAGCTTTATATCATCAATATACAGGTCGCAGATATCTGAGCGCCCCACCATCAGACTGCTCGAAACTTGGGTTACCGTGTTATGTTCGCTGGAGCTGCCTGTTTTCACCCGCAGGTTGATTTTCTTTGCCGAACCGTTTTTCAGGTGGATCTGTTCCTGCAGGACGGGCTGTGTCTCATATTCGACCACGCCCGGGATGGGCTTGACGGCAACGCCCTGCGCCTGGTTTACCGGGACTTCCTGGTTATCCTTTTTGCTGGCGATCAGCACAACGGCCACAATGGCGCCTATAATCACAAGCGCCAGGACCACAAGCGCCGCAATGAGCCAGGCCGGGAGGCTGTTTTCCTTTTCCGGTTCAGGGAGGACAGCCTTCTCCTCGGCTACCTTTGTGACCTCGATCGTTGTTGAGTAAGTCAGTGGGTTGGCCTGCTGGGAATTGTCCGTGACCCCCTTGATGGAGAGGGTGTATGTATCGGCCTTTATGCCCTTTATCGTTACAATGACGCTGTTTTCCTCATCGCCCTGCTCCACGAAGGACACTTCCATGACTTCATTGGCGGAATTTTCTATTTTGTATTTGTTCGCGTCCAGAGCGCCTTTGACCTGTTCGGAAAAGCGGATCCTGAATGCGTTTCTTTCGGTGTCAAAACTGATCTCCTCGACCGTGGGAGGAGTATTGTCCGGTATGGACCGGTAGACCGGCACATTGATCTCCGCAAAGGAGCTGACGTGCTTTACGGAAAGCTGCCGTGTTGAGCCGTCGGCAATATTGTTTGCCGCAAGGAAGGAACAAATTGTCACATTGGAAATTTCCCGGGTAAGTGTGGCGAAGTCCTCCTCAGACTCGATTTTGTTTATGGTTCCGCCGGAATAGCGGGCCAGTTCTCCAAAGCGATCCACATCATCCTTTTGCGCATAGGATGTGCAGGCCGCGTACAGAGGCAGGCTGTGGGTTTTGAACTGCTCGACCACTTCATTGTATGTGGTGGCTGCGACCTGAATATCCACGCCGTCGGAAAAGGCGATGATATATTCGCGGTCAAAACTGCTGATTTTTGAGTTGGAGATCTGATAAGCGCGGTTGAGCGCTTCAAAAAACGGTGTGTCTCCGTTGGTGCATGTCAGTGAATTTACGGCATTGAGGATCTCCGACTGGGTCTCTCCTCCCTGGAGCAGCACTTCCACATCGGTACCGCCAAAGGTGATCAGAACCAGTTCGTCCTCAGGACCCAGGTTTTTGGCAACGCTCAGTACATTTTGGCAGACCAGAGGAAAGCCTTTCTTCATGGAGCCGGAAATGTCCACAAGGGCAAAGATCCTGCTGCTGTCCTGCTGAGGAGAAAACTCGTGCATGTCCGCCAGTTTCAGCTGCTCTCCTCCCAGATTGGCCTGGATCTCCTCCGCGCTGAAGCCGGTTCCTTTCAGTTCCACGTTGATCTGCGGCATGGCGACATAGATCCGCCCGAAGCTGATGATATCTGTGGTGTCACAGTATGCAGCCGGTGAAAAGCAGGCGACAAAGAGACATATGACGATTAAAACAGAAAGAATTTTTTTCATTCCCACACTCTCCCTTTCTTGCAAAATGGAATAAAGAGATATTCCGTGCTTCCCACTTTGATCTCATCCCCATCTGCAAGCTCTGTTGCATGAATGACCGTATTTCCGTTGAGAAGTGTGCTTCCGTTGCCGGGGATCAAGAAAAAATCCACCGTAACCGGATCAAACACAATAGAAAAATGTTTTTCTCTGGCAATCTGATCGTCATCGCTCAGGACGATGTCCATATCCGGGCTTCGGCCGGCAAAGTTCCGGCCGACAAAGAAGGGATAGCTTTTTCCTTTGACCAGACCATTCATGCAGACAAGCCAGCCGGCGGTCAGCTGGTTCTGCAGCTCATCGGTGAAAATGCCGATGGTCCTGTCATCTTCTCCCACGTTGTCGAAATATCCCTCTGTGACCGCGGCGTCATCCTCTTCATAATCAACGTATGAAGTGACCTGCTCTCTCAGCGGGTCATCCGCAGGGATATCGAGTTTCTGACAATATGGGCATGTTTCTGAACGGGCGTCATCATAGTAATGCCCGTTTGGGCATTGAAGAATCGCCATATTTCTGCTACCCCCTTATTTCACTGTAACAAGAATAGCCGAATAGTTATCCATGTTTTTCCCCCGTCCCTTATGTTTGACCTCAGCCTCCATGGTCCGGAGCGTATCGTATGGAGAAATATCCTTTTTCAGGATCTTCTGCATTTTTTTCTCATCGATCCATTCCCAAAATCCATCGGAGCAGAGCAGGAAGCTGTCTCCCTTTTCAAGGCGGACATGACGTGCGTCAATTTCGTATTCGGGATTGTCCCATTCAGCTCCCATAGCCCGAAGCAGAGTGCTCCGGGCCGGATGGTGGCGGATATCCTTTTCTTTGATCTGCCCGGTGAGGACCAGCATCTGCGGAACACTGTGATCCAGGGTGCGGTCCAACAGCTTGCCGTTGCGGAAATGGTAAAGCCTTGAATCCCCGATGTGTCCCCAGGTAGCTTCATTTCCTGTGATCAGCAGCAGAACCATCGTTGTTTTGATAGACGTATATCCGCTCCGGTCCTTCTCCTCCATCAGCAGGTTCTGTGCCGTGTCAAAGCACTGGTCGATGAAGGTCTCGCCGGAGCTGTCCATATTTTCTATGGCTGCGCCAACACAGTCGGCCACAAAATTTGAAGCAATATCTCCGTTTCCGTGACCGCCCAGACCGTCTGCCAGCACATAGGCATATGTGGAAGTACGGATGTTCTGAAAGGCACTGACCGCGTCTTCATTGCGCGGTCTTTCCCCAGGGCTGGTTATGCTGGCATGTTGTATCATTTTGTTATCCTCTTCAAGGCGCCGTATGCAGCTGACTTCTGCCGGACGGCTGGATTGTTTGAGTACAGCGGCATAAGTATGCCGCTGTACCCTTTGATCTGTTAAAATAATGCGCTTTAATGACGATTCAGAAATCAGGCCTTGTCCTTTTCATCGCGTTTCCTGCGGGTCACGATCAGGCCGATGCCGCCGCAGATAACCGCAAGACCAATCAGGCTGCCCCAGAACAGGAGCTTGTTGGCGTACCACAGAACGAAGATGTTCGTGGACACGGTGAAGGGATTGATCTTGTACTGCTCGGAAACGTTGTTGGCCTTGTCTCCCGCGGAGATCTCCACAACATGGCCGTATCCGGAGCCGACGGTGAAGCGGTACTCGTTATTGCCCAGTGCTTCGGGTTCAACGCTCTTTCCATCGAGGGTGACGCTGATGCTTTCGGGATCAAGGTTTGCCTCGGTGACGCGGAACTCCACAACGTACTCGCTGGCCCGGACATACTCGCCTGCGTGGATATTGCTGGAGATGATGGGCAGGGTACGGTCAACGGTGAAGCTGATCACGCCGCCCTCGTCCTTGCTGTTGATGTTGCTGTTGCTTGCCGCGTCGTAGGTGATCAGGTTGATGGAGTAGGTGCCGTCATTTTCAAAGTAGCTGTTGTCCAGGGTGTAGATGTTCTCATACCAGCCGCCCTCTGCGACGCTCTGGTTCTTTTCGTAGTTTCCGCCTGCGCCGTCATTCAGAGCGATCTCCTGCATTGCGGTGCCGTCATTGAGGGTGAAGACCGTGCGGTAATCCTGCTGGGTGTCCACGGGGTCAACGTTCACTTCGTGAACGGCCAGCTTGACCTGGTCATTGGCATATGCGCCGTCCAGCTCGTTGACGAAGGTCTGGCCGGAATACTTGTCGTTGTGTTCGGTCTCGATCCAGAAAACAGAGCCCTCACGGTTGACGGAGAAGTTCAGCTCGGTGAGCTGGTCGCTGCTGCCGTCAGCACGCTGCACGTCCATAAGCTTGACAGCGTGTCCGGCGTAGTCGGTGGCGCTGGCCTTCAGGGTGTAGTAGCCGTCCGGGCTGATATTTTCCAGGGTGTAGGTGTAAACCGTCTCGCCCTCCTCGTTGGTGGAGGTCCTCTTGTCGCCGAGGGAAACCGTCTCAGACTCGTACTTGAAGCTGTTGTTGCCCATGTCGCGCTTGACAATGGCCTTCAGAACGGCCTCGAACTCCTCAATGGAGATGTTCTTGTCCGCGACGGAGACCGTCAGGGAGATGGTCTCGTCGTTGTTGGCAGACTGGTGGCGGACGCCATTAACGGTGATCACAGGGGCCTTGGTGTCAACGATCATTCGGCCGGATTCATGCTGGGGCATTCCGTTGCCGGAACGGTCGCTGTAGGAAGCGGTAACTTCATATTCGCCGTCGGCGGCCATGGTGAACACTGCCACATGGACAAAGTCTCCGCGGTCGACCCAGTTGAGCCCGATAGCCGCGTCGTTGACTGAGATGTGGAAATCATCCTCAAAGAAGTTGACTTCCCTGACGGTGATGGTGCCCTGGATGGTTCCGTCATAGTAGGCCACATTGTTGGTCTTCTGCACCGGCGCGTTGTAGTTGATGGTCACAACGGGCGGGGTCTGGTCCAGGATAATGGTATTGGCGGTCTTCGCTAAGCCGTAGTTTCCGCTGGGATCAGTGTATTCCGCGCTGATCGCGTACTGTCCGTCTTCATCGAGCGTGACCGTGGCAGAATAAGCGTTGCCATCCCCGTTCGTCCACAAATCTGCGCCTTTGAATTCCTTCGTGGTCACATTGCCGTTTTCATCGGTCTTGGTGACGGTGATGGTCGCGTCGCCAGCGTTCGTCTCGAAGTATTTCTCCGTGATGGTCACAGTGGCCTGGATGGGTGTGCGGTGATATTCTAACTTGTCCGTTTCATCGACCCTAACCGGCTCCTGGTAGTCAATCAGAATGGTCGGCGGCGTACGGTCAATGGTAAAGGGGCCGGATTCATATTTGTCCATCTCATTGCCCGCCTGGTCGACATAATTAACTGTGATATTGTAGTCGCCTTCAGCAGACAGTGTTATGCTTAATTGATTATCTCCAACCCATTTGACATTTTCATCCGGAATTTGCGGTCCATCGATTTGGATTCCTTTAACAAACTTGTCCTTATCGAAAAACTCTTCTTCCACCGTAAAGGTTACAACCATTTCCTTTGAATTGGTAAAACGCTTCGGCGTGGAGTTGTCATCTTTATCAGACAAGCTGTATTCAGCTGAAAGGACAGGCTTAGTATTGTCAAAGACGAAATCCTTTGTGTACTCTTCCGCAGCATTCCCAGCAACATCCTCGTAGTTAACATTGAGTTTGTACAGAGAGCCGTCACGATTCACGTTATAGGTGCTTGTGTAAACGCCCTCTGCTTCTTTCGTCCATATAAGCTCGAGGCGCTCCGGTTCACCATCGTTTCCATCGGTGGCTTTCGTCAACTCCGCAACAAAGGCATCATTGGCATTTTCATTAAGCTGTAGGCCGAAATTCTTTTCGGTCACTCTAAAGGTTATTGTTGCTTCGTGCGTCTCTTCATCGTCCTTGAGAAGTAATTTATTTTCCCCGATCTCAACAGCGTCTGAATACTGTACCTCTATTACCGGACTTGATTTGTCGATCAGGATGGTCTTCTCTTCGCTACTTTCTATTTTTTCACTTGAGTGGTCAACATTATCCGTGGCCACGACTTTTATGCGAACCAGACCCTCGTTAAGATCATTGCTGCTTACAGTTACAGTCGCTTTGCCATCTGTCAATCCGGTTACCTCACCCAAGTCGGCAAAGAGATTTCCTTCTTCATCAACCAGACTGAAAGCAACTTCCTTGACACCGGACCCCTTAACAACGTTTATTCCATCACTATGGTCGTCTGTCACAGTTGCGGATATTTCCACACTTTCAGGATTTAGTCCAAGCGTGATATACTGGACCATTTTTGACACAGGGAGAACGTTGCAGGAAATATCGGTTATTTCAGGAGCATCCGCATCGATTTTTATTACAGGAAGTTCAATGCTTTTATATACCCATTTATGTTCGTTATCCTTGCAATATACCTTCAGGTCGGTATATGTTCCACTTTTGTCCAGCGTGATGCTATCCCCGAATGACCCAATCTTCCACGGATTCAGGCTGATCTTTGCGCCGTCCTTGGCTGTAATGGTAACCGGTCCGGCATACCAACCGTTGACTTTAGTGCCGGAGATATTCAGCTCTTTCTGTGCCACGGACATGGACATGTTGATGACATATTCATCGGATCCGGCAGGATAAAAAGCAGGTACATTTGCGTCCCCGGATTCAACCGCTGCCTTTTCGGCCTTGACGGTGACGGTGATATTCTGCTTCTCAAGGATATCCGATATGGCCTGCGTATCCTTTATTGTAACAACACCGTTATCGTCAACTTCGAGAATGGAATCAACGGTAATATCCTGTCCCTCATCATTTTTGTCATTGCAGATCAGCGTGTATGTGATCGCACCGTTGTCTTCTGTAAAGCACTTTTTGGCCGCACGTTCGACAACTGTAGCCTCATCCTGGAGGACGTAGTTTACCGCTTCTGTGCTTTCAAAAGCTACGGTATCGGCTTCTTCATTGACAACCAGATAGGCCGTAACACTGATCTTGCTTGCGGCATATTCTGCCGTTCCCGCCTGGCTTGCGGTAACCGTAACTATGCCTGCTTTTGCGATCTTCAGGTTGCCGTCCGCATCAATGGTGGCAATATCGTCAGTTTTTCCATCCGGGGAAGCCACACCTGTCACACTGTAAGTAATTTCACCGGTGCTGGCAGACTCCGCTGCAAATGACTTGACGCGGTTAAGGGCGGCCTCATCATCGTAGCGGCAGATTACGGTAGCTTCACCGAACTCTTTGAACTTGAGGCCGCTTTCGCCTGCGGCAATATTAACAGTCAGCGTCGTTGTAAAGAAGTAATTCGTGCCTCGGGTCACGTTGACAGTAATTGCAGCGGTGCCGGCCGTGCGGAGCGTCAAGGGCTCAACCTCACCGCTGAAAGTATATTCCTTTACGGTGCTTTCGCCCTCAACATATTCCACAAGATCGCCGGTCTGAAGGCCGGTGATGCCGCTGGCCGAGATCACCTCAACGCCGTCCTTGTTGTATACAAGACCCTCATTGGCCGTGACAGTGATGTCCCCGATGGTTGCGGGAACGATCTTTGAGCTGACCGTAAAGGGCACAAATTCAAAGCCATCCCCAGCGGTAGCCTTCACATAGACGGTGTACTCGCCCACGTCTTTAATCGTCGGCATATCGCCGTAGGTCACCCCGTCCAGAGAGTAGGTCAGCGTGCAGTCGTCATCGTCCACGATCTCCACGGCTTCATAGCCGTCGGGAGAATAGGGCTTTTCAATTCCATTGACTTTAACGGGATTATTCTCACTCAGTGTGAGATCGAAATCTACGGTTTGGTACAGCGGGATTACAGGATTGCCGGTAACAAAGTGAGCCGCAGAGACTTCTGCATAAACATAAGGTCCTGCAGGCTCGTTAACGGTAAAGGTAGCCTTACCGTCGGCGTCTGTAGTCTTTGTCTGCCCTTCGAGCTTGATCTGGGCGCCCTGGATAGGGGGATTCCCGTCTTTGTCCTTGTCGCGCACGGTAAAGTTTATGGTATAGGCCCCGTCGTCGGCATAGGCCGTTATGGTCTGCACAGGAAGCATGCACAGGACCATCAGCAGGGTCAATACCATTGCGAAAAATCGCTTTGTCAGACTGGTGTCAGTTTTTTTCATGGTGTCCCATTCTCCTTTTATCCTCTGTTTTGGTATCTATAAAATAAAATGTTCTTCCATTGAACAAACAATGAAACGCAAGGCCCAGCATCGTCAGGCCAATCAGCACATAGTTGATATACGCGAACTTGAAGCGCGTAAAGCTGAGAATGATGAACAGCAGCAGACTCAGCACGAAAACCCCGTCGCTGACAAGCCCCGGCAGGTTGGCGCCCAGGGAGAGCAGCCCTATTCGTTTTCTATCCCATTCTTTCTGCCGTCCCAGCGCTCTCATGCGGGCCTGTACTGTTTTCGCCGCCAGCGCGGCAAACAGCAGTCCTGCCGCCATGAAAGCCCAGAAGCACAGGCCGATGACAACCGTCGCCGCGCGGCTTTCCGAGAAGCTTTGCACCGGCATCAGCAGCACAAGCGCGCTCATCAACACAAAGCCCGCGCAGGACAATTTGAAATACAGCCCCGCATTATCCTTTCGGCTCACCTGTTTTCCCCCCGATCTTTCCTGATCCTTCATCAGAGCATGTCCGTCGTGCTGACAAACACGATGTTCTTTTCAATGATGAAGTTGGGGTCTGCCTTTTTGGCGCCGCTCAGGACCGTTGTGCCCGGATTGGAAGCCGGCGATACTGGCTGCCGCTCCGTCTGGTCCAGCCGTGAGCTGGTGCCGATGTTCAGGCTGGAGGTGTCGCTGCGCTTGACCTTGGCTTTTTTCTCCAGCTCTTCAAACACATTGACCTTGTTGCGCTGGTCAAGTGCACTGTAGTTTTTCTTGCGGATATCTTCGATCTGCTTTTTTTGCATGTCGCCGCTGAGTTCCCTGTACAGCGTCGGAATATGGAAGCCGAAGAACACAGCCACCGAGGCGATCAGCCCGCAGCCGGCCAGAGCAGCCAGAATATATCCCAACAGCATCAGCGTATCGTACATTATCCGATCTCCTCCAGTTCCACTGCGTATTTCGCTTCAATCATCTTGGCGGTCAGATTGAGGGAAGCCTTGATCTCCTCAAGCTTATCCCGGTTATCATCCGTGACCTCAATATGAGAGAGGGCGACATTGAAGTTGTGATACATTTCCTGCATCTCAGCCCCGTCGACCTTTTCGTCTTTACTGCGCGTCTGATCATAGAACAGAGCGTAGTTTTCGCTGAGAATATAGGCCAGCCGGTCCATGGAAGCCAGCTTGACGACCGGATTCACATCCTCACTCTCGTCGTCCAGGAACGCGAGCAGATTTTTGCAGGTCATCCAGTAGGAATAATAGGCATTGGAGAGCAAACCGTCCTCATCGGCGCCGTATACGCCGGCCGCGATGGCCGCCTGCTCCACCTTGAAATCACCGTCGTCCAGATTGCTCAGGTTCGCCTTGTTGATCTGGAAGAACGAGACCAGATAATACGCCTTCGCCAGATTATATTTCTGGTCGCTCAGGCCCAGGTGGTTTGCGTCCTGAGAGGCGGCGTCAATTACATTGGCAAAATATTTCTTTGCCACAAACGCGGCCTCATTGGGATTGTTGTTGGGACCCTGATATCCGTTCCAGAGCAGACGCCCAACCGTGTAGTTGACATTGACATAGGTCTCCGGTGCGGTTTTTTTCAGCTTTTCCATCCGTTCGTTGGAAAACCAGGTCACCAGATCTTCTTCCATCAGCTCGTCCGCGCCCAGAACGGCCGGAGCCGTTGACGCGTCCGAATAGACCACGTTGATCTCCCGCATGGCGGAGGCCAGCGCGTCATAGGCCTCCGGTCTCTCGCTGTCCATATCAATGGCGCTGACATAACCTTCAATGGTCTGACTGTTCAGATAAACCTCATAGTCGTTGGCCTTTACGGTTTTTGCCCCCTGGAAGCAGCCCACCGCGCCGATGGAGAGCGCAAGGGTCAAAATTGCGGTCGCCAGGAAAATATTGATCCTGCTGCGCTGCTTTTTCTTATATTCAACCTCAAATTTATCGAGATTGTCCAGTACATAGGCGATCTCTGCGCAGGACTGATAACGGTCCTCCGGATCAAACTGGGTACATTTCTGGATCAGCCACTCCAGGCCGCTGGAAAGCGCAGGGTTCCAATGCCGGATCGGGTAAATTTTATAGGGCGGCTCCGCCGGATTCTTACCGGTGACCAGGTGGTACAGCGTAACGCCCAGGCTGTAAATATCCGTGCGGGCGTCGGTCTGCCCTTTGCCGCCGAACTGCTCCGGCGCAGCGTAGCCGCGGGTACCGATGGCCTCCGTATCCCCGTCTTTACCCTCTTTATATTCACGGGCAATGCCAAAGTCGATCAGGCGGATGGTCCCGTCCGGCTTAAGCATTATGTTGGCCGGTTTCATGTCGCGGTAAATTACCGGCGGATTCTGGGTGTGCAGATAGTCAAGAGCGGTACACAGCTGCTTGGCCCACTCGATCACCGCCTCCTGGGGCTGTGCGCCGGTCGCGTCCAGCACCTTGTTGAGGGATTCACCCTCAATATAGTCCATCACGATATAGACCGTGGAGCGGTTGTCAATAATATCAACGATACGCGGAAGCATGGGGTGATCCAGCTTCTTCATCAGGTTGGCCTCGTCCAGCAGGGCCTTCAGCGCCATCTCCTTGTCCGCGTCGTCCTTATCCTTGCGGAATTCCTTGATCGCCCACTGTTTATTCAGCCGCTTATCCATCGCCAGATAGACAATGGACATGCCGCCTCGTCCGATTTCACGGAGGACTTCATACTTGCCGTCGATGATTTCGCCTATTCGCGCCATAGTATTTTCCTCCTCTTACTGAATCGCTTTTACGACCAGGGCCGTGATGTTGTCCCGCTCGTTTCGGGATTTATTCAGTTCCACCAGATCCACCAGGGCTTTTTTCATTATCTGCTCGCTGGTCAAAACAGCGGGGGCCAGAACGCCGAACATCTCAGGCTCCTGTACCTCATGCCGGAAACCGTCGCTGCAGAGCAGGAACACGTCGTTTTCCCGAATAATTCCGGTTCCCGTCTCCGGCGCAATGGCGTTTGAAGCGCCAACGCACTGCAAAAGGATATTCCGCCTGGTGTCCGCTCTGGCTTCCTCGGCCGTCAGCCGGTTCTGTTCCATCTCGTAAGCGACCAGGGTCTGATCCTTTGTCACCTGTTCGATGCCTGTTGTCAGTTTATAAAGGCGGCTGTCACCCACCTGTATGTACGCATATGCGTTATCCACAGCCAGAAAAGCTGTCAGCGTGGTGCCCATGCTGACACCTCTCGCTCTTCCGAAGTTCATGATCTTTCTGCCCTGTTCCTGAACAATATCATTCCAGCGGGAAGTGATACGGTTCAGGTCCGGTTTTCCCTCCGCCACCAGCGGCGGAAGCTCCGTTTCAAACCAGGCGGAAAAAGCGTTGACCAAAAAGGCACTGGCCAGCTCACCGTTTTCCAGTCCGCCCATCCCATCACACAGGACAGCAAAAGCGATGCTCATCTTTTTTGTTTTGGCGATCTTCAGACAGAACGCATCCTGATTGACGCGCTTCGTGGTTCCCACATCCGTGTGCGCCGCAGATAAATACCTCATTCTTCTCACCCTTACCCAGCTTGTACTTGAAATGTTTCTGTGCCCATAGAGATAAATGCGCCGGCGTACAGCTCCGTCTTTTCATAAGGCTGGAGCATAACGCCCTCAACGGCCGTCCCGTTTGTGGACCTGTTATCTACTATATAATAAGTATCTCCATCCCGTGTGATCGTGGCATGGTGGCGGCTGACACTGCCGTTATCCACCACATAGTCCATGCTCTCCGGATCTTTCCCGATCATAAAGCAGCTGCCAGAAATCGGGATGCGCTCTCCGGTGCTGCTGCGCACCAAATACAGCTTTGTCGGCGCATCAGATTTTCCATTGTTCCCCGTGGGAGAAAGCAGTGAAGTCTCGCCCTCGTTGGATCTGCCGCTTCCTGCCGCAGACAGAAGAGAGGTCTCGTCCCCGGCCGCGCTGTTTCCGCCGGTATTCAAAAGCGACGTATCGCCCTCGAAAGGCTCTCTGTATGTATATTTTGCGCTCTCTCCGCCGCTGTCGTCAGCCGCATTCTCCCCGCACTCTTCCGGGGAAAGGGCGGTCGTCTCGCCCTCGGCACTCAGGCCGGTGGTTTCCCCCTCGGCGTCCAGGCCGGTGGTTTCTGCTTCCGCCTCCCCGCCCGGGAGCGAGGGCGTAAAGTCATGGACAAACTGTTCCAAAGCCACCAGGCTCTCCTCATCCGACGCGCTTTTTCTGACTTCCTGCTGCAGCTCCGCGACCCGCGGATCCCTGCTTTTCAGTTCCCCAAGGAATTTGAGCAGAAGGGCCTTTACCGTCAGACTGTCCGTCCCCGCCAGGGGCAGATAAATAAACCTGTAGTCCGATCCGTCATAGGGGATCTGCTTCAAGTCCCATTTGACATTTTCCAAAAGAAGGCCGCTGCGCCGGACAGCTTTGATCACCGCGCAGCAAGCACCGAGGATCTCCACATCGGTTTGAAACTCACGCCGCCGCGCCCTTGTCATTGCGGACGAAGAAAGATCCGCCTGGTACCGGAAAACGTGCCGTCCGCCCTGGCCTGTATAAGAGGCCCGGCAAAACAGCGGTTCATTACCGGAAGCGACCAGATTCAGCGCGTCGAGATCGACCTGCTGCCTGGAGGAGACGCTGATTTCGAAAGAATCATTCTTTGTTCTTTGTATTACCATGCTCTTCTCTCCATTCACAGAGCAGCGCTCTTCCGCGCTGGCGGACAGCCGCTTTTCATTGTTTCCGGAACGCCGGAAAAGGGTTGTCGTTTTAAAAAAACAAATTATTTCAAATTGGTAACTTTTCAGGAACAGAAGTGTGTAAATTTAAAGATGCAAACATTTACAGACATACCAGTTTACGACTTTCACATTATACCACAGCAAATCCAGATATTGCAAGTATAGATATGGAAAAAGCCAAAGAAAAGACGCGAAGAAAGACGAAAAAAGCAGACCCGAAAAATTGACCTTCCGAGAGGCCCGCCAGACCGGTCAGGCCGCTTAGCTTCCGGCTCTGCCGCCGGGGATTTTCCGCGGAAAACATTCTCTCATGTGCTGTTCAAAAATATTCTATTTGTTAAAAAAATACCAAAAAGCAAGAAAAACGGTTCAAAATGTAAATTCATTTCATTTCTGTAATAACATACCATATTCCGCCAGACAGCTCAATAGTTTTTCGCCCGGTTTCTTTTATTTCGATGAGCCGGTGCCCCGTGCGGCCCTGCCGGAAAGCATATTTCATCGGAGCTGCCTTTACCCGGAAGCAGCAGCGCTATAATGCCTGGCCGGTTTGGCCAAATACAGATAGTGGGGGGGCGACCAACATGCACTGTGAAACCCTCGCCGCAGCTATATATTACTAATTCTTGATCAAAAGATTTAATCAGCGGCGCAGGGATATTGGTGCAAGACAAGGCAGAGGAACGCCGCCATACTTTGTGTATGGCAAGTGACGATAACGCAGTATTGCACCAATAGACCAAGCTGATATTAAAGATTTTTATTGAGAATTAGTACAATTTCAGACCGCAGACAAACCCGCTTTTGGGGCCAAAAGCGGGTTTGTCTGCGGTCTGAGAACCACCTGTCAGGCGGTTCTTTTTTTGGGGGGCTAATGCCCCGTTACGCGGTTTTCGTTTTGTCTGCGCGGGAGAAGATCATCTTGTTTACCACGAAGAAGATGACCATGGAAATGCCGCCGTTCAGGGCTGTGGTGCCGATGTTATACAGCCAGCTTGGGACATACTGCCCGGCCACCGCGATCCAGATGCAGTTGACCGAATTGACGATGCAGGTCACCACGCAGAACGCCAGCAGATACCAGAGTCCCTGCCAAAGGATGTTCACGTTGCTGCGGAACACCCAGCTGCGCTGGATGAAAAAGTTGATCACTTCTCCCAGAACCATGGCGATCATGTAGGCGCAGAAATAGGGCAGCCCGCCGTGATTGGCGTCGTAGCCGATGATGTTCCACTGAAAGCACTCGCCGAACATCTCCACGTCGATCCCGGGAAAGCCAAAGTCGATCACCGGAAGCCCGGTAAAGGCGAGGGGCAGAAACTGGAGGAGAATATATTTCAGTATGGTGATCCCGGCGCTGGCCAGCAGAAAGGCGCCGCCTTCCCGGAGCCATTCTGCCGTCTCCGGGTGTTTTTCGGCAAAGCTATTCCAATGTTTCAACAGTGTTTTCACGCATGTTCTCCTTGCAGGATCGTGTTATTTCTTTCGTCTCCCCATGGTGGAGATCAGCCTGCGAAATCCGCCTTTTTTGCGGTTTACCATGTCCAGCACCGCAAAAACCTGCTCCTCCTGCAAAAAGCCCGACATCCGGGCCACGCCGCGCCAGGGAAGGTTCATGCCAAACATCACGTTATTGGCCAGTTCTTTCTGGCCAAAGGCCATCAGGACATCGTGCGCGGCCAGAATGAGCCTGTAAATCAGCTTTCCAAACCCGCCGGACAGGTATTCTCCCTGCGACAGGGTATCATTGAAGCCCATGGGCGCGCTTCGGTCCCAGCTGGCCTGGGGGATCGGACGGCCCAGCAGGGCGCGGAAGCTCTCGTCCGGCACATGGGCCACCTCTGCCCTATAGTAAGGCGCGAAGGCTGTGCCCTGATAGGGATTCTCCGCAGGCTCACCGGCTTTTTCCAGGGTTCCGGTCAGGCGGATATCCCGGCTGGAAGCGCCGATGCGCAGCTCGTATACGCCGGGCTCCACGACCCAATCCTTTTCCGCGATGCTCCACAGGGCAAAGCTCCTGTCATTGAGGGAAATGACCACTTCCCTCTCCTCACCGGGGGCAAGGGAAACCTTAGTAAAGCCCTTAAGCTCCTGCTCCGGGCGGAACATTCCCTGGGTCTGCCTGTGGATATACAGCTGAGCGATCTCCTCGCCATAGCGGGAGCCGGTGTTCCGAATACGGAAACGGACCTGATCTTCCCCAATTTCCAGCTGGCTGTAGGCAAAACTGGTGTAGCTCAGGCCAAAGCCAAAGGGGTATTTCACCTGCTTTTTCGCCGTGTCGTAATACCGGTACCCCACATAGATGCCCTCGCGGTATTCGGAGGTGGCTTCCCGGCCGGGGTAATACCCGGCGGAGGGGACGTCTTCATAGCAAAGCGGGATGGTTTCCGACAGCTTTCCGCAGGGATTTGCCGCGCCGGTCAGCAAGGCCGCCTGGGCCTGGGCTCCCGCCTGTCCCCCCAGATAGCCATGAAGGAGGGCCTTGACTTTGCTGTCCCAGCCCATCTCCACGCTGCAGCCGCAGGAGAGGACCACAACAATGTTGGGATTGACCCGGGAAACCGCGTCCAGCAGCGCCAGTTGATTCTGGGGGAGGGTCATGGTGTCCCGGTCGACCCCTTCGGCCTCGCCGCCTTCGTCCAGGCCCAGCCAGAGGAGGACCACTTCTGCTTCCTTTGCCAGACTGCAGGCCTTTTGCAGACGGGCACTGCTCGCCTTGCCTCTCCTGTGATAGCCCGGGGTGTAACCGATCACATTGACCCCGGCAGCTTTCAGCGCGTCCAGGCCGGAATCCAGCTTCGTGGGGTTGATTTTGGAGCTGCCTTCCCCCTGATAACGGGGATATTTGGCGAAATCTCCGATCACGGCCACAGTCTGCTGTTTCAGGGGCAAAATGTTGTCCTCATTTTTCAGCAGCACAGCGCATTTTTCCGCCACCTTTCTGCAAGCCTGATGGTGCTCCTCCCGGTCATAGGGGGCCGGGGCGGGGTCCGGTCTGGTGGACAGCAGCAGATCCAGCAGTCTGTCCACCTGCTCGTCCAGCACAGCCTCGTCCAGCTCGCCCGCCTGAACGGCCTGTACCAGGTGCCGGTCCGTCTGCCCGGCGGAAGAGGGCATTTCCAGCGTCCCGCCGGCCTTTACCGAGGCGACCCGGTCGTTGTTGCCGCCCCAGTCAGAAACCACAGCGCCTTCAAATCCCCACTCCCCGTAGAGGATCTCCCGGAGCAAATGGGGATGCTCGTGGGTATAAGTACCGTTAAGACGGTTATAGGAAGTCATCAGGCACTTGACCTTGCCCTCCTTGACCGCCATTTCAAATGCGGGCAGATAGATCTCCCGCAGGGTCCGTTCGTCCATCACGGAGTCATTGGTCATGCGGCGAAGCTCCTGCGAATTGGCGGCAAAGTGCTTGACGCAGGCGGAAATGCCGTTTTCCTGAATGCCCCGGATCAGCGCTGCCGCCAGTTTTCCGGAAAGGAAGGGGTCCTCGGAAAAGTATTCAAAATTACGCCCGCACAGGGGGTTGCGCTTGATGTTGACCCCCGGCCCCAGCAAAACGCTGACCCCTTCGCTGGCCGCTTCCCGGCCCAGGCTTCGGCCCATCTCTTCCAGAAGCCCTTCGTCCCAGGTATTGGCCAGGCCGGCGGCGCTGGGATAACAGGTAGCGGGGATGGACTTATTCAAGCCCATATGGTCCGCCTTGCCCCCCTGCTTGCGCAGGCCGTGGGGGCCGTCGGTCATCATCATTCCCGGAATACCAAGCCGGGGAACCGGCTTGGTATTCCAGAAGTTGGCTCCGGAGAGAAGAGAAGCCTTCTCCTGGAGCGTCATTTGCTCAATCAAATCTTTATGTTTCATGGATCAATTCACCGCGTTGGTATAGTTCAGGATGGAATAGCAAATATTGTGCGCACAGCTGCGCAGACCCAGCGTAATGCCTACCGGGTCGGTTTTATAAGCCTTGTCCACCACATTGGCGGAATTGGCCAGGCCCATTTCCAGCATCAGGTCGTTGCCGCTGACGCAGGCCAGGGAGGAGTTCATAAATCCGGCCAGAGCGGCGTCGGTGGTCACCACGCCCACAAAGCCCCACTCGTCCCGAAGGACATTGTTCAGCAGCTCCGGGTTGGCGCCGGACCATTTGTAGCCGATGTGGGTGAAGGCGGACATAACGCCGGTAGCGCCGCCCTCTTTGACGGAGAGCTCAAAGGGGCGCAGATACAGCTCACGCAGGGCCTGCTCGTTGCTCCAGCAGAAGATGCCGCTGCGGGCGTTGGTCTCTTCGTTGTTCATGGCAAAGTGCTTGATGGTGACCATGACGCCCTGATCCTGGGCGCCCCGGATGGTGGAAGCCGCCATCATGCCGGAGAGCACGGGATCCTCGGAATAATACTCAAAGTTTCTGCCGCCCTGGGCTGTGCGGTGCAGGTTCATGGCTGGAGCGTACCACACCTGAACGTCATAGGCCACCGCCTCCGCGCCGATGTAGCTGCCCAGCTGATAGGCCAGCTCGTCATTCCAGGTGGAAGCCACCATCATCTCCGTAGGATAAGCCGCAGCGGAGACAGGCACCATCATGGAGTTGATCCCGGCGGGGCCGTCCAGCATACGGGTGTCGGGAATGCCCAGCCGGTCAATGGCGATGGAGTGCCAGCCGCCCTCCGCGAAGAGATTTCTCAATTCTTTATAGGTAAACTGATCCAGGAACTTCTCCCACATGGGGTCGTCATAGTCCAGTCCCTTCAGATTGGCCAGCTGGATCCCGTTATCCGTGCCGGTGACGGGCATCTGTTCGCTGGAGGGTGCAGGGTTATTGTAGGCTTCAAAAGCGCTGAGCAGAGCTTCGGAAGCGGTATAGTCGGCGGTGCTGTCGTCGGGGTATGTACCCTCCCAGTCATTGCGGGACAGATAGGTCAGGCCGCCGTCGGCGTAGCTGAACTGGTTGTGTATGGGGGTACCGGTCACTTCGTCGGTGTCATAGACCACCGTTTCCGGAACTTCATAGGTCTGCGTCTCCACAATGTCGTGGACATTGCGGCCCAGCTTGATCTCGTAAGTGCCGGCATCCAGCACATAAGCCTGGTTTTCGACCATATCATAGCTGGACATATCCCGCACAGGGAAGCTGAGGCACAGTGTCTCGCTCTCGCCGGGAGCCAGCAGACCGGTTTTATCATAAGCGGCCAGTTCAATGGCGGATTTTTCGATCCCGCCGGGGATATAGGGGGCGGTGAAGTACAGCTCCACCACGTCCTTGCCTGCCGCATCGCCCGTATTGGTGACCTTGACCTCCCAGGTGACGGTTTCGTCCTCGATCCGGAAGTCCGCCGTCTCCCAGTCAAAGCTGGTGTAGCTCAGGCCGTAGCCGAAGGGATACTGAACCGCGCTGCGGTAGCCATTTTCATCGCCGGCGTAGCAGGTTTCGTAGTAACGATAGCCGATATAGATGCCCTCGTTGTAGTTGATGAAGGACATGCCCTCCAGGTTGGTATACTTGTAGTCGCCGAAGTTCTCCGAAGCCGGGGCGCTGCTGACATCGTAAGCATAGGTGTCTACCAGGCGGCCGGAGGGATTGATTTCGCCGGTAAGGACCTTGCCCAGAGATACACAGCCCTGGGTGCCGGGGATGCCGGTCCAGACCACGCCTTCAATGGAGTCGTATTCGTCCACAATGCCAAGCTCAGTGGCGTTGCCCACGTTGACAATGACGATCACATGCTCAAAATTCTCCGCCACGATCCGGATCAGCTCCCGGCGGTTGGGGGTCAGCTTCAGGGCCTCCAGAGAGCAGTCGGAGGATTCCACCGCGTCATTGCTCAGAACCACAATGGCCTGATCGGAATAGCTTTTGGCGCTTTCCAGCACCTCTTCGGTGAGAAATTCGTTGCTGCTGGTGTCTTCTGTCTTTGCGCCGAAGAGGAAGGAGAACATCATGGAAACAATATTATTGCTGCCGGTATCGCCGGCATCGTTTCCCATGTCCTCATACAGCTTGTGCAGCTGGGGGTTGTATTCAATTCCGGCCATCTCCAGGCCCTGGAACAAAGTCACGCAGTTGGTCAGATCCACCGCGCCGGAGCCGCCGCCGCTGTACTTGAAGTTGTAGGCGTCATCGCCGAAAATGTTGACCTTTTTGTTCTCCAGGGGCAGGAGATCATTTTCATTTTTCAGCAGGACAATGCCTTCGTCAGAGATTTGGGGAGCAAAGGCCAGGCCCGCCTCCCGGGCCGACTGGGCCTCAGGCGTCTGGTCGGTATAGGTCAGGGACATAATGGCGCCGATGTTATGCGCCAGCGGCTGCACCATGCAGCCAATGAGGATCAGAACGCAGAGCACTGCCGCCCAGCAGACCATGGTGCGGGTGCGGTGCAGGCGGTGCTTATAGGCCTTGTAGGCCTTCTTCTGGGCCTTCCGCTCCTTCTTTTCCAGAGCAGGCAGATCTTTCTTCCAGTCGCGGATCTTCTGCTTCTGTTCGGAAGCGATTTCCTTGCGCTGAGCGCCTTTGGCCGCGCGCTTGCGGCTTAAATAGTCGGCCGCCTGGGCTTTCCCTTGCTGCTTGTAGTCTTTCAACGTTTTGGTCGTTGCGTTCTCCATAAATCTCCCTCCAACAAATTTTGCGAACAATGCTGAAAATACAGCATATTTCCGCAAATTAATTATAGCTTTTTTACAAAATCTGTGATACTATCATCCTGCACAGTTTGTCACGATTCTGCACAATTCGTAAGGTTGGGGAGAAGATATGATTAAACAGCTGATTGACCGGGTAGTTTTTTTGGAAAAAGAAGGGGACGAGGCGGTTTTTGCCGAGCGGGAAAACGATTTTCAGCGTATGCCCTTCATGCTGGAGCGGATATTGCTGCGCTATGTTCTGGAAGGGAAGCCCAGGGAATTGGCAGAATTCTGCCTGACCGGCATGGTCAAAATGCCGGATCTGCGCCTGGCCATGGGAAAAACCTCCAAAGACCGGCTGCGGCAGCTGAAATACAATACGGCTTCCGGCATTGCGCTGGCCTGCCGCACCGCTATGCTGGGCGGGGCGCCGGAAATTGAGTGCTATGCCCGAAGCGACAGCGCCATCATGAAAATCGACGAATCCAACAGCGAGATGGCCATTTTCAAAATTCTGTTTCAGACCACGCTGGACTATGCGGCCCTGGTGCAGAAAACCAAAAGTTCTGCCAAATATCCGCCCGTTGTACGGCACTGCATCCAATACATCGCCTCCCACACCCACCAGAACATCACCCTGGACGAGCTTGCGGAGGGCTCCGGTTACTCAAAGGAGTACATTGCCAAGCTTTTTCGCAAGCATGTGGGTGTCCCCATCAGCGAACACATCCAAGCGGTCCGGATCCAGGAGGCGAAGTCTCTGCTCCGCCAGGGAAAAAGCAGCGGCGAGGTCGCGTACATCCTCAACTACACATCCCAGAGCTATTTTGCAAGACAATTCAAAAAGCAAACCGGGATGACGCCCATGGTTTTCCGCAATATGCTGAAGCTGGATCCCTCCATGGGGGACGAAAAATTCTGCTTTTCGTGAGCATTGCAGAGGGCAGGGTATACATTTTTTTGCCCCATAGGATAGTTTTTCGTCTGATAAGTTCCTATTTTCAAAATCATCCGTTTGTACAAAAAAGAAGAACCGCCCACATCAGGTAGTTCTTCTTTTTGTTATCAGAGAGGCTAAAAACATGTCCGCCCATTGGTGAAATACTTCAGTGCAGAACCGTCTCCCGGAAGCGTTTGATGAGCCCATCCGCAATGTGCAGCCCGTCCCGGAAAAAGGTGTCCATATCGCCGTAGTTTTTCTTGATCGCGCCCAAGGCCGCCTCCAGATACGCTCTCTTGGCCAGAAAGACCTCCCGGGCGGCAGCGGCCTCCGCCTCCGTTCTGCCGTAGGAGAGCACATAGCGGTAGAGCATCTCCGCCTCCCGCTCGCAGGTCTCGTTGGTGAGCAGGTAGTCTTCCCGGATCACATCCTCCGAAACGCCCAGAGCGCCCAGCACCAGGGCGGATGTCAGGCCGCAGCGGTCCTTCCCCGCCGTGCAGTGCCAGAGGATGCTCCCCTTTTCAAAATCGTGGCTGAAGATCAGGGTCAGCACCTGGCCGAAGGCCTCCCGGCAGGCTTCCTCCGTCATCATGGTGCGGTACAGCGCCGCCATGTCGGGGAGCACGAATTGGGACAGGTCCTCATCCTCCCGGGTGATGCCGCCGGTGGCCTCGTCGAAGATGGGGAGGCAGATGGTTTCCACGCCCGAAAATACAGGGTCGGGCTTTCGCTGCCGCTCCGTGTCGGTACGCAGGTCGATGACCGTAGTCAGCCGGTATGTGCCGGTCAGCACTTTCCCGTCCCGCGCTGTCGCGCCGAACAGATTGGCCGAGCGGAGCAGCAGCCCGTTTTTAATGGTCTTTCCCTCCGCGCCGGGCAATCCGCCCAGCTGACGGCAGTTGTCGATCCCTTCAAAGCCGATTCTGCGATCCATTTTCATTCCCGCTTTCCTTATGAATAAACCAATTATACCAGAGCGGCCAACGGGAAACAAGACCGCGGTGCTTGCCAAATTGGCCGCATTATTCTATACTGTTAGGGAAAAATACAACCGGAGGAGAAAAACATGAAAGAGATAGAACTGTTTTATCTGAGCCATTGTCCCTACTGCATCAAGGCCAGAAAGGCCGTGGACGAGCTGATGGCGGAAAACCCCGCATTCACCGGGCTGCGGGTCAAATGGATCGAAGAAAACGAAGAGCCGGAGCTTGCCGCCAGCCGGGATTATTACTGTGTCCCTTCCCTCTTCTTCCAGGGGAAAAAGCTCTACGAGGCCAGTCCCGCCGACGACTATGACGCCATCAAGAATAATATCCGCTCGGCCTTTACCGCCGCGCTGGAGGCTTAAGAAATTCGACAAGAACAGCCCGGGCATTTCTGCCCGGGCTGTTTCATGTATTTGCTTTTATTCGACTGCTTACCGGAACACGACCATGGTGTTGGCGATGGTCATGGTGGTCATCAGCAGCGCGTTCAGGAAGGCCGGGGTCCAAATGTTGCCGGTCTTCTTATACAGGTTGCGGGAGATGATGGCCGCAACGGACAGGGTGGGAACCATGGCCACCAGCATAATGCCGGAGAGGGCGGAGCCAGACCAGACGGCCACGCCGGAGGCGAACAGGCTGATGTACTGCACAGCCAGCCAGAGGATGGGGCCGCCTGCGTTCAGCACGATGGCCACCAGATAGCCCTTGGCCCCCTGCAGCTTCTCCGTGTTGGTGTTCACGGTGATGCTTGCGGTGGAGACGATGTAGAACAGCAGGAAGGTGGGCAGGTAGCGCAGAATGGCGGGGAGGATATCCGCGTCAAAGGTCTTGAAGGCAAAGGTCCAGATCCGGAAGTCCGCCTTGAACAGGGCGTCCATCAAAAACAGCACGCCGTAGGCCACGACCACCGTGACCACAGCGGTGCACAGGCCCGCAAGAATGGTCAAGGGCTTGAAGACCAGGCCGTAGGTCTCGAATCCGGCGCCCTCTTTTGCCTTAAAGCCCACATAGACGGCGCTGAAGATCACAAGGCTCATCATTGCGCAGCCGATGGTCCAGTAGGCAATGCTGTTGACGCCGATGGCGGTCCAGAAGGCATTGTTGCTGTACATGGGAACCTTGGCCACTACGGCCAGCAGCGCGCCGCTGACCAGCAGGAAGCAGGCGCCCACGGTGAGCTTCTTCTCTTTCTTCACCAGGCCGAGGATAAGGACCACAAGGCCCGCAGCGGCAGCCACCAGACCCGCATAGAACAGGATATTCACGGATGCGCTGCCTGCGCCGTCGTCCATCAGGGGCTTGAAGAACAGGGCCGGGAGCAAAACGGCAACGGCCAGAATCAGGCAGATCGCGGCCTTCTTTCCGCCGGTGAGGGAGGTCTGTACGGCCAGCTCGCCGCTCTTGGCCTTGCGGAAGAAGGGCAGCTCAATGATAATGGAGGCCAGGGCAATGATCAGCATCACAAAGCCCACCAGAGCCACGCATTCAAAGGCTTCCTTCCACTGCCAGAGCTGGCTGGTGGGGGCAATGTCCTTGATTCCCTCGCTGTAGGGGGCAAAGGCCTCAGTGTAGAAAGCGACCGCGTAGCCGGTGGTCTCCGCGGAGAAGTGGTTCCAGGGGTGGGTCTGGGCCGGTTCATAGACGATGCGGCGGCCTCCGTCAGCGGTCTCATACCAGGTGTTGACCTGAGCAGGCTCGCTCTGCTGCAGGAAGGTCATGCCGTCCGGCGTGGAGACAAAGTCCTTGTGGCGTACCGTGCCGCCCTGGACATTGGGATCATTGAAGAAAAATTCGTCATACTGCGCGGCAACCTTGCCCAGGATGCGTCCGCCGCCCAGCGCGTCTGACGTGGCAGCGTCAATGCCCAAAATGCTGGTGTACATGAAGTCAGAGCCCTCGGTCAGGCTTGCATAGATCTTGCGCACGCCGGTCTCGGCGTACTGCGTCTCGTCCATGGCCAGGGCCATGGTGCTGGAGAAGCCGCCCATGGAGTGGCCGGTGACGCCGATGATGCCGTTGCCGTTCTCGTCCTTCAGAACGTAGGGCTGCTCATACATATACTGCACGGCGTCATTCATGGAGTTGAGCCAGAAGGGCAGCCACACGCCGAAAAAGCTGCTGTCGGAGTAATTCTCATGGCTGAGACTGGAGTGGCCATGGTCGTACTGGTCAAGGGCCAGCACCACAAAGCCCCGGCGGGACAGCTCAATGGCATTGGCGTCCTGCATTTCCGCAGAGTTCAGATAACCGTGGGTCACGATGATCGTGGGCTTGGGGTTGTCGGCTGAGGCGTCCTTCGGCATATACAGAAGTCCGCTGAGCTGGCCGTGGCCCCCGTCGAAGCTGATACGGGTGACTTTTACTGCCCCTGCGCCGCTGTTGAACACCCCTGCCAGAATACTGCCCAGCAGAACCAGCACCAGCGCAACACACAGCAAAGTCCATGGGCGTTTACTGATTTTCATTGTTGCTTCCTCCTCTTCAAATTTACCGCGTTATGCGGCCTCCAAATTTTGTTTCCTGTGGAAACTATATTGTTATCATACATCTCTCCCCGACAAAATGCAACAAATATTTAAATTTTCACACTCTTGTGCCCGGTAAGCGGTTCTGTTATACTGTTATATTATATGTGATGTGGTCGAAAGTGAGGTGAGAGCCATAAAACTGGAATGGATGGGCGCACACAGAGACGAGGTGGAGGCCCTGATCCACTATTGTAATATTTACGCGGCGGCATACAAGCTGGAGCAGATGGAATTTGAAGGCGTACGCTATTCCTTTGCCCAGATCCAGGTCCTTGAGTACCTGCTGGAAAATGAGGAGCGGAATGAGAATATGTCTGCCATCGCAGCCCGTCTGGGCATCACGCGCAGCAACTTCACCAAAATCGTCAACCGCCTTGTCAGCAAGGGCCTGCTGGAGAAAGAGCCCATGCCCGGCAGCCGCAAAGAGCTGAAGATCCGGGTCAATGCGCTGGGGCGAAGACTGTATGAGGATTATTCCCAGGACATTCTTCGCTGGCACTTCTCCCCCATGTTTCAGTCTCTGGACCAGATCCCGCCGGAATACCGGCCTTACATCTGCAGCGCCCTCTACAACGCCATGCACAGCGAAAGCTGTGGGGTCAGCACCGGGGAGCCGGAAAAACGCTGAGATCAGACTGTAGACGAAGCTATCGGCAGTGTTATAGAATTGCATGGGGAGAGCGCGGATAGGGGACGGGAGTCCCCTTTCGGCGTTCAATCCATGCTTATTCAGGAGTATTTCTGAATACTCCTGAATAAGTTTTCAAGGCGTCGGACTTTGTCGACGCCTTGAGATCTTTTTTACAAGTTATTTAACATCTGTTCATCTTTTTTTAATCTGCCCATGCTATATTGATAATCGCAAGGGGCAACTCCCTTCCAAAGATAAAAGAAAAAAAGCTATGTGTGTTTCCGATGCCGCGGCCTGGGCTGCGGATAGAGCCTACGGGGACGCACGCTTGGCAATAGCTTCACACTCTACACTCCAAAACTCCAACAATCACTTGGGCGCGGTTCAAAATGGCGAACTGCGCTCAAGACAATTTATTCCTCCAAAAATACACCCAGCTGTGGAAATTTCCACAGCCGGGTGTTATAATCTTATCCGGTGATTTCAATGAAAAATACAAGTCTCTGCTATATTCAGCGGGATGACGAATATCTGATGCTCCACCGGGTGAAGAAGGCCAACGACGAAAACCACGACAAATGGATCGGCATCGGCGGCAAGTTTGAGCCGGGGGAAAGCCCGGAGGAATGTATGCTGCGGGAGGCCCTTGAGGAGACAGGTCTCACCATAAGCCGCTGGCAGTACCGGGGGATCGTCACCTTTGTGTCCGACGAGTTTGGTACGGAGTACATGCACCTTTTCACCGCCGACGCGTTTCAGGGGCAGCTGAAGGACTGCGACGAGGGCGAACTGGCCTGGATCAAAAAGTCCGAGCTGCTGCGCCTGACCCTGTGGGAGGGCGATAAGATCTTTCTCCGCCTTCTGGACAGCGACGAGCCCTTCTTCTCCCTGAAGCTCCGCTATCATGGCGACAAGCTGGTGAGCGCCGCCTTAAACGGCAAAAGTCTCTGAGATCCTGAAGCAGGTCCGGCCCTCCATGCTGCCCTCGAAAAAGCAGCTGTCGCCCTGGGCCACGGCCCGGACAGCGGCGTGCCTGCCGGGGAGAATTTCATGCTCATAATCCACCGCGAT
>CAMGRL010000030.1 GCA_946061515.1 uncultured Clostridia bacterium
CCTCCTGGCTCATGTCGTCCACGCCCTTGACGCCCATGGCCCGGGCGATCTCGCGATACTTTTCGCCGGTGCACTCGGCGTTGTACTCCATGACGATGGGCAGCATCATTGCGCAGGCCACGCCGTGGGGAGTGTCATACACAGCGCCCAGGGTATGTGCCATAGAGTGGGCAATGCCCAGACCTACGTTGGAAAAGCCCATACCGGCGATGTACTGGCCCAGTGCCATGCCCTCGCGGCCTTCCTTGGTGCCTTCCACAGCGCCGCGCAGGTTCTGGGAAATGAGCTTGATGGCTTCCAAATGGAACATGTCGGTCATCTCCCATGCGCCAAGGGTGGTATAACCCTCGATGGCGTGGGTCAGGGCGTCCATACCGGTGGAGGCGGTCAGGCCCTGGGGCATGGAGTCCATCATCTCGGGGTCGACAACTGCCACGATGGGCATGTCGTGAGGATCAACACAGACAAACTTGCGCTTTCTCTCCACGTCGGTGATGACGTAGTTGATGGTGACTTCGGCAGCGGTGCCGGCGGTGGTGGGAACGGCGATAATGGGCACGCAGGGCTTCTTGGTATCGGCCACACCCTCAAGAGAGCGGACGTCGGCAAACTCGGGGTTATTGATGATGATGCCGATGGCCTTGGAGGTGTCCATGGGAGAGCCGCCGCCGATGGCGATCAGGTAATCGGCGCCTGCTGCCTTGAATGCGGCAACACCGTCCACCACGTTCTCAATGGTGGGGTTGGGCTTGATATCGGAATAGATCTCGTAAGCAAGGCCGGCCTGGTCCAGCAGATCGGTCACATTGGCGATAACGCCGTGCTTGAGCAGCGTGGGGCCGCAGCAGATAAGGGCCTTTTTAAAGCCGCGGGATTTGACCTCGCCGGGGATCTCCTTGATGGCGCCGGCGCCGTGGTATGAAGTCTGGTTGAGCATGATTCTGTTTGCCATGTTTTTTCTCCTTTCAGGTGGTTGAATCAAATAAAAAGCGGATTATTTCATACATTTCTCCCTGTTTTTCCCGGGAGCATTCTCATCTTATCTCTTTAACAATTTTTTGTCAATCATTTCGTCCAGACTTCTGTCACTTTCTCCCTTTTGCTGTTTTTCCCGGTCTCTATGCACAAAAAATGGACTTGGATTTTGTGGATAAAGGCAACAAAAAACACGGTCTGTTCGTTATATCTCAACAGACCGTGTTTTTCCTTAATGATTCAGTTTGGCCAGTACCGTTTGGGCAACGACGCTGTAATTTTCCAGGGTGATCTCATTTTCGCGACGGGTCACAAAGACATAGGTGTCGTCGCTGCTCTTTGCGGACATGTCCAGCACAAAAGCCATGGCGCTCTGCATGGCGGCCATGCTCATGTGGACGGCGGCGCTGATGTACATACCGCCCTGCTTTCCCAGAACCGCAAGTTCATTCATCAGAGCCAGCATATTGCCCATCTGGTTGATGATCTCCTCACAGATGCAGCAGGCTGGCTGGCGGGCCGCGTCGATTTCCCGCTCGTCGCCTTTCTTCTCCGCCCTTCTCAGCAGACTGCGGCACTTTACATCCTCGTCGATCAGGTAGACCATGTATTCGCGGAGCTTTTCCAGATTCCGCAGAATATAGTCCAGCCGTTCATTTCCCGAAACTTCCGTTGCAGAAAGCTTTGCCGCTCTCAGCCCCATGGCGCAGGCGTCAGCCGCCGTGAGGGCAGCAGCACTGCCCAGGTCAAGCTTGCTCTCCGGCTCGGACAGGAGCTTGGTCAGCTCCTCCGGGTCCTTTTTCCTGTAGATCTCAATGACAAGTTTTTCTTCCATGGCGGTACCTCCTTCAATCAGTCTCTGTTAAATTCTCTCAGCTGCAGGCCCTCGTTCTTCTGCAGTGCCCAGTTGATGCACCAGGGAGAAGTGAAGAGCAGCAGATTGTTCCCTTTGAAATCCTGTACCCACTTGGTGTCGCTGGTCAGGTTCAGCTCGGAGATGTTGATATCCTCGTTTTCCACCCAGCGCACCAGTTCAAAGGGCATGGCCCGGCGGCGGATGTCCACGCCGTACTCGGTCTTGAGCCGGTATTCCAGCACTTCAAACTGCAGCACGCCCACAACGCCCACAATGACTTCCTCCACGCCGGTGTTGGGCTCGTGGAAGATCTGAATGGCGCCCTCCTGGGCGATCTGCATGATGCCTTTTTCAAACTGCTTGCGCTTCATGGTGTCGATACGCTCCACGGCGGCAAAATGCTCGGGAGCAAAGGTGGGAATACCCTCAAAGCAGGCGTTCATGCCCTTTTCGCAGATGGTGTCGCCGATGGAGAAGATGCCAGGGTCAAATACGCCGATGATGTCGCCGGCATAGGCCTCGTCGATGATGGCCCGCTCCTGGGCCATGAGCTGCTGAGGCTGGGCCAGGCGCAGGGTCTTGCCGCCCTGGACGTGGAAATACTCCCTGTCCCGCTCAAATTTGCCGGAGCAGATGCGCATAAAGGCGATCCTGTCCCGGTGGGCCTTGTTCATGTTGGCCTGAATTTTGAACACGAAAGCGGAAAAGCGCTCATCGAAGGGGTCGATAATGTCATCGTTGGAGATACGGGGCAGCGGCGGCATGGTCATTTTGAGAAAGCTCTCCAAAAAAGGCTCGATACCGAAGTTATTCAGCGCAGAGCCGAAGAATACCGGGCTGAGCCGGCCGTTTCGCACCTGCTCAATGTCAAACTCATAGCCCGCGCCGTCCAGAAGCTCGATATCGTCGGTCAGGCTCTCTCTCAGCCGGTGGCCGATCAGCTCGTCCAGCTTCTCCGTCTCGTCCAGGGTGCATTCTATGGCGCGGATCTTGCTCTGGCCCCGGTGAAACTCGTTGAAGGCCAATATTTCCCGCTTTTCCCGGTCGTACACGCCCTTGAAGTCCTGGCCGCAGCCGATGGGCCAGTTCATGGGATAGGTGCCGATGCCGAACTCGTTTTCCAGCTCCTCCATCAGCTCATAGGGGCTTCTGGCCTCCCGGTCCAGCTTGTTGATGAAGGTGAAAATGGGGATATGGCGCATGGCGCAGATCTTAAACAGCTTTCTGGTCTGCGGCTCGATACCCTTGGCCGCGTCAATGACCATGACGGCGCTGTCCGCCGCCATCAGCGTGCGGTAGGTGTCCTCGGAAAAGTCCTGGTGGCCCGGGGTGTCCAGGATGTTGATGCAGTAGCCCTCATACTCAAACTGCATAACGGAGGAGGTGATGGAAATGCCTCTCTGCTTTTCCAGCTCCATCCAGTCGGACACCGCGTGTCTGGCGGTGGCCTTGCCCTTTACGGAACCGGCCATCTGTATGGCTCCGCCGTAGAGCAGCAGCTTTTCGGTGAGTGTGGTCTTGCCCGCGTCCGGGTGGGAGATGATCGCGAAGGTCCTGCGGCGTTCGATCTCTTTTCTCATGTCTGGCATAATATACTTCCTCTAAAAAAACTTAGCGATATATGTTATCACATTGTGGGGGTAAAAGTAAAGCGCTATTCCCTTATTTTGTTCAGAATCAGCCCAATATTCTCATCAGAATACTCGATTTCCGCAGAATACAGCCGCAGGGCTTCCCCGCAGTCCATCCCCAGGGCCTCCAGCGCACAAACAATGGACGTGCTGACAATGGCAAAGCCCAGCATGTCAGAGGCCTGTGCCGGGCTTCCGGCCGAAGCAAAGTGCCGGTAAACAAAGTATGCCGCCATGCGGCGGTATTTTATCCCGTCCAGCTGGTCAGGCAACACCACTTCCCCGCCCCGGTCCGCCAAAAGCTGAAGGGCGTCTGTCCAGGCCGGGTCAAGGCGTTCAAGGCCCATATAGAACCGGGCCCATTTGGCCATATCCAGGTCGGGCATGGGAACCGCGCAGCATTCCGCGCAGGCCGCCATGCAGGAATACAGCGGACGGCTTCCGTCATTCAAGAGGGAAAAAATCTTTTCGCGCAGGGCAAACAGCGCGCGCTCCTCCGGCGTGGGGCTTTCCCCGCCGCCGTCGTCATCGCAGAGCAAGCCCAGCGGGCCGTCCCCTTCCAGAAGCAGCCGGACGGCCTCCTCACAGCACAGGCCCAGGCCCGCCTCCGTCCGGTCGGAAAACTCGTTGTAAAAGCGGGGATGCTCCCGGCATATGTCGCAGAGACTGTCCTCCCCCAGGCACAGGATCAGACGGCAAAGGCCGCTTTCATTGAGAAAGGGGCAGCGGTCCTTTTCCCCAAGGATAAAATGGGGCGTGGGTTCGGCGCTGGTTTTCTCTCTCAGCTCTCTGCCAAGCTCCCCTTCTATTCCGGAATAGTATGCAAAGCTCTCCTCGTCAATGTCGATCTCCCAGCCGATACAGCAGCTGTGCCGGCATTGACCGGCAATGCAGTGAAAGTCATCATAAAAATCCGGCACAACAAAAAGCATCCGGCCTCACCTCTCACGCTTCAAAGTATAGCATAGTTTCTGAAAAAGCGATACCCGCTAACGAGTATCGCTTTTGCTTATATTCTTGCCACGCCGGTCTCATGGGCGGCCAGGACGATGACCGCCGTGCCGTGCTGGTCATCGTGGAAAACGGGGATGTCGCAGCGTTGCTTCAGCTTCTCCTCAATTTCAAAGCAGCGGGGCGCGGAGATATCTTCCAGATTTACGCCGCCAAAGGAACCGGCCAGCAGCGCCACCGTATTGACAATATCGTCCACATCCTTGCTCCTGACGCAGAGGGGGATGGCGTCCACGCCGGGGGTATAGGCCAGGCTCAGGGCTTCCCAGCTGTCCACCTTTACCCGGGAGCAGACCTCGATCTTGCCTTTCAGCTCTTAATGCAGCTTCAGCGCTTCTTTTGCATAGTCCATATCAGTTCCCTGTCTCGTTTTCCGATTCAAGACTTTTCAGATAGGCCTCCGGCCCGGTTTCGTATAAATCATTGCCCAGGCTGTCGATCACCACAGTCAAAGGCATATCCGTCACATGGAGCCTTCGCACCGCCTCGCAGCCCAGATCCTCCCAGCAGACAACGGCGGCAGAATCCACGCTGGCGCTCATCACGGCCCCGGCGCCGCCCATGGCGGCAAGGTACACCGCGCCGTTTCGGACAATGGCCTCCTTGACCTCCCGGCTTCTTGCACCCTTGCCGATCATCACCGGCTGGCCCAGCTCCAGAAGGCGGGGCGAAAATTTATCCATCCGCCCGGAGGTGGTGGGCCCGGCAGAGCCGATGACCTGCCCCGGCCGCTCCGGGGTGGGCCCCACATAGTAGATGGCGCTGCCTTCCAGTGCAAAGGGCAGGGCCTCTCCCCGGTCAAGCCGCTCCATCATCCGCTGGTGGGCGGCATCTCTGGCGGTGTAGACCGTGCCGGAGAGCAGCACCCGGTCCCCGGCGCGGAGGACGGACAGTTCCTCTTTCGTCACCGGTGTGTTCAGTCTGTATTCCATAGCGCACCTCACAAAACTGTGCTGGCCCTGCGGGTCACATGGCAGCTTACATTCACGGCCACCGGCAGACCCGCCACATGGGTGGGCATGGTCTCAATATTCAGCCCCAGCGCTGTTGTTTTTCCGCCGAAGCCCTGCGGGCCGATGCCCAGGGCGTTGATCTCGTCCAGAAGCTCCTTTTCCAGCAACCCGTAAAAGGGGTCGGGGTTGGGCTGGTCGATGGGCCGCAGAAGGGCGTGCTTGGCCAGATAAGCCACCTTGTCAAAGGTGCCGCCGATGCCCACGCCCAGAACGATGGGCGGGCAGGGGTTGGGCCCGGCCAGCTTTACCGTTTCCAGCACGAAGCGCTTTACACCCTCCACGCCGTCGGCGGGTTTGAGCATGGCCAGCCTGCTCATATTCTCGCTTCCGAAGCCCTTGGGGGCCACGGTGAGCTTCAGACTGTCGCCGGGCACCAGCCAGACCGTAATGGCCGCCGGGGTATTGTCCCCGGTGTTTCCCCGGCGCAGGGGGTCCTGGACCATGCTCTTTCGCAGATAGCCCTCGGTATAGCCCCGGCTGACGCCGGCGTTGACCGCCGCTTCAAAATCGCCCTCGATATGTACATCCTGGCCCAGCTCCGCAAAGACGCAGGCGCAGCCCGTGTCCTGGCAGATGGGCAGGCCGTTTTCCCTGGCCGCGTCGATATTGCGGCATAAAACAGACATGGTATCCGCCCCGATGGGCCAGGGCTCGGTTTTTTCCGCAAGCCTCATGGCGCTTTCCATGTCGGGCGGAAGCTCCCGGTTTGCCCGGATGCAGAGCTCGGCAACCGCCTGGGTGATCTGCGCCGCGCTGATGATCTTCATCCTTTTACACCCCCGCTTTATGTGCTTTTCTTTTGAAAAACTGCGGCTTTGTCTCAGAAATGAGCACCGCGATAAAAATCAGCGCAAAGCCCAAAACCAGCTTTACCGTCATGGTCTCGTGGTAAAACACCACGGAGGTCAGCGTTCCGAAAACCGATTCCAGGGTCATAATGACCGCCGAAGTGGAGGAAGGCGTATACTGCATCCCCCAGGCCTGCAAAAAGAAGCAGACGGCGGTACACATGACGCTGAGATAGCCAATACTCAGCCAGGCGCTTGACGGCACGTTCACCGGCGGCGCTTCAAAGAGGAGGGCCCCCGCCCAGCAGAGCAGGGCCGCCGTGCCGAACTGGACGACAGAGATGGCGAGGGCGTCTCCGTCCGCCACATACTGCTCCATCATAATGATTTGCAAACCGTAAAACACGCCGCAGAGGAGCGTCAGCATGTCGCCGATATTCACCCCTGTCCCCGCTCCGCTGAGGGAGACAAAGCCGATGCCGGTGATGCAGAGAAAGGCGGCGATGATATTGGCCCCGTCCGGTTTTCTCTTGTACACGCCCCAGGCCATGAAGGGCACCAGCACACAGTAGGTCGCCGTCAGGAAGGCGTTCTTCCCCGGGGTGGTGTACATCAGGCCGTAGGTCTGCACGATATAGGCCAGGGCCAGGCAGATACCCATCATCACGCTGCCCTTAACGCAGCGCCGGTCCATTTTTCCCAGCTTCTTCACCGCGAACAGGCCCAGCAGCAGCGTGGAAATGGTGAAGCGGATAGCCAGCACCCAGAGAGTGCCGATACTGTCAAGGGTGGTCTTCAAAATGACAAAAGACGTGCCCCAGATAAAGGCTGTGCCGAACAGCGCAAGCCGTCCTAAAAATCCTTTGCTCATGGTTTTATTCCCTGCTCATGTGCTGCGCCGCCGCGCGGAGCATGAGCTTTTTTGTCCCTATGTTCTCAAAATTGATCTCAATCAGAAAATCTCCGCCCATGGGCGTCATTTTGGTGATGCAGCCCGGGCCAAAAGCCTTGTGGTTGACCCTGTCCCCTATACTGAAGGAAACGCTGGCCTGCACCGTCGGGGCCTTGGGCCGGGGCGCGGAGACGCCATACTGCTGTCTTTCCGGCGCTTTACGGGCAAAGCCCAGCTCCTCCCGCCGGTCGTGGAAGCCGTAGCCCTTGGGGACATTTTTCTTTTCAATGTCCTCCTCGGGGATCTCGTCCACAAAACGGGAGACCCGGTTGGCCGTGGTGCGGCCGAAGAGCATACGCTGTCTTGCGCAGACCAGGTGGAGTTTGGTCATGGCCCGGGTGATGGCCACATAGCAGAGCCTCCGCTCCTCCTCCATCTCCCCCGGCTCGCCGATGGCCCGGATGCCGGGGAAAATGCTCTCCTCCATGCCCACAATGAACACCGTGGGAAATTCCAGGCCCTTGGCACTGTGCATGGTCATCATCACCACGCAGTCCGCGTCCTTGTCGTAGTTATCCAGGTCGGTATACAAGGCCACATCCGCCAGAAAGCCCTCCAGGCTGCTGTCGCCGGACTCTTTCATATAGGCGATGATGCTGGTTTTCAGCTCCCGGACGTTTTCGGCCCTGGCCTCGTCCTCGGTGGTGTTCTTCTCCTCCAGGACGCGGAGATAGCCGGTCTTTTCCAGCAGCTCGTCCAGCAGCTCATCGGGCGTCAGCTTTTCCTTCTGTGCGTGCAGCTCGCGGATCATGGAAGCAAACTGCCGCATTTTGATGGCAGGGCGCTGCAGCTCCGGGTAGGAATCCGCGTGGCTCACCACCTCAAACAGGCTCAGCCGCTCCTGAGCGGCGATCTGCTGGGCAAGCTCCACGCTTCTGGCCCCGATGCCCCGGGGCGGGTTATTGATGATCCTCACCAGACGCAGATCATCGGAGGGTGAGGCGATCACATTCAAATAGGCCAGCACGTCCTTGACCTCAGCCCGGTCAAAGAAGCGTGTGCCGCCGATAATGCGGTATGGTATGCCGTTTCGCTTGAAGGCGTATTCCAGCTGGTTGGACTGGGCGTTCATGCGGTAGAGCACCGCGTGGTCCCGCCAGTTGGCGCCCCGGCCGTAATCACCCATGATCTGGGAGGCCACATACTGGGCCTCGTCGTGCTCGTTGTCCGCCACATAGAGCTTCAGCTGCTCGCCCCGGTCCTTGTTGGTCCAGAGCTCCTTGCCCTTGCGGCCCTGATTGTTGCGGATGACGGCGTTGGCCGCGTCCAGAATATGCCCGGTGCTGCGGTAGTTCTGCTCCAGGCGGATGGTGCGGCAGTTTTTATACTCGCTCTCAAAGGAGAGGATGTTCTCAATGGTGGCGCCCCGGAATTTATAGATGCTCTGGTCGTCGTCGCCCACCACGCAGATGTTGCCCCAGCCCCCGGCCAAAAGGGAGGCCAGCAGGTATTGCAGGTGGTTTGTGTCCTGATACTCGTCGATGAGCACATACTGGAAGCGGCGCTGCCAGTATGTGCAGACCTCATCGTCCTCCTGCAGGAGCTTTACGGTGAAGGAGATCAGATCGTCAAAGTCCATGGCCCCGGCGGCAAACATCCGGCGCATGTACTCGCTGTATATCTCCCCGATCCGGATCCGGCGCAGGTCGCCGGTGGTCCGGGCCTGGCGCAGGTACTCGGTGGCGGAAAGCTGGGCGTCCTTGGCCCGGCTGATTTCCGCCAGCATGGCCTTTGGCGCAAAGGTCTTTTCGTCCAGGTCCATGTCCTTGATGATGTGCTTCATCAGGCTCTGGCTGTCAGCGGTGTCGTAGATGGTGAAGTTTGCGGGGAAGCCCAGCTTTTCCGCGTCCCGGCGCAAAATGCGCACGCAGGCGGAATGGAAGGTGCAGGCCCAGATATCGTTTGCGCTCTCCCCCAGCATCCGTTCAAGCCGTTCCTTCAGCTCTCCGGCGGCCTTGTTGGTAAAGGTGATGGCAAGGATGCGCCAGGGCGCCACCGGGTCCAGCGCCGCGACGCGCTGTGCCTCCGCTCCGCCTTTGCGGAGTATGGCCAGCTTTTTCTCGTCCGCGTCGGCGGGAAGCTCGTCGCTGTCCCCGGCCTTGCCGTATTTCAGAAGATTGGCAATGCGGTTGATGAGCACCGTGGTTTTTCCGCTGCCCGCGCCCGCCAGAATCAGCAGCGGGCCCTCCGTGGCCATCACTGCCTCGATCTGCATGTTATTCAGATGTTCAAAATCGGCGCGGACCACATTGCGGCGCGCCTCAAGGTAATTTTGTTCAAATTCAGTCATCATAGCGACAATTTTAGCACAAAGCCCCCGGATAGACAAGGCGTGAATTAAGTTGAAAATCTGCCGGTACTTTGATACTGTTTTGTGCAAAAGGAGTGAATGGGTATGCAGAACTTCTTTTGAGACGTGATAGCAGGACGGTAATACAGCATAGCGTTTTTCCTGTGCCGGGGCGCTTAGGACAAATCCTGCGGAGGAGCTGACCGGCCTGCGGTTTTTCTTAATGAAATCCTAAACTTCTGCCTGCTGTAATCTTAATTTTCTTCTGTGTATAATCATGGCTGTAAAGCGCTCACAAAGGAGGAACAGTCATGAAGCCCATTGAGCTGATCAATTTTCTCATCATAAGCCTGTTTTTTATCTGCTATTCCTATCAGTTTTTTTACATACCCGTTTCCCTCTTCATAAAGCCGAAAGCCCACCGCGAACCCACGCCCCATCGCTTTGCCGTGCTGATTGCGGCAAGGAATGAGCGCTCGGTGATCGGTGAGCTGATCGACAGCATCAATGCGCAGGACTACCCTGCGCATCTGATCAAGATTTTTGTTATTGCGGACAACTGCACGGACGACACGGCCCTGGTTGCCCAGGCCCACGGCGCGGCGGTCTACACCCGCCGGGACGCCCTCCATGTGGGCAAGGGCTACGCGCTGAATTTCCTGCTGGAAAAGATCGCCCGGGACTACCCCGCCGGCTGCTTTGACGCCTTTATCGTGCTGGACGCGGACAACGTGATCGCCCCCAACTACATCACGGAGATGAACAAGACCTTTTCCGACGGCTATGGTATCATCACCAGCTACCGCAACTCCAAAAACTACGGCGACAACTGGATCTCCGCCGGCTACGCCCTGTGGTTTCTGCGGGAGGCCCGGTATCTGAACAACGCCCGGATGCTGCTGGGCAGCAGCTGCGCCGTGTCCGGCACCGGCTTTCTCTTCTCCAGGGAGATCCTGGAGCGCTGCGGCGGCTGGAACTTCTTTTTGCTGACGGAGGATATTGAGTTCAGCATTGACAACGTGGTCCGGGGCGAGAAGATCGGCTACTGCGGCACGGCGGTGCTCTACGACGAGCAGCCCACCAGCTTCCGCCAGTCCTGGAGGCAGCGGCTCCGCTGGTCCAGGGGCTATCTGCAGGTGTTCTCCCGCTACGGGGGACGGCTGACGCGGGGCATCTTCCACGGCAGCTTTTCCTGCTACGACATGGCCATGAACATCATGCCCGCCGCGGTGCTTACAGGCATAAGCCTTGTGGTGAACCTGTCCGCCGCAGTGATGAACTTTACTTCCGGCGGAGATCTGAAGGTGCTGGGTCTGTCGGTGCTTCAGACGGTGGTAAACCTTTATCTGACGCTGTTTGTCATCGGCAGCATCACCACCCTTACCGAGTGGAAGCAGATTCACTGTTCAACCGGGAAAAAGCTGCTCTACGCCCTGACCTTCCCTGTGTTCATGTTCACCTATGTGCCCATCACCGTGGCTTCCCTGTTCTGCGATGTGCAGTGGCAACCCATCCGCCATGAGCGCTGCCTGAATGTGAACCAGATCACCCGGGTCTGCGGCAAAAGGGTCAGCTGAGCAGCTGGCGCAGCTGTTCCACCGCTCTTCGCTCCAGCCGGGAGATCTGCACCTGAGAAACATGCATCACCTTGGCGCAGTTTTGCTGGGTCATGCCGTGGTAGTACCGGAGGGACAGCACCTGGCGCTCCCGCTCCGGCAGCTTCTCCATGGCGGCGCGGAGGGCCACATGCTCCACCATTTTTTCCTCCGCGCTGTAATCGCCCAGCACCAGCTCCAGGGTGAAGCCGTCCTCCCCGCTCTCCCGCTGGAGGCTCTCCGCCGGGCCGGTGGCCGTCTCCGCAAAGGCGATATCCTCCGGACTCAGTCCCATCTCCCGGGAAAGCTCCGAGATGGTGGGTTCCCGGCCGATCCTCTGCTCCAGCTGCATACGGGCGGCGCGTATCTGCGCCGCCTGTTCTTTTATTCCCCGGCTGACCTTTACGGCTCCGTCGTCCCGGAGAAAACGCCGTATCTCCCCGGAAATTTTCGGCACGGCGTAGGTGGAAAAGCGGGTCCCAAAGCTCTCGTCAAAGCCCTCGATGGCTTTGAGAAAGCCCACGCAGCCCAGCTGATACAGGTCCTCCGGGTCAACGCCCCGGCCGAAAAAGCGCCGGGCCACGCTCCAGATCAGGCCGGAGTTCTCTTCCACCAGTTTTCCTGCCGTCTCCCGGTCGCCGCTCTGGGCCCGGCGGATATCCGAATAGATGTCCTCACTCATCGTTTGCCGATGCGGGGGCATATGGTCCGGAGCATGGTGACGGTGGTGCCCTTGCCGGGGGTGGAGCGCACCTTCAGCTTGTCCATAAAGCTGCCCATGATGGTAAAGCCCATGCCGCTTCTGTCCTCCCCGCCGGTGCTGAAAAGGGGCGTCATGGCCTGCTCCACGTTCTCGATGCCCTTGCCCCAGTCCCGGATGGAGATCTCCAGCACATGCTTGTCCAGGATGCGCAGACGCATGGATATGCGGCCGATGCTGTCCGGGTAGGCGTGGACAATGGCGTTGGTCACCGCCTCGGACACCGCGGTTTTGATATCGCCCAGCTCCTCCATGGTGGGGTCAAGCTGGGTGGCGAAGGCTGCCGCCGCTGTCCGGGCAAAGGCCTCGTTGCTGCTTTTGCTGGGAAACTCTAACTTTATGTAATTCAGACTGTTCATTCCTCTCCTCCTATTTTCCTGTGGCCACAGGCACAAGCCGGTCAATGCCCGAGGCGTCGATGACCCTCAGAGCCTGCTTTGCCGGGTTTTCGATCCAGACGCGTCCCCCCAGAGCCTTCATCCGGCGGCTGGTCCTGATGATGACCGCTATGCCGGACGAGTCCATAAACGTAAGGCCGGCCATGTCCAGAACGCAGTCCCGGGGCAGGTACTCGTCCAAAAGCTCGTCGATGGTGTTCAGGGTGCATCTGGCCTCGTGGTGGTCCAGCTCTCCGCTGAGAAAGATGGTAAGACGGCCTGAGGAAAAAGCGGTACTGATATTCATATTCTTATCTCCTGTCTATAAACAAAAAATGGCATCGCATAAACTCTATGCGATGCCATTTTATTTCTTTTTCATTGCATATTCCGTCGAAATGGGGACCTCAATTCGTTTTTCCGCACCAGCAGATGAATTTATCAGAAAAATCCATGCCCAGCTTCTCCTGAAGCTGCCGTGAGGGGGTATTGCCCACAAAAATCTGCCCATAGGGCACATTTCCCTGAGCCAATTCTCGGTTTACATAATTTCTTTCCAGTGCCTCGGCTATGCCCATCCGACGGTATTGGGGGAACACAAAGAGCATGCCGATGGAGCCTTCGTCGTGGCGGCCGATAAAGCCCGCCAGCGCTCCGTCCACAAAGGCCCCGAAAATGACCCCCGCGTCCAGCTGTGCGGTGATCTCCTCCTCGTCCGCCAGATCGTAATTTTCATCGATCAGCTTTGCATAGCTTCTGTCCAGCTGCCGGATATCCGCAAGGGTCTCCTCCATGGGTGTGGTCTTTGTATAGGCGCTCTGCCAGCACTCGTCCCCGATATGGTAGCCAAGTCCGGCCACGGCCTCTTTCATGTCCATCTGGTGCAGCACCACCCAGGGCGGCTGGTGTCTCCGGATCAGCTCCAGGCCCAGCTCCCTGTCCTCGCAGGAGAGCATATAGGCCCAGCCGCTGTCCGCCACGATCAGCACCGCCTTGTCCGAGGCATACAGGATGCGGCAGATGTCCCGGCGGATGCACTCGATGATGTCCACATTCAGCAGATAATCTTTATTCAGAAATTCCAGTGCTTTTTCTTTCATATACGCTCCAAACGGCCCTCTGTGGTGAGGGCCGTTTTTCTTATTTTATTTGCCCAGGTTTTCCAGACTGGCTTTCAGGTTCTCGATGAGGGCCTCCAGCTTGGCCTTCTTCTCCCGCTCCACATTGACCACCTGTTCAGGCGCACGGGTGACAAAGTTCTGGTTGGCGAGCTTGGCGTTCTGGGAAGCCAGCTGCTTTTCGGCATTGGCCAGCTCCTTTTCGATACGGGCCTTCTCCTTTTCCAGATCCACCAGCTCTGCCATGGGCATGAACATGCGGGCATTGTCGGTGACAACGGAGACCATACCCTCGCTGCCGGCGGGAGGCGCGTCCACCACGCTGACCTCGCTGGCGTAAGCCAGCTTGCAGATATAGCTGAAGCCGGCCTCAAAAGCGGCCTTCTTTTCGGTGGCGATGATCAGGTGCGCCTTTCTGGAGGGGGGCACGTTCATCTCGCTGCGGCGGGCGCGGACAGCCTTGATGGCGGTCATGACCATCTCGAAGTTCTGCTCGTCGGCGGGGAAGCTGAGTTCGCTCTTATACTCGGGATAGCGCTCGATCATCAGGGCCTCACCCTCGTGGGGCAGAGCCTGCCAGATCTCCTCGGTGATGAAGGGGATAAAGGGATGAGCGAGCTTCAGAATTTCGGTCAGGACGTACAGCAGCACCTTCTGGGCGGAGAGCTTCAGCTCCTCGCTGCCGCCGTTGAGACGGGGCTTGGTCAGCTCAATGTACCAGTCGCAGAAGCTGTCCCAGATGAAGTCGTAGATCTTGCCTGCGGCCACGCCCAGCTCGAAGCTGTCCATGTTCTCGCAGACCTCTTTGACCACATTGTTGAGCTTGGAGAGGATCCACTTGTCCTCGATCTCCAGCTTCTCAGGCAGCTCGTTTTTGTCGATGGTCAGGTTCATCATCACGAAGCGGGAAGCGTTCCAGATCTTGTTGCAGAAGTTGCGCATAGCCTCGCACTTCTCCACATAGAAGCGCATGTCGTTTCCGGGAGAGTTGCCGGTGATAAGGTTAAAGCGCAGAGCGTCGGCGCCGTAGGTCTGGACCATCTCCAGCGGGTCGATGCCGTTGCCCAGGGACTTGGACATCTTGCGGCCCTGGCTGTCGCGGACCAGGCCGTGGATAAACACGGTCTTGAAGGGCTCCTTGTCCATCTGCTCCATGCCGGAGAAGATCATGCGGGCCACCCAGAAGAAGATGATGTCGTAGCCGGTGACCATAACAGAGGTGGGGTACCAGTAATTCAGCTCCTCGGTTTTATCCGGCCAGCCCATGGTGGAGAAGGGCCAGAGGGCGGAGGAGAACCAGGTGTCCAGCACATCCTCGTCCCGGGTGATGTTCTTGCTGCGGCAGTGCTCGCACTCGGTGGCGTCTTCCCGGGAGACGGTGATGTGGCCGCAGTCGGCGCAGTACCAGGCAGGGATCTGGTGGCCCCACCAGAGCTGGCGGGAGATGCACCAGTCGTGCACGTTTTCCATCCAGTTCAGGTAGGTTTTGGTGAATCTCTCCGGCACGAATTTGATGCGTCCGTCCTTGACCACCTCAATGGCCTTCTTGGCCAGAGGCTCCATTTTCACAAACCACTGGGGGCTGGTGAGAGGCTCCACCACGGTGCCGCAGCGGTAGCAGCAGCCCACATTGTGGCTGTAGGGCTCAACCTTGACCAGATAGCCCTGCTCCTCCAGATCGGCCACGATGGCTTTTCTGGCCTCGTAGCGGTCCATGCCATTATACTTGCCGCCGTTGATGATCTTTGCGTCCTCGTCGATGCACTTGATCTGCTCCAGATCGTGGCGCAGGCCCACCTCGTAGTCGTTGGGGTCGTGGCAGGGGGTCATTTTCACCGCGCCGGTGCCAAAGCCCAGTTCAACATACTCGTCGGCCACGATGGGCAGCTTTCTGCCCACCAGGGGCAGGATGGCGTTTTTGCCCACCAAGTGCTTATAGCGCTCGTCGTCCGGGTGGACGGCCACGCCGGTGTCGCCCAGCATGGTCTCGGGACGGGTGGTGGCGATGATGAACTCCTCGTTGGAGTTTTCGATGGGATAGCGGATGTGCCAGAAGTTTCCGGGCATGTCCTTGTATTCCACTTCCGCGTCGGACAGGGCGGTGCGGCAGTGGGGGCACCAGTTGATGATGCGGCTGCCCTTGTAGATCAGGCCCTTATCGTAAAGGTCACAGAAGGTCTCGCGCACGGCCTTGGCGCAGGTCTCGTCCATGGTGAAGCGGCTGCGGTCCCAGTCGCAGGAGACGCCCATGCTCTTCTGCTGCTCGACGATGCGGTTGCCATACTGGGCCTTCCAATCCCAAACCCGCTCCAGGAACTTATCGCGGCCCAGATCGTAGCGGGTCTTGCCCTCTTCCTTGCGGAGCACCTCTTCCACCTTGATCTGGGTGGCGATGCCCGCATGGTCGACGCCGGGCAGCCACAAAGCGGAATAGCCCTGCATACGCTTATAGCGGGTCAGGATATCCTGCAAAGTGGCGTCAAGGGCGTGGCCCATATGGAGCTGGCCGGTGACATTGGGAGGGGGCATCACGATGGAGAAGGGCTTTTTGTCCGGGTCAATCTTGCCCTTGAAGTAGCCGCCTTCCATCCACATATCATAAATTTTCTTTTCCACAGCCTGTGGTTCATAGACTTTCGGAAGTTCTTTCATGTTCATTTCTCCTATATCAATTAATCTTCTTTCAGGCAATCAAATCAGGAACGCTCCCGTGGACACTCCACGAAGCAAAGCGACTCTTCCTGCGTTCCACAGGCTCACCCCCTTTAAAGCATAAAAATAAAACGCCCTGAAACCAAAAAGGTTTCAGGGCGATAAAATACCGCGGTACCACCTGAATTCCGCGAAACGCGGCGCTCATGGGTTTGATAACGGCAACCAGCCGCCGAGGGCTATCCGGGGCTGCTCCCCTTTCACTCCCGATGCTCCGGGCCGACCTTCCGCAGCGCCTCATGGAAGCTTTCACCAAACGCTCCCTCTCTGCAAATCCGCGCTCTGCGTACTCCTGCCCTTCTCAGCAAGTGGAAATATTATAATTTACCGGTCTGCATTTGTCAACACAAACAAAACAAAAGGTGAAAATTTGTGTACTATTTTGAACTGTCCAGGTATTCGCAGGCGCTGAGTGCGGCAATATTGCCCTCTCCTACGGCCTTGCCCAGCTGATAGGGCTTGCCGGTGCAGTCCCCGGCGGCAAACACGCCGGGCAGGTTTGTGGCCATGCGCCGGTCTGTGACGATGGCGCCCTTTTCCACTTCAAGACCAGGCACCAGGCGGGTAACAGAGACCGTGTCCTTGATGATAAACACGCAGTCCACCTTATATTCCTGTCCACGGAACTTCAGAGTATCGGCCTTCATGCCGCCGCTGATCTCATACCGGCCGTTTTCCGCAAAGCGCAGCACCTTGCAGCCGATGTCCTCCAGGAACCTGGCGTCCTCTTCCGCTTCTTTGTTGTTGCCCACAAGGGCCACGGTTTTGCCCCGGTAGAGCATCCCATCGCAGGTGGCGCAGTAGCTGACGCCCCGGCCCAGGTATTCCGCCTCGCCGGGGTAGAGATTTTCCCGGGTGATGCCGGCAGCGATGATCAGCGCGCGGCACTGGGTAAAATCGTTCCCCACGGCCACCCCGAAAATATCTCCCATGGGCATCACGTTCAGCGCCCGGCCGGAGATCAGATCCGCCGCGCTGTCTTTCAGCTGGCGGTGAAACAGATTGCACATCTCCTCGCCGCTCATGGGCGCAAGGCCCGGGTAATTGGTGACCAGCTCCGCCTTATAAAGGCTCCCGGTCTCCACGCCGTTTGCGATGACCGCCACGGTCTTGCCCCGGTTCAGACCCGTAAGCGCCGCCGAAACGCCGGCCGGCCCTCCGCCTACTATTATGATATCATACAGCTCCTGCATAAGCGCACCTCCTTCTTTTTTTCGTAGTGTACCACTTTTTTGTTGTAATTACTACCCTAATCGTATATAATATCAGAGAATTTTCAAAAGGAGAAAGAGAGTTATGGAAGAGGCAAGAAACTTTATAGAAGCCTTTGTTCAGGAAGACCTTTCTGAAGGCAACCGCTGCTACGGTATGCAGGTACATACCCGTTTTCCGCCTGAGCCCAACGGTTACCTGCACATTGGCCACTGCAAGGCTCTGACCATAGATTTCAGCACCGCCGAACACTTTGGCGGCATCTGCAACCTGCGCATGGACGACACCAACCCCGCCAAGGAGGACACCGAATATGTAGACGCCATTCAGGAGGATATCCACTGGCTGGGCTTTGACTGGGGCGACAGGTTCTATTACGGCTCCGACTATTTTGAGCAGACCTATGAATACGCCACTGAGCTGATCAAGAAGGGTCTGGCCTATGTCTGCGAGCTGACCCCCGACCAGTTCAGGGAATACCGGGGCGACACCACCCACCCTGCCGTCAGCCCCTGGCGGGACAGGCCCATTGAAGAGAGCCTGGACCTGTTCCAGCGCATGAAAAACGGCGAGTTTGAAGAGGGCAAGTACACCCTCCGTGCCAAGATCGACCTGGCCAGCGGCAACTTCAATATGCGCGACCCGGTGCTCTACCGCATCCGCTATATCGAGCATCACCGCCAGGGCACCAAGTGGTGCATCTTCCCCATGTATGACTTTGCCCACCCCATTCAGGACGCTCTGGAGGGCATTACCCACTCCCTCTGCTCCCTGGAGTATGAGGCCCACCGCCCCCTGTATGACTGGGTGGTCTCCAACGTGTCCATCCCGGGCATCAAGCCCAGGCAGATCGAGTTTGCCCGGCTGGGCATCAACTACACGGTCATGTCCAAGCGCAAGCTGCGCCAGCTTGTGGAGGAAAAGCGGGTCTCCGGCTGGGATGATCCCCGTATGCCCACCCTCTGCGGCCTGCGCCGCCGGGGCTACACCGCAAAATCCATCCGGGATTTCTGCGAGCGCATCGGCGTGGCCAAGGTGGACTCCACCGTGGACTGGGCCCTGCTGGAAAGCTGCCTGCGGGACGACCTGAACGAGAACGCCAAGCGCGTTATGGCCGTGCTGCACCCGGTCAAGCTCACCATCACCAATTATCCCGAGGGCCAGAGCGAGCTTCTCACCGTGGAGAATAACCCCCTCAAGCCCGAGGAGGGCACCCGGCAGGTCAGCTTCTCCCGTGATCTGTGGATCGAAGCGGACGACTTCATGGAAGTCCCTGTTCCCAAGTATAAGCGCCTGCACCCCGGCTTTGAAGTCCGTCTCAAAGGTGCTTACCTTGTCACCTGCACCGGCTGCGTGAAGGACGAAAAGGGCAATGTGACCGAGATCCTCTGCGAGTATGACCCCATGAGCCGGGGCGGCGACCCGGCCGACGGCCGCAAGGTCAAGGGCGCTACCATCCACTGGGTGGACGCCGCCACCTGCGCCGACGCGGAGGTGCGCATCTACGACTACCTCTTCAACGATCCCGATCCCGACGGACAGGGCAAGAATTTCCTGGACTGCCTGAATCCCGAAAGCCTCACTGTGCTGCAGGGCTGCAAGGTGGAGGCCTGCCTCGCCCAGATTCCCATGCCGGAGAAGGGCAAGAACTCCGAGAGCTTCCAGTTCATGCGCCAGGGCTATTTCTGCCTGGACAACCGGGACGCCGCTCCCGGCCACCTGGTGTTCAACCGGGCCGTCGCGCTGAAAGAGAGCTTCAAAAAGTAAACCAAAGGATAACGAAAGAATCCCGTATCCGGAAAGTTTTCCGGATACGGGATCTTTTTCTGTTTACTTATGTATGCAATATTTACCGGGTCAGGTCGATCATGTAATCCGCCCCATCGCCCAGCACGGTGGAGGGCAGCTCGCCGTTCCACTGCTTGATCCAGTAGTAGCGAAGCAATGCCTCCGTCAGAGACTCGGAAATGCGCTTGTTCATCTCCGCTTCCTTCTCGCCGGCGTAGAGGGCGGCCTCAGCCTGCACCTTCACGACCTCCAGATCGGCATTGGCAGCGATGATGGCCTTCTCCGCCTCGGCGTTGGCGGCGATGACGGCGCGCTTTGCGGTGGCCTCTTCCTCCATGGTCTTCTGGGCCTGCTCAGTCTCGGCGGTCAGCTTATTCTGGGCCGCCACCTGCTTGGCCTCCACGGCCGCAGTGAAAGCGTCTGTGAAGTCGATATCCTCAATGGCGATGGACACGATGGTGATGCCGTACTCCTTCATGTCCGCCGAGGTGCTCTCCGCGATCTGGTCGGAGAGGGTGTTGCGTTTGGCGATCAGATTCTCCGCCGAATACTGGGAAAATACCGCCTTGGTGTTTTCCAGAATGCGCGGGTACATCACGTTGTCATAGTAGTTGATGCCCACCGTCTTGTACAGCTCCTGGGCTGTCTCCTGGTCAATGCAGAAGTTGACGGACAGGTTCAGGTCCACTTGCTGAATGTCGCTGGAAAAGGCGTTGGTGCTGATTTGCACCTTCTGGGTGCGGTTGTCCATCTTCACCACGTTCTGCCAGGGCAGGATGAAGTGAGCGCCGGCGCTGATGGTCCGGTCCTCCACCCGGCCAAAGGTGGTGAGGATCCCGGTGTAGCCGGTGGGAACCACGGTGATGCTGCTGAGAACCACGGCCACGATCAGCACGGCCAGAGCCGCAAACTGCTTCTTGCCCGTTCTCCACACCTTGGGTCCTTTTTTCACATGGGTCTTCCCCTTGGCGTCGGTGTAGACCTCGTCGTTTTCCGTGGTAAAGCCCAGGGCAAAAAACAGTACCACTGCCAGAATCAAACCCAATACAAGAATTGCCATATCTTTCCCCTTTCTGTGTCTTCTTCGGTTTCCTTCTCTGTCTTCATTATACCATTAAAACAGTCCGGACACAAGCTCTGCCAGGGGGAAATACAGGATCGGCAGGAAGATGGCGGGCAGCATGTCTCCCACCTTGATTTTTTCTTCCCGCAGGCCCAGGAGATTGATGGCCATGCCGATGAACAGCGCGCCGCCCACGGCGGACATCTCCGTCACCACCTGGGTACTGAGCACCGGCGCGGCCAGGCCCGCAAGCAGGGCGATGGCCCCCTGGAACACCAGCACCGTCACCGCCGAAAGAAACACACCGGGGCCAAGAGCCGCGGCAAAGACGATGGAGCTGACAAAGTCCATGGTGCTTTTGGCAAAGAGAATGCTGTAATCCTTGTTCAGCCCCGCCTGAATGGAGCCGATCACCGCCATGGTGCCCACGCAGAACAGAATACTGGTGGAGACGAAGGCCTCCGCGAAATGGCCGCCGCCGAAACGGGTTCCCGCCAGTTTATCCTTGATTTTGTCGCCAGAGCCGTTGATCCGGTCGTCCAGGTGCAGCGCCGTGCCGATGATCGTGCCCAGGACGAGGCATACCATCACAATAAGAATATTGCTGGTGACAATGGCGCTCTGTACGCCGATGACTATGGTGACCAGGGCGATGCAGGTCATGACCGCTTTGGTATAGCGTTCCTTGATCCGGCTGCCGCACAGTATTCCGATCAGTCCTCCGATGATCACCGCCACGGCGTTAACAATTACAGCAAGCATGTGAATCTTCCTTCTTTTTCTACGATGTTTTGTTATTTTAACACATTGCTGTGCTGTAATCAAGCACCGGACCGGGGCGGTAAAAATGTATTTTAAACTTGTCCTTTGGCCAATTTACTGTTATATTATTTTTATCAGACACAAGGAGGGATTCACATGTCCGTTTTTGATCAAGTGGAAAAAAATCTGATCGAGCGAGGTTATACCGTAAAAGTTTTCGCCACCGGGGCCGAGGCCGCGGCTTATCTGGACAAGGAGATCGACGGCGTGACCGTGGGGATCGGCGGCTCCGCCACCGTGCGGGATATTGGCCTGTACGAGCTGCTGGAGAAGCACAATGAGGTCATCTGGCACTGGAAGCAGGAGCCTGGCCCGGCCCGTATCGCCGCCATGAACACCGATGTCTACCTCTGCTCCGCCAACGCCCTGGCCGAGAGCGGAGAGATGGTCAATATCGACGGTGCCGGAAACCGGGTTGCCGCCACCCTGTTCGGCCACAAAAAGGTCTATTTCCTGATCGGCAAGAACAAGCTGGTCCCCAGCTTCCATCAGGCCGTTGACCGGGCGCGGAACGTGGCCGCCCCCAAGCGGGCCCAGCAGATGAACGCCAAGACCCCCTGCGCCGCCAAGGCCGACAAGTGCTACGACTGCAAGAGCCCCGGCCGTATCTGCCGCGGCATGGTGACCCTCTGGGGCCCCATGATGGTCTCAGAGGCGGAAGTGATCCTCATCGAAGAGGATTACGGCCTGTAACACATTTTCATTCTTCTTTTGATCCTTTTTACTGAAAAATCAGACGTCAGGCAAAAGCCCGGCGTCTGATTTTTTACCACTTGGCAGCTTACTGTTTTTTCTTCACCGGGATCCAGATCTCACAGTAGTAGTTTTCATCCCGGGTTCCCTTTTCGTACTTTGTCGGGTCGTCGTAATACTCCACACAATCAGGCAAGGCGGCTTTCGCAGAGCATAATGGAAATATATGGTCAAGAAAGTCAACGCCGCATGACGCAAATTTTGCCGGAAAGCGTTGAATGTTTTTGTCAAGGATTAGTATAAAAGTTTCGGCGGGGTTGAATTGCAGTTTAATTTTTATTTGCGCTTTTGCTCAATGGCGTCAAGGAGAGCGGCGGCGGCCTGGGCCCTGTCCGTGCTGCTGGGCCTGCCCGCCGATCTGGCTGTGGGCGTTATCCTGGTGGGCTGCTGTCCCGGCGGCACGGCCAGCAATGTGATCACCTATATCGCTGGCGGCGACGTGTCCCTGTCCGTGGGTATGACCATCGTCTCCACCCTGCTGGCCCCGATCATGACTCCCCTGCTCACCTATCTTCTGGCCGGAGCCTGGGTGGATGTGTCCCTGGTCGCCATGATCATCTCCGTGGTGAAGGTGATCCTTGTCCCGGTGCTGCTGGGCATGGGTCTGGGCCTGCTGGCGGCAAAGCTCTTCAAAGTGGAGTATGACAAAGCCACGGCGATCTCCATCGAAGTGGGTATGCAAAACAGCGGCCTGGCCGTCTCCCTGGCTGCGGCAAATTTCGCCGCCAATCCTCTGGCAACCCTGCCCGGCGCCATCTTCAGCGTCTGGCACAATATTTCCGGCTCTATCTTTGCCAGCATCAGAAGAATGGGCGCGGAGAGAAAAGTCAAGGTATCTGTCGAACAATAATTTGCGTTTATCCGCCGCGGGCCTGCATTGCCCGCGGCGGATTTGACTTTGGGGCAATTTTTTGCTATTCTATAAAAAAGGAAGGAGTTTTGCTATGGAAAAATATATCCCCTATGAAAAGCTCTCCAAGAAAAAGCGCAGAGAGCTGGACGCCCGGCAGCGGGGCAGCTGGAACGGCTTCAGCCCGGTGACTCGCAGACCGGAAAACCCAAAAGCCTATAACAGGCAAAAAGCACGGAAACGGAGTGATGACTTCCCGGACCGTGCTTTTTTGTTTGCATTTTCCGTGCAAAGATGGGAATCCTGTGTTTGAGGTGATCTTCATGACGGAAAAGCAGAAAAATCAGTCCGGACAGAATAAGCGGCAGCAGAAAAAGGAGAAGCCTGTTTCCAAGGTCTACCCTGTACTCGACATTGATCTGGCCCGGGACAACGTGGAAAACGACATCACGGCGGCAGACCTGCAGGATCTGTGAATGGACGAGGTGAATTTTATGGATAAAAACGACCTGCCCCTTAGGGCATGCAAGGTAGGGATCCGGCAGCCTGAAAAAGGATTTTTTCCCGTCATGCTTCGTTGAAAATGCTCGAAATACATATCCAGTATTTCTGCGCTTTTCGCCTCGCCTGGCAGAAAAATCTCTCTTTTTCAGGTGCATAGCAGTTTTGAGCGAGGATTTTTTCGTTCAGGTAAAATGAAAAATTGCGGGAATACTTGCGTGTATTTCCGCAATTTTTCGTGAAGCATGGGCGGAAAAGGCCCGCTCAAAACCTGCCGCCTCCCTATCTTGCATGCCCTTTGGTTTTGGCTTTGCCCTGGCCCAGAATCCGGAGGCCATGCGCGCCTTTTCTCTCCTGCCGGAGGAAAAACGCTCCCAAATTGTGCAGCAGGCCCATTCCGTGTCCTCCAAAAGCGAGATGCAGTCCCTGGTAAACGGCCTGCGTTCCTCGGATTGAGCGTAAACACCGCATTTTCCCTGTCGGAAAATGCGGTTTTTCTTTGACATCAGCTTTTTCGTCTGGTAAAATATTTCTGCTCTGCGGAAAAAAGCAGAGCAGGAGGACGAAAATGAAAGAAATTGCGTTTGGTATATTGCTTCCCTGGCTTGGCACCTGTTTAGGCGCGGCCTGCGTATTTTTCATGCGCGGCAAAATGCACCGCGGCTTACAGCGCGGCCTGACCGGCTTTGCCGCCGGCGTGATGGTGGCCGCCTCCATATGGAGCCTGCTCATCCCCGCCATGGAGCAGTCAGAGCACATGGGTGTCTGGGCCTTTGTCCCCGCCGCCGTGGGCTTCTGGCTGGGCATTCTGTTTTTGCTGCTGCTGGACCGGCTGATCCCCCACCTGCACGCAAACAGCAAAAAGGCTGAGGGCCCCAAAAGCGCCCTGTCCCGCAGTACCATGATGGTCCTGGCCGTGACGCTGCACAATCTGCCGGAAGGCATGGCCGTGGGCGTGGTGTTTGCCGGCTGGGCCATGGGCAATGCCGAATTATCCCTGGCCGGTGCCCTCACCTTGTCTCTGGGCATCGCCATCCAGAACTTCCCCGAAGGGGCCATCATCTCCATGCCCCTGCGTTCCGAGGGGGCCAGCCGCTTCAAAGCCTTTGGCTACGGCGCGCTGTCCGGCGTGGTGGAGCCTCTGGGCGCGCTGCTGACCATCGCCGCCGCCCGTTTTGTGACTCCCCTGCTCCCCTACTGTCTCAGCTTCGCGGCAGGCGCAATGATGTATGTGGTTGTGGAGGAGCTGATCCCCGAAATGTCCGAGGGCGAGCACTCCAACCTGGGCACAGTGGTCTTTGCTCTGGGCTTTACGCTGATGATGGCGCTGGACGTTGCCCTGGGCTGAAAACATAATACATACCCAAGCAGAGCGGAGAGAAAATCTCCGCTCTTTTTTGTCAATTTTTCCTTTTTCCATTTTGTCATCGCTTGTCTCCCTTTTTATTCATTTTTGTTTTCAAATATTCCATTTTTCCCTGTAAATCTCCCAGTTTTACACAATTTTTATGGATATTCTTAGGAAAACCAATTGAAATATATAACACATTGTGCTATATTTTTCCGTGTGTGACTAAAATGAAAAAATATTATGCCGCATTGCGGAGGAGACGCAATGAAGAAGAAATTTTCCGCCGTGGATATCCCCGCCACCGAGCAGCTTGAAGCGGAGCTGGCCCGGGAAAAGTATAAACACCGGTATCATTCCGTGCTGAGAAGCACCATATATACGCTGGTCATCGTGGCCGCCGTGGCCGTACTGACGGCAACGCTGTGGCTGCCGGTGCTGCAGATCTACGGCAGCTCCATGACACCGACTTTGCAGGATGGGGAAATCATTTTTACGGTTAAGACCTCAAAGTTCGAGCCGGGCGACGTGATTGCTTTTTACTATAATAATAAGATCCTGGTCAAGCGGGTTATCTGCGGTCCGGCGGACTGGGTGAATATGGATGAGGACGGCACCGTGTATGTCAACGGCACGGAGCTGGACGAGCCTTACCTTGTGGATAAGGCCCTGGGTGACTGCAATATTCAGCTTCCCTATCAGGTGCCGGACGGCAAGGTCTTTGTGATGGGCGACCACCGCTCCACGTCGGTGGACTCCCGAAATACTGCCGTGGGCTGTGTGGCCCAGGAGCAGATCGTGGGAAAAATCATCTTCCGCATCTGGCCGCTGAACCGGCTGGGTGCTGTGGGATAGAGAGGAGGATTTGGTATGCAGAAAACTATACAGTCGGAAGCTGATGTTTTTCTGGTCAAAAAGCGGCGGCGCCGTCTCTGGACTAAAGTCGTCAGCGTTTTGGGATGTGTTGTGGTTTTTGTTACTACCTATATGTTAATTCTGCCTGCGATTACCATGGAACAGACAGCCTGGTGTGGCATCGAAGAGCATCAGCATGGCGATAGCTGTTACGAAATGCAGCTGGTTTGCGGATATGACGAGCTGAGTAATGATGGCCATATACATACAGATGATTGTTATAACGAGGAGCAGGTACTTATTTGCAATCAGGAGGAGTCTGCTGGCCACGTCCATGACGAGAGTTGCGTTGAAACAGAGCAACGGCTCGTCTGCTCTGAGGAACATGAGCATACAACCGATTGCTATGAAACCGTTGTATCGTACATTTGTGGGCTGGCTGAAAGCGAAGGTGCACACCTCCATGGGCCCGAGTGCTTTGAAACACAACAGGTTTTAATTTGTGATATCCCGAAAGGCGAATCATCTGAACCCGCTGGGCAAAACGCTCATGCCCATACAGATGACTGTTATGAGAAAGTTTTGATTTGCCAACTGGAGGAACATGAACACTCCCTGGCTTGCTATTCCAATCCGGAAGCTGATTTGGAGTCCGCTGGCCTATGGGAACGCAGTGTTTCGGGTGTTGAACTGACTG
>CAMGRL010000031.1 GCA_946061515.1 uncultured Clostridia bacterium
CTATTACTGGTACGACGAGGACGGCGATATCTGGTACTGGAACGGCTATGAAAACGTGTTCATCGGCTACGGCTCTGACGGCTACATCGACAGCGATTCCGGCGAATATATGGAGTCCAATGACGCAGGCTGGGATTATGACGACTATTATTACGATGACTACGATCCCTGGTCAGACCCCGACGACGGCTGGGGCGATTACGTCGACGATGACGAAGGTTGGGGCGATTACTTCGGCTGATTGAACTTCCTGCGGTAAAATACAGCCTTTTTGCGGGGCAGTTTTGGGAAAGGAAGCGATGATAATGGAAGAAAAGCAGATAATGACGAATGAGCAGCTGGAGGCCGCCATCAATTCCGCCCGCGCCAAAGAGACCTTTGCCAACGTTCTGATCTACGGCGCCGGCGCGGCGATGATCCTGATGTTCTGCCTGAAAAAGATTCCTTTGGCCATCTTCTTTCTGGCGCTCCTGCTGGTGGGCGGGTATCTGTGGGGCAAAAGCGCCGGTGTGGCCAAAAAGCTCCTCAGCGACCAGGTCGTCAGCGGTGTGCTGAAAGAGGTACTGGGCGATGTGGTGGAGTATAACCCCTGGGGCAAAATAAACCCTGTCCGCATGGAGTTTCCCTTCTCCTACAACAGCGTGGATGGCAGCGATCATATCAAGGCGGTCTACAATGGGCTGAACATGGAACTGGGCGACATTGAGCTGATGGACAAGACAGAGGAGACCGACGAAGAGGGACACACGATGACGCGCCAGGACATGGTCTTTAAGGGACAGTGGCTTACCTGCGACTTCGGCCAGGAACTGGCCGGCCAGGTATATCTCTCCGAGCGGACCAAAAAAGACCGCAGAAGCCTGAAAAGCAATGTGTCGGTGGATAATGAGCAGTTCAGCAGGCGCTTTTGTGTCAGGGCGGATGATCCGCGGGAAGCGTACCGCATTCTCACACCGTATATGATGGAACTTATTCTCACCATCGCGGACAAGAGCGGCGGCACGGTCTACCTGGCTTTCCTGCGGGACGGAAAGATGCACCTGGCCGTGCAGACCGGGCGCAAGCTCTTTGAACTTGGGAGCAGTAATGCTAAGGTGGAAGAACTGCGCCGGAAATTTTTGGCTGAGCTGCGCCGGTTCACCGACGTGATCGACCTGCTGCGCGCAGAGGATAGCCTCTATAAGAAGGAGACAAACGTATGACGCTGGGGACCGCGGCTTTGCTGCTTGCGGCTGCGGTCGTTGGCCTGGTGCTGAGCTGTAAAACCCTGCGTGAAAGGCGGGCGCTGCGCACGGCCTGTATTGTGCTGCTGGCGCTGATCGCGCTGGTTCTGGCCGGCTATATGGGACTCACGGCTCTTTTTGTTGACGCGGTACGAAACCAACCGCCAGCCCCATGATTAAACTTTCCGGGAAAGAAAAAAGCTGCCCGTTGGTCAAAAATGATCAACGGGCAGTTTCTTGCACCGGCAGGCTTCTGTCTCAGTCGGACCGTAGAGGCGGCCCTATGTGTGGCCGCCCGGGGACGCCACCTCATCCGGCCCTCCGGGCCACCTTCCCTGAAGGGACTGGCTTCACGTCGCAAGGGTCGCCCCTACAACATCATCGGCAGTCTGGCGCAAGGCCGTAGGGGCGGGGTTTCCCCGCCCGCGATCCCCCGCGACTGACAGGAGGGATTTCTTATGAAATGGGATAATCGAAATTTCGCAGGCCCTCTTCAAAGATGTCCCAGAAGCGCTGTACGTTGATGTCAATGGCCACATCCGCGGTGGACGGCAGCTTGCAGTAGCCGAAATAGTCGCAGTTAGTGCGGCCGTAGGACTGCTCGCTGCGCATCTCGATCCGGACATTCATGGGCTTTGTAATCACAAGGGCCGGGTCGATCAGGCTGGCAATGGTCACCGGGTCGTGGAGCGGCGCGCCGTCCCAGCCGAAAAGCTCCCTCTGGGTTTTGCAGAAGTGGCCCATCATGTCTACAAAAAGCGCGGAGGCCCGGTTGCCGACCTTTTTCATTCTTGCCACCACCTCCGGCGTACACTTGACCATGCGGGTCACATCCAGACCCATCATGGTGACAGGGCGGCCGCAGGTGAAGCAGATATGGGCCGCCTCCGCGTCGGCAAAGATGTTGAACTCTGCCGCCGGGGTGACATTCCCGTTGGTGTAAGCGCCGCCCATCAGCACGATGCGCTTGATTTTTTCCGCGATCCTGGGCTCTAAACGCAGAGCCATGGCCAGATTGGTCATGGGGCCGGTGGTGACCATGGTGATCTCCCCGTCGGAGGCCATCAGGCGGCGAATGATGAAGTTGACGGCGTGCTCCGGCTCCGGCACACGCACAAGGGGCGGGAATACGGGGCCGTCCAGCCCGGTCTTGCCGTGGATATCTCCGGCAGTGACCTTCTCCCGGACCAGCGGGCGGTCACAGCCGCTGTATACCGGCACGTCCACACCCAGCCATTGCACCACGTTCAGGGCGTTTCGCAGCGTCTTTTCCAGCGTCTGGTTCCCGGCCACAACGGTAATGCCCAGCAGCTCAATTTTCGGACTTTTTGCGGCCAAAAGGATCGCCGCTGCGTCGTCATGCCCCGGGTCGCAGTCTAAGATGATCTTTTCCATGGTCTGTACCTGCTTTCAACGAATTATGGACAATATTATAAAGATTCCGCCCTTTTCTGTCAACTTACAGGGCGGCGCTTGCACAGACACACTGCTTTTGGTAAAATAAAAAGGGTGATGCGAAATGATCTATACGGAGAATACGAAAAAGGCGCTGAAGCTGTGCTTTGAGGCCCATAAGGAGCAAACGGACAAGAGCGGGCTTCCCTATGTGTTCCACCCTTTCCATTTGGCGGAGCAGATGGAGGACGAAGACAGCGCGATCACCGCGCTGCTGCACGATGTGGCGGAGGACACAGACATCAGTCTGGAAGATATTGCGGGGATGGGCTTCTCCCGGACAGTAATGGAGGCCTTGGCCCTGCTGACCCATGACGAGACTGTGCCCTATATGGAATATGTAAAAGCCATCGGGAAAAACCCGGTGGCCAGGAAGGTCAAGCTGGCGGATCTGCGGCACAACAGCGACTTGAGCCGGCTGGACGCCGGCCAGATCAATGAAAAAGCCCTGGCAAGGGTGAAAAAATACGCGGAGGCCATAAGGCTTCTGGAAGAAAAGGAAGAATTGGCATGAGCGGAAAGAAGCTCAGCCCACTAACAATAAAGGAAAAGCCTGCCGCCGGCAGGCTTTTCCCTTTACAATTTAAAATTTTTCTCATAGGCGGCGATGACGGCGTCCATGACGGCAGCCCGGAAGCCCGCCTCCTCCAGGGCGCGGACGCCCTGAATGGTGGTGCCGCCGGGGGAGCAGACCGCGTCTTTCAGCTCGCCGGGGTGTTTTCCGCTCTCCAGGATCAGCCTGGCGGAGCCTGCCGTCATCTGGGCTGCAAATTCCAGCGCCTGTGCTCTGGGCAGGCCGCAGGCCACGCCGCCGTCGGCCAGGGCCTCGATAAACAGATCCACAAAGGCGGGGCCGCAGCCGGAAACGGCGGAACCGGCGTCAATGAGCTTTTCATCCAGCGGAGAGAAGCGCCCGGCCGCCGCCATAGCGCTGAGGAAATGCTGTTCCTCCTCCGGCGTCACGTTGTCGCTGCAGGCGTAGAGGATCATCCCCTCACCGATGGAGACCGGCGTGTTGGGCATGATGCGGATCACCGGGTAATCCCCGCCCGCAAGGCGCTGCACCTTCTCCATGGAAGTGCCTGCCGCTATGCTCACCAGCACGAAACGGTCAGATCTGGCGGAAAGGGTCTCCCTGATCTGGCCAAACAGTGTCTCAAGCATCTGGGGCTTCACACCCAGGAAAATATAGTCGGCCTTCGCCGCCGCGCCCCGGCTGTCCGTCAGCTCCCCGCCGATCTTCTCCCGGAGCCGCTGGGCTTTTTCCGGGTGCCGGTTTGCCAGCAGCAGCCGGTTATTTTTGTTTTTGGCCGCGGCCTGGGCCAGCGCGCCGCCCATGTTGCCGGTGCCGATAAAGCCAAGTGTCAGCATAAGGCCCCTCCGTTCATGCGCCCAGCAGTTCCAGCGCTTTGCGGGCGGCCTGGGCGGCGTCGTCGGTGTAAGCGTCAGCGCCGATCTCCTGGCAGAAGCTCTGGGTGATGGGCGCGCCGCCCACCAGAATTTTTACCTTGTCCCGGATGCCCTCGCTCCGGGCAAGGGACACCACGCCCCGCATCTCTCCCATGCAGGTGGTCAGCAGGGAGGAACAGGCGATGATCTGGCAGTTTTGCTCCTTTGCCGTGCTGACAAAGGTCTCGGGGGACACATCCACGCCCAGGTCAATGACCTCAAGGCCGCTGCCCTCCATCATGATTTTCACCAGATTTTTGCCGATGTCGTGCAGATCGCCCCGGACGGTGCCCAGACAGACCCGGCCGGCGGGGGCTTTCGCCTCTCCCACAAGGAGGGGCTTTAACAATTCGGTGGCGGCGTTCATGCAGCGGGCGGCCATCAGCATTTCGGGCACAAAGGCCCGGCCGGCGCTGAAATCGTCGCCCAGCTTGGTCATGCCCTGTACGAGACCCTCGGACAGAATGCTCTGGGCGGGGATGCCGCTGTCCAGCGCCTCCTGACAGAGCTGGAGGAGCTTTTTCTTCTGCCCCTTGCACAGCGCAGCAGAGATTTTGTCCATAAGCTGGGCGGAATCCCCGGCCTCCTCTGCCTGGGCAGCGGGCACGGCAGCGGCGGCCACCCGGCGGCGGGGCACAGGCGGGGTCTTCTGCCTGGGCATGTGCAGCTCGCCGTTATATTTTTCGATCTCGCTGTTGATAACGGGATCCACATGGGGGAATACGGTACCGGATATACCGTAGGTAATGCAGGGAATGAAATGGCCGCCGGGGCAGCAGGTCTCCAGCGTGTCCCTCACATAGCTGCGGATCTCCGCCTCCGGGGAGTCCGGCCTGTCGATGGCGGCGCCGATGCCGCCCATGAGCACCATCCGGCCCTTCAGCTGCTCCTGAAGCGCGGGGATGTTGTTCTCCGGCAGGACGCCCTGCCAGACCTGTATGCCGATCTCCACCATGTCCTCCACGATGGGGACCAGGTAAGAGTCGGCGTGATGGATGGCGATGACGCCCCGGGAGCGGATAGCGCCGTAAAAACGGCGGTAAGGCTCCTTGAAAAACTCCCGCCACATCTCCGGGCTCATGAACAGGGACTCCTTGGCGCCCCAGTCGTCGTGGGAGAAGATGGCGTCCGGGTGGAGCCGGTCGATGAGCATATTGACATAGTTGATGCGGTAGTCGGTGATGTAGTCGATCAGCTCGTGCATCTCCTGGGGGTGTTCATAGAGGTTGGCCAGGGTGTCCTCAAAGCCCATAAGAAAGTGGCACTGCTCGAAAATGCCGGTGCCCATAAAGCCGGCGGTGAGCTTTTCCTCCCCGGCCAGAGCGCGGCTGCGTTCAAGGCACTCCTCCCAGCCCTCCTGACAGTTGGCTTCAAGATCCGGCGCGTGGACAAACTCCCGCCAGCGGGTGATGTCCGGGCAGACCTTGTTCTCCTTCGTGATATGGGGCGTGGCCCCCGGCGCGTCAGCCGGGAACAGGATGGTGGTGCCCCAGCGGTCAACGCTGACGGTGCCGGGCTTGCGGTTGCCCCGCAGATAGGCGTTGATGGGGTCGGGCAGCATCATCTGTATGGCTTCATACTGCACAAGCTGCCGCTCCGGCTGCCCGTCGGGCTTCAGAAGCTCCAGAAATATTTCTTTCGGTGTGGCCATGGTGATCCCTTCCTTTATTTAATCTGTCAGAATACAGGCGGTGAATGTGATGGTTTTGGGGCCGTAATAATAGGGGAGCCCCGACTTTTGGCACACGTCGCTGACCAGCAGGCCGTAGGCCTCCATGGAGGACAGCCTCTTGCCGGGAAAGCGGCAGAGCTGGTCGGGATAGGTGCATTTGCGGCAGAGGGAGCAGGCGCCGGAGGATAAGGGCAGGCAGCCGGGAAAGAGCAGACGGGCCTGCCGGGCCAGATTCAGAAAGGCCTTCTTGTGCCGGGCCTCAATGGCGGCGATGGCCTGCAGGTCAAATTCGTCCTCCAGCTCCCCGGTGGTCTGGACGATCAGGCCCCGGCGGTATTGGCTGATGCGCCGGGCTGCGTGTTCAATACTGCCGCAGGCCGGGGGACAGCTCCAGCTCTTCCCGTAGCTGCGGCAGCGGTCGGCGGAGCACATATCCCTTACCTCGGTCAATGGTTTGAGCACCGCCGCGTCCAGCTCCGCACTATGGGAAAAACCGGCCTGCCGGGCGAGAGAGAGCAGCATTTCCATGGGCAGAACTCCTTTCGTAAACGCTGAATAAATCGCCTTCGGCGTCTCCCGGAAAATTTTCGCTCTGATTTCGTCACTTTTTCTTGCAATACACCAAGTATTCCTGCAAAAAAGTGCCATCATCAGAACGCAAATTTTCTCGCGATCCGCTCTTGCCGATTTAATCACCGTTTACTTTCCGGGAAAATCGGCTTGACAAAGCGGCGCACGCAGGGTAATTTAACACTATAATATACTAAAGCAATTATAGGAAAAGGAAAAGACGATGTCAAGGGTTTTGGTGGAATACGGGGGCAGTACCAGCGCGCTGGAAGCCCGGCCCGGGGAGAGCCTACTGGAGCTTCTGCGCCGGGGCGGATTTCCGGTCAGCGCCGCCTGCGGCGGCAACGGAACCTGCGGAAAGTGCAAGGTACGGCTGGGCGACGGCCGGGAGGTGCTGGCCTGCCGCACGCCGGCGGAGGACTGCCGGGTCATCATCGAAGAAAACAGCGGCGGCGTGATCTGTACGGAGTCCGCGGCGACGGCCCGAAGTGTTCAGGCCCGGGAGGGCCTGGGGGCCGCCGTGGATATCGGCACCACCACCGTTGCGGTGAAGCTCTTTGATCTGCGGGACGGCCGGGAGCTGGGCGTGAAAAGCGCCTGGAACGTTCAGGCGCCCTACGGGGCGGATGTGATCACCCGCTGTCAGTTCATCATGGAGCACGAGGACGGTCTTGACCGGCTCTCCGGGCTGATCCGGGAGCAGGTGTTCGGTATGGCGGAGGAGCTGAGCCGGGGGGCGAAGATCGACGAATTTTTCCTCGCCGGGAATACGGTGATGGAGCACATTTTTATGGGCCTTTCCCCGGTGAGCATTGCCGCAGCTCCCTTCAGGCCCCTGAGCCTGTTTGACAGCGGAGAGGCTTTTCGGGAAAAAGACGGGGCACTGTGCTGCGCGCCCTGCGTGGCCGGCTATGTGGGCGGCGACATCACAGCGGGGCTCCTGGCCTCCGGACTATTTGAGAAGGACGAATGTTCCCTGTTTCTGGACGTGGGCACCAACGGAGAGATGGCCCTGGGCGGCAGAGACGGTTTTCTCTGCTGCGCCGTGGCCTCCGGCCCGGCCTTTGAGGGGGCCGGGATCAGCTGCGGCATGGCCAGTGCCGGCGGAGCCATAAGCCGGGTGCGCTGGGCGCGAGGCGGCCCTGATTTTCAGGTCATTGGCGGCGGAGAAGCGAAGGGAATTTGCGGCTCCGGACTGCTGGACCTGCTGGCCGTGCTGCTGGAGCTGGGGATCGTGGACGAGACCGGGCGGCTCCTGCCCCCGGATGAAGCCCCGGCGGGCTTTGAGCGCTGGCTCTCCGAGGATGAAAACGGCAACGGGGTTTTTCGTCTTACCGATTCGGTCTATCTCAGCGCTGCCGATGTGCGGCAGCTCCAGCTGGCCAAGGCGGCAGTGGCGGCGGGCATCGCCGTGCTGACGGAGACGGCGGGGATCAGCCCGGAAAAAGTGGATCGGCTTTATCTGGCGGGGGGCTTCGGCGTACATCTGGACCCGCACAGCGCCGCCGCCATCGGTATGCTGCCGGACTGCCTGAAGGACAAAACGGTGAGCATAGGAAACAGCGCCCTGGCCGGGGCCGCCCAGGCCCTGCTGGACGGGGAAAAGCGAGACCAACTGTTGAAAATAAAAGAAAAATGCCTATACCTTGAGCTCTCGGGCAATCAGGCCTTTAACCGGCTCTACCCGGAGCACATGCTGTTTGGCGAGGAGGATGAATTATGGAACTGAGATTTCCCCTGTTATTGGACGGCGCCACCGGCACCCAGCTGCAGAAGCGGGGCTATACCGGCGGCAAATGCGCGGAGCAGTGGGTCCTGGAGAACCCGGAGGTGATCGTCCGGGTGCAGCGAGAATATGTGGAGAAGGGCAGCCGGGTGATCTACACCCCCACCTTCGGCGCGAACCGGGTGAAGCTGGAGAGCCACGGGCTGCTGGGCAAGGTCAGAGAGGTTAACCTGCGCCTGGCCGAACTGTCAAAGCAGGCGGCGGATGGCCGGGCCTGGGTGGCCGGAGATATTGCCCCCACCGGACTGTTCCTCTACCCCCTGGGGGAGACCAGCTTTGAGGAGCTGGTGGACGTCTACACCGAGCAGGCGGCGGCCCTGGAAGAGGCCGGGGTGGACCTGTTTGTCATTGAGACCATGATGACCGTGGCGGAGGCTCGGGCGGCGCTGCTGGCGGTAAAAAGCGTCAGTAGGAAGCCGGTCTTTGTCTCTTTCACCTGTGACGAGCGTGGGCGCACCCTCAGCGGCACGGATGTGACCGCCGCCCTGGTGATTTTGCAGGGCATGGGGGCGGACGCCTTCGGCCTGAACTGCTCCACCGGACCCAAGGAGATGCTGGTGCAGCTCAAACGGCTGAGAGAATATGCTTGCGTCCCCTTAATTGCAAAGCCCAACGCGGGCCTTCCCCAAGTTCTTGACGGGGAGACGGTGTACGACTGCCCACCAGCGGAGTTTGCCGCCCTTGCCGGAGAGATGGCGGACGCGGGCGTGTGCATCTTCGGCGGCTGCTGCGGCACCGACGAGGGCCATATCGCCGCCCTGGCGGAGAAGCTGAAGGGCCTGAAGCCCGCTGCCCCTGCGCCGCTGCACCCGGAGCTGCTGCCCTGCGCCACTGAGGAGCGGGTATTCCTGCTGGACCCTGCCGTGGCCTGCGGCGAAGCCCTGCCCTGCGACGAAAAGCTGGAGGACCGGCTCAGCGACGCGCTGGAAGAGGAAGGGGAGCTGATCACCCTGTCCATCGAAAAGGCGGAGGAGCTGGACAACCTGTCAGACTGCCGCTGTATGCTGACAAAGCCCCTGTGCATCCGCTGCGAGGACGAAGAGCTGCTGGAACAGGCCCTGCGCATCTATCAGGGCCGGGCCCTGTACGACGGCAGCCTGCCCGAGGAAAAGCTGCTGCCCCTGGTGAAAAAATACGGGCTGATGATATAAATAGTCCGGGAACAGGGTGCGAAATAAGCTGGAAAATTGGAAGTTGTTTTCGGATTGAGTACAGGAAATGATGGGGGTGGCGTCTACAGCCCAAGGCTCCCTCTGATGAGGGAGCTGTCAGCGAAGCTGACTGAGGGAGAGACACCTGACGGTCGGATCAATATCTTCGCATACACCACCAGCCTTTCTTATCTCTCCCTCCGTCAAAAATCAAAGATTTTTGACACCTCCCTCGTCAGAGGGAGGCTTTGGTGCGATGCAAAATCGAAACGCCCCGGTAAATTCAAGTTTGCCGGACAAAGGCGATCACGGCTTGTACCATAAGAACGAAGCCACCCCGTTTGAAATGGGGTGGCTTCGTTTTGGCCTTTCGGCTTATTCGTTTTTTACAGCCCGTACTCCTCCGCCAGCTGTTTGAAAGCGGGCATGGAGCGCTGGATCATCTCGGGGGAGACGCAGTAGGCGATCCGCACATAGCCGGGCAGGCCGAAATCGTCGCTGGGCACCAGCAAAAGCTCAAACTTTTTGGCTCTCTCGCTGAAGGCTTTGGCGTCCGGCTCCGGGGTCTTCATAAAGAGATAAAAGGCCCCGTCGGGCTTTACGCAGTCAAAGCCCAGGGCGCTGAGGCCGCCGTAGAGCAGGTCCCGGCTCTGCTTGTACTGGGAGATATCCGCCGTCTGCCCCAGGCACTTTTCGATCACCCGCTGCATCATGCTGGGAGCGTTCACATAGCCGCAGGCCCGGGCGGCCCCGGCGATGGAGGCGAACACCTTCTCTTTCTCCGCCATACGGCTGCTCACGGCCAGATAACCCACGCGCTCGCCGGGGAGGGACAGGGATTTGCTGAAGGAGTAGCAGATGATGGTGTCATCGTAAAAATGCATCACGCAGGGGGCCTGTACCCCGTCGTAGACCAGCTCCCGGTAGGGCTCATCGGAGACAAGGTAGATGGTATGGCCGTATTTTTCCTCCGCCCGGCGCAGAATATCGCCGATGCTCTGCAGGCTCTCCGCCGAGAGGACCACGCCGGAGGGGTTATTGGGCGTGTTGATGATCACCAGCTTGGTCTTTTCGTTCAGGGCCGCCTCAAAAGCCGCCATATCCGGCTGAAGCCCTTCGGCGGGGAGAACGGACACCAGCTTGCCGCCAGCCCCTTCGGTAAATACCGTGTACTCCGGGAAGAAGGGCGCAAAGGTCACAGCCTCCTCTCCGGGCAGAAGCAGCCCGTGGGTGCAGGAGGAGAGGCCCGCCGCCGCCCCGCAGGTCACATAGATCATGTCGGCGCTGACTCCCGCCTGATACCGGCGGTTCAGGTCATCCGCAATGGCGGTGCGAAAGCTCATCCGGCCCGATGCGGGGGTGTAGCCGTGGAGCTCCAGGCTGTCTTCCTTCAGCAGCGCAGAAATAGCCTCTGCCACACAGTCCGGCGCAGGCACGCTGGGATTGCCGATACTGAAATCAAAGACCTTGTCCTTCCCGATCTCCGCATTGCGGGCGGTGCCGTAGGCCGCAAGCTCCCTGATACAACTCTTACTCTGCCCCCAGGCGAGACTCTTTTCCGGCAGCATTTCCGTCAACTCCTTGAAAACAAATTGATAGTTCATATTATAGTAAAAACAAAAATTTTTACAAGTACTTTTGCACAGCAAATCGAAAAAACAATTTTACCTATTTACCCGGCGGAAAATCTTGTATATGATTCGACGCTTTGGTATAATACTGAATACATGAAGGAAAGGACGGAGGATTTTATGGCAAAACTCAAAGCAGCCGATATTACAGCGGTAAAGGCCCAGGGCTTTCTTTTAAACCGTGGGACGGAGCTGTTTTCCGGCAGGATCGTAGCCCCGGGAACCGTGTTCACCGCGGAGAATTTCAAGGACATGGCGGAGCTCGCCAGCACCTACGGCAACGGCAAGCTGATCTGCACCAGCCGCCTGGCGGTGGAGATCCCGGGGATCCCCTTTGAAAAAATCCCCGAGGCGCGGCAGTTTGCCGCCGACCACGGTATGCGCTTCGGCGGCACCGGCGGCAAGGTCCGCCCGGTGACGGCCTGCAAGGGCACCACCTGCGTATACGGCAATTACGACACCCAGGAGCTGGCAAGAAAGATCCACGAGGACTATTATCTGGGCTGGGACCATGTAAAGCTGCCCCACAAATTTAAAATCGCCGTGGGCGGCTGCCCCAACAGTTGCATGAAGCCCAGTCTGAACGACTTCGGCGTGGAGGGGCACAAGGTCCCCGTATTTGACGCGGAGAAATGCCGTGGCTGCGCGGTGTGCCAGATCGAGAAGAACTGCCCCATGAAGGCGGCAAAGCTTGTGGACGGCAAGCTCCATATTGACGACACGGTCTGCAAGACCTGCGGCGTCTGCACCGGGAAGTGCCCCTTCAAGGCCGTGTCCCACGACACCAAGACCATGTACCAGATCTATGTGGGCGGCACCTGGGGCAAGCGCACCCGCATGGGCACGCCTCTCTCCCGCCTGGTCAGCGAGGAGGAGATCCTGCCGCTGCTGGAAAAGACCATGCTCTGGTTCAAGGAGAATGCCTATGCCAAGGAGCGCCTTGGCATGGCCATCGACCGCATCGGCGAGGACAAGCTGGAGGCCGCCCTTTTTGACGACGACCTGCTCCGCCGCAAGGAGGAGATCCTCAGCCGGGATGTGCTCCAGAGACCGTGATAACAGGCGACCGGACGAACTGGCCGCAATCATGGATAACAGAAAAATGACGCTGAATTTTTTCAGCGTCATTTTTGAGACTGTCAAAAAGCTATGCTTCAGCCGTCGACAACAGAGTCGCGGGGGAGCGCGAGGGGGCAAGGCCCGCCTCGCAGTCCAATAACCCGCCGCAAAAAAGCTTGATTTTTCAAGCTTTTTGGGCGAAGCAGCGTTTTGAATAATTCAAAACGCTCGGCGGTTGAAGCGGTCAAAAAAGTCCTGTCAGGACTTTTTTGACAAGCTGAAAAATGACGCTGAATTTTTTCAGCGTCATTTTTTCATTTAATGTGCGTGCGCCGCAAGGGCCTTGGACGGCAGAGCGAAGGGCTCTTCCGGGGGCAGGAGCTGCTTTAAATATTTCAGCTTGTTGTGATAGAGGGACAGCAAAATCACATCGGCGAAGAGCCAGGCCAGAGGATGGGCAAAGCACACCGCGCCGAAGCCGTAGCGCCCCACAAAGCCGAAGGCCACCAGCGTCCGGGCCACCAGCTCGGCAAGGCCGGCAAACATGGCAGAGTTGGAAAAGCCCATGCCCTGCAGCCCGTTGCGGAAGATAAAGATGATGGCGAGGAAGGGGTAGGCGAGACCGCTGATGGTCAGATAACGGTGGACATCGGTCAGAATGGCGGTCTCCGAGGCGTCCAGGAAGAGCTGGGCAATGGCGGAGCCGGCGAAATAGTTCACGGCCAAAGCCAGCATGCAGTAGAACAGGGAAACCACGGTGATGGAGCGGATGCCGCTGCGTATGCGGCTGAGCTTGGCAGCCCCCAGGTTCTGCCCGCAGTAGGTGGCCATGGCGATGCCCACGGTCTCCAACGGCGCGGCGACGATGTTGTGTACCTTGGAACCGGCGGACACTGCCGCCACAGCGGAAGCGCCCAGGGTGTTCACCGCGCTCTGCAAAATGATGGAGCCCACGGCGGTGATGGAAAACTGCAGGCCCATGGGTACGCCGATGGAGGCGATATAGCCCATGCGGCGGAAGTTGGGCTTCAGGTCGTCCTTACTGATGTGCAGCACGGGCACCTTCCGCTTGATATACACCAAACAGGCGATGCCGGAAATGGCCTGGGAGATGATGGTGGCAAAAGCCGCGCCTTCAACGCCCATGCCGAAGCTGGACATGAACAGAATGTCCAGCAGCACGTTGATGAATACGGCTACGATAAGAAACAGCAGGGGCGTGCGGCTGTCGCCCAGGGCGCGGAGCACGCCGGAGGCCAGATTGTAAAGGATGGTTGCGCCGGAGCCCATAAACACGATGAAGATGTAACGGTAGGCCTCGTCATAGATGTTTTCCGGCGTGTTGGTAATACGGAGCAGCGGTCCGGTGCCAAAATAGGTGAGAGCGGTGATGAGCAGGGAGAAGAAAAGACCCAGCCAGACCAGCTGGCCGGAGCGGCTGCGGACAGCCTGCGTGTCCCCGGCGCCGAAGCTCTGGGCGATGGGGATGGCAAAGCCGGAGCAGATGCCCAGGGCAAAGCCCAGCACCAGAAAGCTCAGTGCCCCCGTGGAGCCCACGGCGGCGAAGGCGTTGACGCCCAGCAGACGGCCGACGATGATGCTGTCGGCCAGATTATAAAACTGTTGAAACAGGTTTCCGATCAGAAGCGGAGCGCAGAAGGCCAGAATACGGCGGAGCGGAGAACCTGTGGTCATGTCTCTTGTCATGATGTTTCCCTCCTTTGGGATATCTTGAAATCCGTATTTTAGTCATTTTTCCGCAGAAGTCAAGGGCCTGATCATAAATTTGTCTCTTGTGACAATTCCATAAAACAGAGAGAGCGGATTTTTGCACCTTGACCAAAAATCTGCCCAAAAAGGCAGCAAAAAGCCCGCTTCCGGATAATGCCGGAAGCGGGCTTTTCTGGAATAACTCAGGTTTTACCAGCGGGATCGGGCAGCCGCTTTGCGGCGTGCTTTTTCTTCTGCTGGCCCCGGATGACCACATAGACCATCATAATGATGGTGATGGCGTAGGGGATGATGCCGGTGAGATCGGAGCTGACATAGTCCTGAAGCCGGAGACCGATGGCGTCAAAGAAGCCGAACATCAGCGCCGCCAGATAGGCCTTGGAGGGGTTGGCCGCGCCGAAGATCACGCAGGCAAAGGCGATGTAGCCCCGGGAGTTGCTCATGTTTTCGGCAAAGGTGCCGTTTAAGTAGCCCAGAGACAGGTGCGCCCCCGCCAGGCCGCAGAGAATACCGCAGAGCACGCTGGCGATCCATTTCATTTTGTCCGGGTCGATGCCGGCGGTGCGCAGGGTGTCCGGCTTTTCGCCGGAGGCCCGGAGCCAGAAGCCGTAGGGCGTCTTGTAGATAAAGACCCAGAGCACAAAAACCAGCAGCCAGGTGAGATAGACAAACAGGGAGTGGTGGTTCAGCACCTCCCCGAGAAAGGGGATACTGTCCAGAAAGGGAATGTCCACCGTGGGCAGGGAGGGGTAGCCCTTGGCGCCGCTGGTGCCGAAAATGGCGCGGGAGAGATAGGTGGTCAGCCCCAGGGCAAAGGTATTCAGCGCGCAGCCGATGATAAACTCGTCTGAGCGGAACTTCACCACAAACAGGGCGAAAAACAGGCCCACCAGCACCCCCAGGACCAGCACCATACCGATGCCGCCCCAGGCGGAGGACATGAGGGCGCTGCCCAGCACGCCGAAAAAGGCGCCCATAAGGATCATGCCGTCCATGCCGATATTCATGATGCCCGCGTGCTCCGTCAGCGAGCCGCCGATGGCGGCCAGAGCCACGGGGGTTGCCCGGCGCAGCATCTCATTGAAGGTGCCGGCGGAAAAAACGCTGCCCAGAATATTCAGAAAATCATCCATGCTGCACATCTCCTTTCTGACGGGCTTTGGCGGCGAGCTTTGCCTTTCGCTTCTGGGCGGAGGCCTGGAGAGAGGCGGAAATGCCGCTCTCAGCCGCCATGAAGAAGATGATCACGGTCTGAATGATCAGATAGATCTGAGAGGGGACGCCGATCAGCTCCATGCCCTGGGCCCCGATCTTCAGCACGGCGAAGAACAGGGACAGGAAGATCACCGTCACCGGCTTGTACTGGGCGATCATGGCCACCATAAGGGCCTCAAAGTAGTAGTCCCGGCTGACGCTGTCCCGGTAGAGGTGCTCCGCGCCGTAGACCCGGAACATGCCCACCAGGCCGCACATGGCGCCGGAGATCACCATGCAGAGGATCACCAGCCGGTCGGTGCGGATGCCGGAAAAGCGGGCGAAGCGGGGATTTTGCCCGGTGAGCCGCATTTCAAAGCCCCGGGAGGTCTTCTGCATCACATACCAGACGATAAAGGCGATGATGGCTGCGGCGAAAATGGCGGTGCTGAGACTGGAGCGGGGGATGACATTGCCGAACCAGTACTGGGCGTTTAACTGCTCGGTGGCGGCAACCATGTTCTTGTTGGCGTTCTTCCAGGGGCCTTTGGCCAGATACTGGCACAGATAGGCGGCGATGGTGTTGAGCATGATGGTGGTGATGACCTCGTTGACCTTCACCTTCACCTTCAAGACGCCGGGGATGAAGGCGTAAAAGCCGCCGACGATCATAGCGGCCAGAGCTGCCGCGGGAATGACGATCCAGGGGCTGAATCCATCCAGCCAGATGCCCACCTGGCAGGCGAAAATGGCGCCCAGAAGGAGCTGCCCTTCGCCGCCCACGTTGAAGATGCCCACCCGCGCGCCCAGCACGCAGGCCAGGCCGCAGATGCACAGCACCATGGCGTATTCCAGAAAGTCGCCCACATGCCTTGCGCTGTCGAACGCGCCGCTGAGCATGGCCCCGTAGGCCTTCAGCGGGCTGAAGCCGGAGAGGGCCAGGATCCCTGCGCCGATGATAAAGGCCAGAACGATGCTGATGAGCAGGGAAACCAGATAGCGCAGGTTCAGCTTTTTCAGCAGAGGATTATTTTTCATAGACAGCCTCCTCTCCCGAGCGGTCGCCGGTCATGTAGTAGCCGATCTCTTCCTTACTGATCTCGGAAGCCTTAAAATGCCCGGTGATGTGCCCCTCGTACATGGTGATGATCCTGTCGGAGAGGCGGAACACCTCGTCCAGGTCGGCGGAGCAGAGCAAAATGGCACAGCCCGCGTTGCGCTTTTCGATGATGCGGGAGTGGATAAACTCGATTGCGCCCACGTCCACGCCCCGGGTGGGCTGGGCGATGATCAGAACCGGCGTGTCAAAGGAAAACTCCCTTGCCACCACCACTTTCTGCATATTGCCGCCGGACATGGAGCCCACGTTGACCTCCAGTCCCGCGCCGCGAATGTCAAAATTGTCATACACCTGCTGGGCATAGCGCTCTATGGTGGAGGTCCGCTGGTGGAAGCCGAAGCGGTTAAACGCCTTTTCCCTGTGCCGGCCCACGATCAGGTTGTCGGTAACGGAGGCGTCCCGGCTGACGCCGGTGGCCAGCCGGTCCTCCGGAATATGGGCCAGGCCCAGCTGGCGGATCTCGCCCGGGTCCTTTCCCCGGATGCTCTGGCCGCAGATGGAGATCTCTCCGTTCTCTATGGGGCGCATACCGGTGATGGCCTCTAAAAGTTCGCTCTGGCCGTTGCCCTCGATGGCGGCGATGCCCAATACCTCCCCGGCCCGGACGGACAGGGAGAGCCCGTCCACCGCGGGAAGGCCCCGGTTGTCCAGCACATGCAGGTCTTCCACCTTGATCCGCTCCTCGCCGGGCACGCCGGTCTTTTCCAGCCGGTCATAGAGCACGGGGCGGCCCACCATCATGGAGGCCAGCTTCTTTTCGTCCATGTCGCAGGTGTCGGCAACGCCGATCAGGCGGCCCTTGCGCATGACGCCCACCCGGTCGGAGATGGCCATGACCTCATAGAGCTTGTGGGTGATGATGATGACGGTCATGCCGTGTTCTTTGACCACCCGGCGGATGACGGCGAAAAGCTCATCCGTCTCCTGGGGGGTCAGCACGGCGGTGGGTTCGTCCAGAATCAGGATATCCGCGCCCCGGTACAGGGTTTTCAGGATCTCCACCCGCTGCTGAAGACCCACGCTGATCTCCTGCACTACGGCGGAGGAGTCCACCACCAGGCCGTAATTGTCCACCAGCTCCCGGGTCTTTTGCTCGGCGGCCTTGTTGTCAAACAAAAAGCCCAGCTTCCGCGGCTCTTTGCTCATCACAATGTTCTGGGCCACAGTGAAGGAGGGCACCAGCATGAAATGCTGGTGCACCATGCCCACGCCCAGGGAGATGGCGTTTTTGGGGCTAAAATGCTCCACCTTTTTGCCACCTATGTATACCTCGCCGTCGGTGGGCTCGTTGATGCCGTAGAGGATGTTCATCAGGGTGGTTTTGCCCGCGCCGTTCTCGCCCACCAGGGCAAAAACCTCGCCCCGGCGGATGTCCAGGGAGACGTCGTCGTTGGCCAGCACCCCGGGAAACTCCATGCTGATGTGCTTGAATTGTACTGCAAGTTCCTGCAATGTGATCCCTCGCGATCATATGTAGTTAGCGGCGTGACTTTTCAGGCCACGCCGCTGAGAATCTTTTCTTTGCGCGGATCAGCGGGTGCTGTCCACAATGATCTCGCCGGAGACGATCTTTCCGGCCAGCTCTTCCACCGCGGCCTTCACGTCGTCAGGGATCTGCTGGGTGGAGCCTTCCTCGCCGTAGCCGATGCCCACATAGCCGGAGGACATGTCAGCCACCCAGGTGCTGCCCCAGCGGGAGGTGTCGCCGCCGATGAGAGCGGAGACGGCGTCATAGATGGAGCCGCCCACTTCCTTCTTCATGGAGCAGATGATGACCTCGGGATCGATGAATTTCTGGTCGCTGTCCACGCCGATGGCGTAGAAGCCGCGCTCCTTGGCCGCTTCAAACACACCGTCGCCGCAGGCGGAAGCGATCTGGAAGATCACGTCCGCGCCCTGGTCGTTGAGAGCGATGGCGCAGTCCTTGCCCACGGCAGGATCGTCATAGGTGTTGGAGTAGTTCTTGACTACGGTGATCGCATCGCTGTAATACTTGGCGCCCTGCTCGTAGCCCACGATGAAGTCGTTGATGGTGTCGGCGTCCTCGCCGCCCACAGCACCCACCACGCCGGATTCAGACATGGCGGCGGCAATGTAGCCGGCCAGGAAGGAGCCCTCGTTCTGGGCGTAGGTGATGTTCAGAATGTTGTCCACAGGAGCGGAGGTGGCGTTGTCGATCCAGATCCACTTCACGTCGGGATAGTCGGGGGCGATGGTCTCGATGTTGTAGAACTCCCAGCCCACGCAGACCACCACGTCGGCATTCTCGGCGGCGTTCTTCATCTGGATGTCGTGGTTTTCGTTGTTGCACTCGATGGTCACGGGGTTCACGCCGTGGTCGGCCACCAGGCGGTCCAGGCCCTCCTTGGAGGAGTCGTAGAAGGAACGGTCGCCGAACTTGCCGGCAACCACGACGGCCACGGTCAGCTTGTCGGAATTGTCCTCTGCCGGGGCCTTATCGCCGCAGCCCGCAAGGATCCCTACCATACCGATCAGCATGACGACCGCCATCAGAACAGCAATAGTTTTTTTCATGATCGTACCTCACATTTTTTATTTTGTCCCTGCGGCAGAAGCCTGCCGCCCTTTTCACCATTATACTGTTTTCCGCTGTATTATTCAAGGGAAAAAGTGTGACTATCTTGTGTCAGATGCTGCCTTCGCGGAGGAATATGTCTCCGCACAAAAAACCGCCGGTGCATCGCACCGGCGGTAAAAGACTTTATTTACTTATTTCTGATTTCCCAGGCGGTAGCCCACGCCCCGGACTGTCTCAATGCAGGAGCCGCAGGGGCCCAGCTTTGTGCGCAATGTGCCGATATGGACGTCCACTGTGCGGGTCTCGCCGATGAAGTCCGTGCCCCAGATGGAGCTGAGCAGCTGCTCTCTGGTGAACACCAGGCCGGGACTGGACATGAACTTCAGCAGCAGCTCATATTCCTTCAGGGTGAGCTGGATGCGCTGCCCCTGTACCGTTACGGTGTGCTCGCCGGGCTTCAGTTCCAGATCACCGCAGCGGAGCACCGGCTTTGTGGCGCCGGGATCGCAGCGGCGCAGCACCGCTTTCACCCGGGAGACCATCTCCGTCATGCCGAAGGGCTTGGACAGGTAGTCGTCCGCCCCTGAATCAAGGGCGATGACCTTGTCGTATTCGGTGCCCTTGGCGGTGGCCATGATGACGGGGATACGCTCCGTCCCATTGCGGCTGCGGAGCATTTTCAGTATGGATATGCCGTCCTCGCCGGGCAGCATGATGTCCAGCATGATCAGCTGAGGTTTCTGATTCTCCAGCGCCTGGAAAAGGGCTGCCCCGTCGGGAAAGCCCACGGCCTCAAAACCGGAGGCGTTTAATGTATATACCATCAATTCGCGGATGCCCGCGTCGTCTTCAACACAAAAGATCAATATTCTCACATCCTTTACCAACAGTATAATACAGCGCTGGTGAAAGATACGACATCAGAAAATTGTAAATTCTGCGTAAAAATTGACCGCCTTTTCAGGCGGTCGCTGATTTTTATTTCTTTTTCTTGCCGAAAATGCCCTTGGAGGCCCCGTCCAGCTCGCCCATGGAGGCGGCGAACTGCCGCAGCAGCTCTTTCTGGGAAGAGGTCAGATTCTTGGGGACCGCCACCTTGACGGAGACGAACTGGTCGCCCCGGCCGCTGCCGCGCAGGTAGGGGATGCCCTTGCCTTTGAGGCGGAATACCGTGCCGGTCTGGGTGCCCTCGGGGATGGTGAGCTTTACCTTGCCGTCCAGGGTGGGGACCTCGATCTCCGCGCCGAGAACAGCCTGGGCGTAGCTGACCTCCTGCTCCAGCATGACGGAGTTTCCGTCCCGCTCAAAGCGGGAGTCGGGACGGACGGTGACGGTCACCAGCAGATCGCCCTGCGGCCCGCCGTTTGCCCCGGCGCTGCCCTGGCCCCGCAGGGAGATGGTCTGCCCGTCGTCGATACCGGCGGGGATGTTCACGTTGATCTTGTGCTGGCGGCGCACATTGCCCATGCCCCGGCAGGTACGGCAGGGCTGGTGGATGATCTTGCCGGTGCCCTTGCACTTAGGACAGGCGGAGGTGGACTGGGTATAGCCGAAGGGGGTCCGCTGGGTGGTGCGGACGGTGCCGCTGCCCTTGCAGTCCGGGCAGACCTCGGGCGTGGTGCCCGGTTCGCAGCCGCTGCCCTTGCAGTCGGCACACTGCTCCACCCGGGCCACGGTCACGTCCTTCTTGCAGCCAAAGGCGGCCTCCTCAAAGCTTATGTTCACGGAGGCGCGGACGTTATCGCCCTTGCGGGGGGCGTTGGCGCTTCTGGCGCTGCCGCCGCCAAAGCCGAAGATATCGCCGAAGATATCGCCAAAGCCGCCGAAATCGCCGAAACCACCGAAGCCGCCCGCGCCGCCGAAGCCGGCGTTGGGGTCGAAGGCCGCGTGGCCGTACTGGTCGTACTTGGCGCGCTTGTCGTCGTCAGATAAGATCTCGTATGCCTCGTTGATCTCCTTGAAGCGCTCCTCACAGGCCTTGTCGCCCGGGTGCAGGTCAGGGTGATTCTCCTTGGCCAGCTTCCGGTATGCTTTCTTTATTTCCTCTGCTGAGGCGCCCTTCTGCAGGCCCAACACCTCGTAGTAATCTCTTTTTTCTGCCATATGGTCAACTCCTTAAATACGCGCCATGAGGCGGGGAAAGAATCCGCCGCCTCAATGGGTATTTTTTCAGGGAAGAATGGGGGATCACTTCTTGTCGTCGTCGACCACGGTGTAGTCGGCGTCATAGTAATCCTGGCCGCCGTTGCCGCCGGGGTTGGGGCCGCCTGCGGCCTGGCTGGGGTCAAAGCCCGCGCCCTGGGCGCCGCCGGCTGCCTGGTACATCTTCTCGGAGACCTTGTAGAAGGCCTGAGTCAGCTCCTCGGTAGCGCTCTTGATGGCGGCGGTGTCGGTGCCGGTGAGGGCGGATTTCAGTGCGGAGAGCTTACTCTCCACCTCACTCTTGTCGGCGGGGTCAAGCTTGTCGCCCATCTCGTTCAGGGTCTTTTCGGTCTGGTAGACCATCTGGTCGCCCTGGTTGCGCACGTCAATCTCCTCTTTGCGCTTGGCGTCTTCGGCGGCGTACATCTCGGCCTCCTTGACGGCCTTGTCGATGTCCTCCTTGGACATGTTGGTGGAGGAGGTGATGGTGATATGCTGCTCCTTGCCAGTGCCCAGATCCTTGGCGGACACGTTCACGATGCCGTTGGCGTCGATATCGAAGGTGACTTCGATCTGAGGAACGCCGCGGCGGGCCGGGGCGATGCCGTCCAGATGGAAGCGGCCCAGGCTCTTGTTGTACTGAGCCATCTCGCGCTCGCCCTGGAGAACGTTGACCTCAACGGAGGTCTGGTTGTCAGCGGCGGTGGAGAAGATCTGGCTCTTCTTGGTGGGGATGGTGGTGTTGCGCTCGATGAGCTTGGTGCAGACACCGCCCAGAGTCTCAATGCCCAGGGACAGAGGCGTTACATCCAGCAGCAGGATGCCTTCCACGTCGCCGCCCAGAACGCCGCCCTGGATGGCAGCGCCGATGGCCACGCACTCGTCAGGGTTGATGCCCTTGAAGCCTTCCTTGCCGATCAGGGACTTGACCATGTCCTGAACGGCGGGGATACGGCTGGAGCCGCCCACCAGCAGGACCTTGCTGATCTCGCTGGGCTGGAGGCCGGAGTCGGACAGAGCCTGCTTCACAGGACCCATGGTCTTTTCCACCAGGTGGTGGGTCAGCTCGTTGAACTTTGCCCGGGTCAGGGTCACGTCCAGGTGCTTGGGGCCGGTGGCGTCGGCGGTGATGTAGGGCAGGTTGATGTTGGAGGTGGTGACGCCGCTCAGCTCGATCTTGGCCTTTTCAGCGGCCTCGCGCAGACGCTGCATGGCCACCTTGTCGCCGCTCAGGTCCACACCCTCGGCCTTCTTGAACTCGTCCACCAGGTACTTGGTGATGCAGGCGTCAAAGTCGTCGCCGCCCAGCCGGTTGTTGCCGGCGGTAGCCAGAACTTCGATAACGCCGTCGCCGATCTCCAGAACGGAGACGTCGAAGGTGCCGCCGCCCAGGTCGTAGACCATGATCTTCTGATCGGTCTCCTTGTCCAGACCGTAGGCCAGAGCGGCCGCGGTGGGCTCGTTGATGATGCGCTTTACATCCAGACCGGCAATGCGGCCGGCGTCCTTGGTGGCCTGACGCTGTGCGTCGGTGAAGTAGGCGGGAACGGTGATGACCGCCTCGGTGACGGTCTGGCCCAGATAGGCCTCAGCGTCGGCCTTCAGCTTCTGAAGGATCATGGCGGAGATCTCCTGGGGGGTGTATGCCTTGTTGTCAACGGTGACTTTGTAGTTGGAGCCCATCTCGCGCTTGATGGAGGAGATGGTGCGGTCCGGGTTGGTGATGGCCTGGCGCTTTGCCACCTGGCCTACCATACGCTCGCCGTTCTTTGCGAAAGCAACGACAGAGGGAGTGGTGCGTGCGCCCTCAGCGTTGGCGATGACGACAGCCTCGCCGCCCTCCATGACGGCCACGCAGCTGTTAGTGGTACCAAGATCTATTCCTATGATTTTACCCATTGTTATTTCCTCCTGTATATCAGAATCTTTTTTTACAAATCTATCAACTAAAACGGCTCAGCCGTGTCAGTTTGCTACTTTTACCATGGCGAAACGGATGACTTTTTCGCCCATCATGAAGCCCTCCTGGAAGACTTCCACGATCTCGTTTTCGCCCTTTTCCTCATCCTCCACATGCATGACCGCGTTGTGCAGGCTGGGGTCGAACTTCTGACCCAGACACTCTATTCTGGTAGCGCCCAGCTTTTCCAGCGTGGTGTTGAACTGGGTCATGATCATTTCCACGCCCCGGCGGTAGGCCTCGTCCTCGGTGCTCTGGGCAAGGGCCCGGACCAGGTTGTCGTAGACCGGGAGAAACTTTGCCACCGTGTCGGACTTGATGTCGGCGTACAGGCTGTCTTTTTCCTTCTGGCTGCGCTTGCGGTAGTTGTCATACTCGGCCAGCAGCCGGAGATAACGGTCGTTTGCGCCTTTCAGCTCCTCGGCGGGGCTGCTCTGCTCTTCCTTTTTCTCCTCGGCCGCCTTGCTCTCCTTCTTGTCCTTCTTTTTATCGTCGGGCTTTTTTGCCTCACTCTTGGCCTCTTCCTTTACTTCCTGCTCCTGCTGGGATTCAGGGGTCTTCTTATCTTCGCTCATTGGTATCATCTCCCTTGATTATCAGTTTGTTGTGCAAACCCTCCGGCGGAGACTCGCCGCCGCCCAGACGCTTGGAGAGCTGGGAGGCGAGAAAGCCCAGCTTGGCGGCCACGGTGGAGTAATCCATCCTGGTGGGGCCTACCACGCCGATCAGGCCTTTGGTATTGTCCCCCGCGTCATAGGTCGCGATCACAACGCTGGAGTCTTTCAGCTCCTCCGCCACGTTTTCCGGCCCGATGAACACCCTTACCTCGCTGCCGTCCAGACTGTCCGCCGCGGGGAGGATGTGACCGCCGCCGGAAAGATAGCTCATCAGGCGGTGTGCCTTGTCCGGGTCCCGGTATTCGGGCTGGCTCAGCAGCCGGTTTTCACCGGTGATGAAGGCGGAGGGGGTGTTGGCCTCGGTCAGCACCTCAATGGCAAAGGCGGCGATCACGGAGGCGATCCCCATGGTGTCGTCTGCGGCCCGCTCGGTGGAGCTGATCAGCAGCGGGGTGATCTGCTCGTCGTCGATGCCCGTGAAGCTGGCGTTGAAGAGGGTGGAGAGCTTCTGCACCATGCTCTGATCCACGGAGATGGGCAGATGCACTAATTTGTTTTTGACGCTGTTGTTGGAAAGCATCACCACGATGATGAAGGTGTTGGCGTCCACATAGATCAAGTCAAAACGCTTGATGGTGACGGTGCTCTGGGCGGTGAGGGCCAGAGCGGGATAGTCGGTGAGCTGGGAGGCCAGGCGGCCGATGTCGCTTATGGCGTCGTCCAGCTGCTGGAGCTTTGTGTTCAGGCGGCGGTTGATCTCCTCCGTCTCCTCCAGGGAGAGCTTCTGCTTTTCCATCAGTTCGTTGACGTACATCCGGTAGCCCATGGGCGTGGGCACCCGGCCCGCGGAGGTGTGGGGCTGCTCAAGGTAGCCCATGTTCACCAGCTCCGCAAGCTCGTTGCGGATGGTGGCGGAGGAACAGCCCAGACCGGCGTTTTGGGCAATGACCTTGCTGCCCACCGGCTCTGCGGTGCGGATGTATTCATCCACCACTGCGGCGAGTATTTTCTTTTTCCTCTCGCTGATCGCCATTTCCTGACCTGCCGTTTCGCATTTTAGCACTCACGGCCAACGACTGTTGGCACTCTTTGCTTTCGAGTGCTAATATATCATTCGCCCTGCCCTTTGTCAATAGTTTCGGCAGGGCAGGGGCTTAAAATTCACATTTTGGACACGAACCGTACACAGCGGGGAAAAATTTATACCCGGGCACAAAAAAAGACCCCGCAGTGCCTATGCGGGGTCTTCCATTGCCATTGCAGCTGGGTGGGCCGTTTTGTTTTATTGGCAAGATCTCAGCAACTTTTCAAAGGAGATGAACATCAGCGCCAGAAAGACAAACAGGAACAGGGGATAGAGCGCCACGCTGACACTTTGGGCGATGAGCCCGAAAAGGGGCGGCATCAGGCAGGTGCCCACATAGGCCGA
>CAMGRL010000032.1 GCA_946061515.1 uncultured Clostridia bacterium
AACCCAATGTCACCTTCTGCTTGGGAGATGATAAAGCGGTTGCGGTTTACGCCTACTGCAATCTCCATGGGCTGTGGATGACCGAAGTGTAAGAATACAGTTATACCGCCTGCCATAAAAATCTGGCAGGCGGTATTTTTGTTTTTCCTCCCTCCGGGCTCTTGATTTCCGTTTTTCAGTGCTGTACTGGAACCGGGTGTTGGAACGCATAGACCGGATGTTTCAGGAAGACAGCCCCGAAGGCAGCACAAGCGGCTTGGAGGATGCGGCAAAGATTCTTATCTGCTATTCCAGGCTCTACCGGCTGGACCCCAAAGGGATGCGCTTTACCCTGGATGCAGAGCTTACCCTGCACAGTGCGGGAAAGCTCCATGAGATCAAGAACCAGCCCCCTGAGCCTTACGAGACCTCCAACGGCCCCATGGCCAAGGCCATCCGGAAGGGTCTGGCGGACGGCTCCATCAGTCCGGATGTGGACGTGCAGGAGATTTACTACAACTCCTATGACGCGATCCTGGGGATCATGCAGCGCCTTTTCATCGGCGGCACCCCCAGCGCCAGAGAGTTGGACTATGACAGCCGGATGCTCCATTTAAGCCAGATGTTCGTAAGGGCCTTGAGCGGCAAATAACTCCATACACTTCAAATCCCGAGCCATCGGGATTTGTGTATCCTCACTTATGTCAGTTTGACTGACATAAGTGGGAGAGCAAAAAAACACAGAGAAAGAAGGGCGGCAATGAAAGAACTGAAGCCTTTGTGGGAAAACTATGGGGTGGACACTTCGGATGACGCCATCCGTGCGGCAGTCCGGGAACACAACCAGGTCTGCCGCATCCTCACGGAGATCGGGGAACTGCGCAAGCTGGACATTCCGCCCATCACCGGCTATGAGTTTGCCGTTCTGGTTCTGGTGAGCTATACCTGTCCCAAGCGGCTGATTCTGCCTCTGCTGCAAGAGACGCTGGAGGAAATCCGGGATCGCAAGGTTGACCCTGAGAAAAATTACCGGGTTCGGGTGGCAGTGGTCGGCTCCGAAATTGATGACCCCAATCTGATCAGGCTGATCGAGAGCTGCGGCGCGCTGGTGGTTGCGGATCGCTTCTGCTACGGCAGCTTCCCCGGCCGGCAGGAGATTGCGCTGACCCAGCAGGAGGACGCCCTCACCCAGGTCTGCCGCTGGTATCTGCAAAACACGGAGTGCCCCCGCCAGAGCGCGCTGCACCGGGTCAAATACCGCAATGACCATGTGGCCCAGCTGGTCAGGGAGTTCAAGGCGGACGGCGCCATTTATGAGCAGATGAAGTTCTGCACCTACTGGTCCTATGAGCGGGTCATTGCCAACCATATCATGCCCAGAGATTACGGAATTCCCATTCTCTCCGTGGACAGGCCCTACATTGTGGGGCTGAGCGGCCAGCTGCGCACCAGAGTGCAGGCTTTCGTGGAGAGCGTGGAAGAGTTTCTCAAAAATAAGGCTATAACCCCCAGGGATACCCTGCAATGCAGTATTCTCGTGGATGGTTTGGTTGCTTATTCCGGTTTCGTGAAAGGGAAGCAGAATGCAAGGCAGCTGACATGGAAAGAACGACAAAAGCTGGAGGATATTCTCAGAGCGATGTTTCGTCTGCCCGCTGAGCACACGGTTGTGGGCTTGAAAAAACTGCTGGATTTAAACCGGGCCGTAGTGAAACCGGTGTTTTTGGAGCTGGATGAAGCAAATGTTGTCACGTTTATCCGGGAAAACAGCTATGCGCTCAGATTAGGTGAAAACGATATGGCGGGATTTATGCGGAATGACCCCAAAAAACGCAGGCCCTGATCAGGGGATTCTGCCAGGTCTTTTTTGACAGACTCAAATGTCCCCGAACGCTGCTGCGCTCGGGGACATTTTCTTGAAGAATAGTTGTGGCGAACGAAACCGGAAAAGTGCGGCAATTCATAGATCCGGAAAAACCAGCCGGTAATTGATGTTTAATCCTGTTTTCCCATAAAGAGCAGACTTTGCCTGCTTTTTTGCGGGAGTCCAGTATAAATGCCCGGCCAATTCAGGCGGTTCTGCGTCCCGGATGGTGCTGAGTCGGGGAGACACCCGAAAGGGTTTTACATTTCTCTGTATTTGCTCATGGTGGTTTTGAACAGCTCGCAGGTGCTGGGCGGGGTGTAGGTAATGGCGTTAGCGCCGGCGCGGATGGTCTCCCGGATGGTCTCGTTGGTATTCCCGCCGGAGGCAATGATGGGCACGTCGGGAAACTGCTCCCGGATCTTCCGCACGATTTTTGGCGTCTCGGCAGCTCCGGCCACATTGAGGATGGAGGCCCCCGCGTCCAGACGGCGGGCGATGTTGGTTTCACTGCTGACCACGGTGATGACCACCGGGATGTCGATCCCCCGGGCTACGGCCATCAGGTTTGCGTTGGATATGGGCGCGTTCAGCACCACGCCCATGGCCCCCTGGGACTCCACATCCTTGGCGATGCGTACTGTGCGCAGCCCTTTGGTGGTCCCTCCGCCCACACCGCAGAATACCGGCACATAGGCGGCTTTGATGATGGCCTCGCTGATGGCCTGCTGGGGTGTGAAGGGGTAGACGGCGAATACCGCGTCCGCGTCACAATTGCGGATAATGGCCAGGTCAGTGGTAAAGACAAAGGATTTGATCCTTCTGCCGTTGACGATGATGCCGCTGGCCTCATAGGTGGCCTCGGGCATTTTCAGTATCTGATGCCGCAGACTGCTTTCTACCCTGGGCAAATTGCTTTTTGTGTCCATTGCCGGCTCCTTTCTGCTTTGTATCTGTATCTTTTTCCGCGGGCGAAAAGGGGAGTACGGGCAGAAAAGCCGGTCTGTCCGGGGAAAAAGCCTGTATAATACAAAATAAAAGTTTAGCTTATCCCGAATAGCTTTATGTAAAAACTTTGTAAAGTAAAATTGTAAGAAATGTAAAATTTTTTGCTTTGGTTTGTGGAAAATGGAAAATTTTTCGGAATAAAACTGTTCAAGATGTATAATTTTTTGGTTTTTCGTCCTTTGAAGACTTATTGACAATCTGCCAAGCGGGCGATAAAATCCACTAAAGGGCTTGTCCCAAAACAAAAATCTTTTAAACGGAGGAAGAAAATGAAAAAATATCTTGCACTGCTGCTTGCTCTGGCAATGGTATTCGCCCTGTGCGCCTGCGGCGGAAGCACTGCTCCCGCGGAGACGCCCGCGCCCGAATCCGCAGCTCCCGCGGAGGAAGCCCCCGCTGAACCCGATGAACCCGCCGAGAAGGCCCCCGAGGACTATACCGGCAACCTGGTCGTCTACTCTCCCCATGACGCCGACCCCCTGAACGCCGGCGTTGAGATGTTCCGTCAGGCCTATCCCAACATCAACGTTGAGGTCATCGCAGCAGGTACCGGCGAGCTGTGCCAGCGCGTTGTGGCTGAGTCCGCCAATCCCCAGGGCGACGTGCTGTGGGGCGGCGGCGCCGACACTCTGGCCGCCTACACCGATTACTTTGCCCCCTATGTCTGCGCCAATGACGACGTGATCGACGAGGCCTACAAGGACGCAAACGACCTGTGGATCGGCGAGTCCCCCCTGCCCATGGTGTTCATCTACAACAAGACCCTCATCGATGAGGCTGACGTTCCCACCACCTGGGAAGGCCTGTGCGATGAGTCCCTGAAGGGCAAGATCGCCTACGCATCTCCCGCCAAGTCCGGCTCCGCTTACACTCAGCTGTGCACCATGCTCTTCAGCCAGCCCACGCTGGACGAAGGCTGGGCCCTGGTAGAGAAGTTCATCGCCAACCTGGACGGCAAGATCCAGGACTCCTCCGGCAACTGCCACAAGCTGGTGGCCTCCGGCGAGTATGTGCTGGGCGTGACCATTGAGAAGTCCGCTGTTCTGTACAACGACAACCCGGATATCGGCTATGTTTACCCGGAGAAGAACTCCGCAGTTCCCGACGGCGTGGCTCTCATCAAGAACTGCCCCAACGAAGAGAATGCCAAGCTGTTCATCGACTTTGTCACCAGCCTTGAGTGCCAGACCGCACAGAACGGCGACTGGGCCCGCCGCCCCGTCCGCAGCGACCTGACTCCCGTTGGCCTGTGCGAGCTCAGCGAGCTTGACCTGGGCGATTACGACTTCGCCTTTGCTGCCACCGAGAAGGAATCCATCGTAGAAAAGTGGAACGACCTGACCGTCGGCTGAGTTTAAAAGCTTAAACAACAGGGGAGGCGCTTTATACGCCTCCCCTATGCCTGATTATACGGCTGAAAAGAACCCCGCCCGGCAGGGCTGTGCTGTTTTGAACTGTATAGAACGGAGGACAAACTATGAGCAACGCTGTAATCATCAAGGATGCCGTAAAGCGCTACGGCGATTTTACCGCTTTGTGCGGTGTGTCACTGGATATCCGGGAGGGGGAGTTTTTCACGCTGCTTGGCCCCTCCGGCTGCGGAAAGACCACGCTGCTGCGCATGATCGCCGGCTTCAACTCCATCGAGGGCGGCGACTTCTACTTCGGCGAAAAGCGGATAAACGATGTCCCCGCCCACAAAAGGGATATCGGTATGGTGTTCCAGAACTACGCCATCTTCCCCCACCTGACGGTGCGGGAGAACGTGGCCTACGGTCTGAAGGCCCGCAAGGTTCCCAAGGCCCAGATCGGCCCCAAGGTGGACGAGGCCCTGGAGCTGGTGCAGATCTCCCACCTGGCCGACCGCAAGCCCAACGAGCTGTCCGGCGGCCAGCAGCAGCGCGTGGCGCTGGCCCGTGCCTTCGTTATCGAGCCCAGCGTACTGCTGATGGACGAGCCCCTGTCCAACCTGGACGCCAAGCTCAGGGTGCAGATGCGCTCCGTCATCAAAAAGCTCCAGCGCCGCCTGGGCATTACCACCATCTACGTTACCCACGACCAGGAGGAGGCTCTGGCCATCTCCGACCGGATCGCCGTCATGAAGGACGGCCATATCATGCAGATCGGCACGCCCAACGAGATCTACGCCAAGCCCCAGAATCCCTTTGTGGCGGGCTTCATCGGCGTCAGCAACTTCCTGGACTGCGATGTGAAGGCGGCCGGCGGCAAGGCGAAGGTCACCATCCAAAACGAGCTGAGCATCGAGGTGCCCGCCTGCCGCGACTACGAGGGCAAGGGCAGCCTGTCCGCCCGCCCGGAGCAGCTTTTCTTCGCGGAGGAGGGTATGCCCGGCACGGTGCTGTTCTCCACCTTCCTGGGGGACTTTATCGAGTACGAGGTACAGCTGGACAACGGGCAGAGCCTGATCGTCAACGAGTACACCAAGGACACCTCCGACGTCCACCCGGATGGGGAGAAGGTCCATCTGCGCTTTGACCCGCTGCGCGTCAGCCTCTATGAGGCGGGATCCGGGGAGGTGCTGAGCCTGTGAAAACCAAGCTTGGCTCCCGCTGGCGGCCAGATTTCTGGTTCTTCGCCAAAATCATCGTGATCGTGGCCATGTGCCTGTTCATTGTCTATCCCTTTTACACCATTCTGACCAAGAGCGTCTTTTCCAACAAGGTAGAGGGCCTGACACTGTATAACTTCATCCGCTTTTTCACCAAGCCCTATTATTATCAGACGCTGATCCGCTCCATGGTGGTCTGCTTTGCCACGGTGTTTACCACCACCCTGATCGGCGTGCCCATCGCCTACCTGATGACCCGCTACAATATCCCGGGCAAGAAGATTTTGCACATCTTCATCATTATGAGCCTGATGAGCCCTCCCTTCATCGGGGCCTACTCCTGGATCATCCTGCTGGGCCGCAACGGCCTGCTGGCAAAGCTCTTTGCCACCTTCGACGCCACCGCACCCACCATCTACGGGCGGGGAGGCATCATCTTCGTCTTTACGCTGCACCTGTTTCCGTATATCTACCTGTACACCTCCGGCGCCATGAACAGCATCGACAGCTCCCTGGAGGAGGCGGCGGAGAACCTGGGCATGAGCAAGCTGCGCCGTATCTGGACCATCACCCTGCCGGTCATCCTGCCTTCCATTCTGGCAGGCTGCATCATGGTCTTTATGACCTGCCTGGCCGACTTCGGTACCCCCATGCTGCTGGGCGAGGGCTATACGGTACTGCCGGTGCTGGTGTATAACGAGTACATGTCCGAAAGTGCTGTCAACCCCTACATGGCCTCCACGCTGTCGGTAATCATCGTCAGCTGCTCGCTGCTGATGCTCACCTTCCAGAAGCTGGTGGTGGACAAGCGCAACTACACCATGAGCTCCATGCGTCCCCCGCAGGAGACCCAGCTCCACGGCTGGCGGCGTTTCGCGGTCTCCGCGCCCATCTTCCTGGTGGTGTTCGTGGCCTTCCTGCCCCAGATCGTGGTGGTCTGCCAGTCCTTCGTGGAGCGCAGCTTCTCCGGCATGGTCAAGGGCATCAACCTGAATAACTACCGGGCCATCCTGTCCCGTCTGGGCACCAACATCCGCAACACCTATGTGTTCTCTCTGATCGCCATCGTGTTCATCATCATTCTGGGCATCATCGTGTCCTACATTTTGGTGCGCAAGAAGGGCAAAGTGGCCAATATTATCGACACCCTGGTCATGTTCCCCTTTGTCATTCCCGGTTCTGTACTGGGTATCGGCCTGATCGTGGCCTTCAACCGCAAGCCCCTGATCCTGGTGGGCACCGCGGCCATTATGATCATCTCCTATGTTATCCGAAAGCTGCCCTATACCGTCCGGTCCGGCTCGGCCTTCCTATACCAGATGGACCCGTCCATTGAGGAGGCCTCCATCAACCTGGGCGTGTCGCCCATGAAGACCTTCTTCACCGTCACGGCCCGCATGATGCTGCCGGGCATCATGTCCGGCGCGGTGCTCAGCTGGATCACCTGCATCAACGAGCTGTCCAGCTCCATCATGCTGTACAGCGGCAAGACCTCCACCATCGCCGTGGCCATTTATCAGGAGGTTGTGCGCATGAGCGACGGCACAGCCGCTGCCCTGGCTACCATCCTGACCGTTACCACCATCATCTCCCTGCTGATCGTGTTCCGGGCGACAAAAGGAAAGGTAAAGATCGTCTGATGATAAAAAACATTGTCTTTGACATGGGAAACGTCCTGCTGCGCTTTGAGCCGGAGTATTTCATTGAACGGCTGGGCGTGGCGCCGGAGGACCAAAGGACGCTGCTGGTTCAGGTGTTCCGCTCCCTGGAGTGGGCCAAAATGGACCGGGGCAGCCTGACCGAGCGCCAGGCGGCGGAGCTGATCTGCCGGAGAGTTCCTGAGCGCCTGCACAGCGCGGTACACATCCTGACCGACCAGTGGGAGAGGCCCATCCTGCCTGTGGAGGGCAGCTACGAACTGGTGCAGGAGCTGAAGGAAAAGGGCTACGGCCTGTATCTTCTCTCCAATGCCAGCTACCGGCAGCACGACTACTGGCCTCTGATCCCCTGCAGCAAGTTCTTTGACGGCACGCTTATCTCTGCCGACGTGAAGCTGGTCAAGCCCCAGCCGGAGATTTACCGGCTGCTGTTCGAGAAATTCTCCCTGGTTCCGGAGGAGTGCTTCTTCGTGGACGATTCTCCGGCGAATGTGGAAGGGGCGAGCTTCTGCGGAATGCCCGGCGCGGTATTCAATGACGGCGTCCCGGCTCTGCGCAGGGCCATGCGAAACGCAGGCATCCCGGTGGGGGAGTAAGGCCGTGATCCTTCCGATCTTCAATAAGAAAAACGCCCCTTCGCACACTTGTGCGGAGGGGCGTCAGCTTGTCAAAAAAGTCCTATAAGGACTTTATGACCGCTTCAACCGCCGGGGCGTTTCAAAACTGATTCAGAAGTATATGAAAAAACTCCTGAATAAGTTAAACCGTGCTTTATTGTACGTTCTTGGGATACAAAATAATATACGCTCTTCACGCAAAGCGATTTTCCCGACGTACACCCCGCCGGGGATATTTGCAGGATATACCGCCGGACCTTCAGTGATACCGCGCTTCCAACACGTCCACGCCCTGGCAGATGATTTTGCACACATGATCTGCCGCGGCCTGGGGCTGGTTCGCTTCAATGGCGGCCAGAAGAGAGCGGCGCAGCCGGATGGACTCCTGAATATCGCCCGGCTTCATGCTGTAATGCTTTTCAATGAGGGAGCGGATCACCTGCTCAAAGCCCCGGAAGATCATGCTGTACAGGCTGTTGCCCGAGGCCTGGGTCAGCTTGTAGTGGAAGCGGTAGATCAGCTCCGAGAGATCCCCTTCGCCGTTTTCCATGGCGTCCACCATCGCTTTCATTTCTTCCAGCGTGCTGGCATAAATATGGGTACAGGCCCGGCGGGCGCATTCGCTCTCCAGCCAGATGCGGGTATCCATCATGTCGGAAAACAGGGAGTGGTCCAGCTCAATGGAGCCATAGCTCATCAGCGCGGCCAGCGACTGGGGGGTGGGGTTTTTGCGGAAGTCGTTGACGATGGTCCCCCGGCGGGCGACGATGGAGACGAAGCCCTCACTTTCCAGGGAAAGCACGGCCTGGTGCAGGGAGCTGCGGCTGACGCCCAGCTTGTCCGCCATGTCCCGCTCCGCCGGGAGCCGGTCGCCGGGCTTCAGTTCGCCGGACAGGATCTTGGCCATGAGCTGCTGCTTGACCGCGTCGATGAGAGAGAGGGAGCCGATTTTCACAAATTCAGCCATGTTTTTTACCTCCGCAGGGGGAACAAATTTCTTTTTCTGATTATAGCAGAGCCTTTTCTTTCTTGCAACGGCTTATACTATTCTTCAATAAAACCATTTATTTTTTAGCGGTCAGAATTGCGCCAACCTTCGTTGCTTTCCTTGCAAATAGTTGTCCATTATTCGCTGCGGAAAGCGCCTCGGCTGACACAATTCTGCCTCGCTAAAATTCTAAAGCGTTTTATCGAAGAATAGTATTAAATCTGTCCCCGGCCTCTTGCATTATGGACAAATGTATGTTATATTTATAACAGCTATGGTATAACCACAAACCAAAAGTCGAGAAAGGAGAAAATCTATGGCAAAATATGATGTAGTCGTCGTAGGCGCCGGCAATGCCGGATTGTCTGCGGCGCTCCAGTGCCAGATCGCGGGGAAAAAGACCCTGCTGATCGAGCAGCACAATCTGCCCGGCGGGGCAGCTTCCAGCTTTCGCAGAGGCCGTTTCGAGATAGAACCCTCCCTCCACGAGATCTGCGACTACGGCCCGGCAAATAACCCCGGCGATGTGCGGAATATTCTGGATGCCTATGGGGTCAAGCTTGAGTGGATAGAGGTCCCGGACTGCTACCGCTGCATTTCCACTTATTCCGACGGCTCGCCAATGGATGTGGTCATGCCCGCCGGGATCGGGCCCTTTATTGACGCCATGGAGAAATATGTCCCCGGCAGCCGGGCCAGGATGGAAACGCTTTTCGACCTGTTCCAGGAGGTGCTGGACGGTATCGCCTACATTACCGCCTCCAAGGGCCACGCCGACTCAAAGGTGCTCCAGGCGAAATACCCCAACATGCTCCGCACCGGTGCTTACTCCACCAAGAAAGTGTTTGACGCGCTGAAGCTGCCTCAGAAGGCCCAGGATATCCTGTCCATCTACTGGTCCTATCTGGGCGTGGATATGGAGCACCTGGCCTTTATCCATTACGCGGCCATGGTCCATAAATACGTCTCCCGCGGGGCCTACATCCCCAAGCACACCTCTCACCAGATCTCCACGGCCATGGTGGAGCGCTTCCGGGAGCTGGGCGGCCAGGTCTGGTTCAACTGCCGGGCCGAAGAGTTCCTCTTTGACGGGGACCGGCTCTGCGGCGTAAAGACCAATCTGGGGCAGATCGACTGCCGCTATGTGCTGGCCAACATCAACCCGGACATTATCTACGGCAAAATGATGCCCAAAGAACTGGTGCCTGAGCGGGAGAAGAAGCTGTCCGCCGCCAGAAACGGCCGTTTCGGCGGGCGCATGTACACCGCCTATTTCTGCTGCGACAAATCCGCAGAGGAACTGGGCATTAAGGACTACAACACCTTCTTGCCCGGCACCGCCGATTCCCGCAAGGAGTATGAGAATATCATGGGCGGCATGAAAACCAACGATTATTCCATCTTCCTCTGCTACAACGTGATCAATCCGGACTTCTCGCCGGAGGGCACCTGCGTCTGTTCCTTCACCACCTTCGGCTCTCCGGTGGACTGGAATGACCTGAGCCAGGAGGACTACTTCAAATTCAAGACCGACGGGGCAAAGAAAATGCTCCGTATCCTGAAGGAGAAAATGGGCGTTGACCTGACCGGCCATATCGAAGAGATGGCCGTTGCCAGTCCCTGGACCTTTGCCCGCTATCTGAACGCCCCGGAGGGTGCGGTATACGGCTATGAGACGGCCGACTGGGACGGCATGATGGCGCGCATGATGATGCTGGGCCAGGATTATCCCATCAAGGGTCTGCGGCCCATCGGCGCGGCGGGCCCGCGGGGCGACGGCTACAGCGCCGCCTATATCTGCGGGCAGCTCATGGCGCAGAGTGCGATCAGAGAACTGAATGCGGAAGAAGGAGGGAACAAGTAATGGCGCTCAATGTAAAAGTGGGCCTTATCGGCAAGTTTGACATGCTCAAATTCAAGAACATGGCCAAAACCAGGGAAAAAGCCATCCAGGCCGCGCCGGCAAAGGAGGTCAAAGGCAGTTTTCCCATCAACGAAAACGCAAAGAAGCTGCATCCGGATTGCCAGCGCCTGGTGGTGGATGAGATCATCGACCACAAGAGCGCAGGGGCCAAGACCTTTGTGTTCCGCCGCTTGGACGGAGAGCCCTTCCCCTATTTCCGGGCCGGGCAGTATCTGTCGCTGAAGCTCCCCATAGACGGCAGCTTTGTCACCCGCTCTTACTCCCTCTGTTCCTCCCCCAAGGACGCGCTGAAGGGCAAGGCGGCCATCACCGTGCGTTCAAACCCCGGCGGATTTGTGGCCGACCGGCTTTTAGCGGAGCTGAACGTGGGCGATGAGCTGACGGCCTCAGACCCCCAGGGCTTCTTCTACTATGAAGATCTGCGGGACGCGGACACGGTCATCGGCCTTGCCGGCGGCTCGGGCATCACGCCCTTCCTCTCCATGGCCCGGGCCATTCGCGACGGCGTGGAGGATTTCAAGCTGACCCTGCTCTATGGCTCCCGGGACGAGGAGAGCATCCTCTTTAAAAAGGAGCTGGACGAGATCGCCGCCCAGTGCCCCAAGTTCAAAGTGGTCCATGTCCTGTCCGACGCGGAGACTGCGGGCTATGAGCATGGCTTCATCACCGCGGAGCTCATCCAAAAATACGCCCCGGCGGACAAGGAATACTCGGTGTTCCTCTGCGGGCCGGAGGCCATGTACCGCTTCCTGAAGCCGGAGATCGCCAAGCTGGGCCTGCCGGAGAGGCTGTTCCGCCGCAAGATGATCGACGTGACAAAGACGCCCTGGGAGCTGGAGGGCTACCCGGCGGCGTGCAGAGACAAGGTGTTTGACCTGGTGGTAAAGCAGGGCGCGGCGGAGTATCACATCAAAGCCAGCGCCAATGAGCCGGTTCTGACGGCGGTTGAGCGGGCCGGCATCAAGGCCCCGTCCCGCTGCCGCTCAGGCGAGTGCGGCTGGTGCCGGTCAAAGCTGGTTTCCGGCACGGTGTTTGTCCCCCAGGAGAACGAGCTTCGCCGCTGGGCGGATGTGGAGTACGGCTATATCCACCCTTGCTCCAGCTTCCCCACCTCCGATCTGGTTCTGGAAGTCCCCGGCGAGTTCTATTAAGTGAAAGCGTCCGTTTCCCGGAAAACGCCTTCCGGGAAACGGGTTTAAAAAAATCAGCTGCCCGGGTGGTATGGCCAGGATAAACACGGTTCCGGACATAACAAAAAACGATGAGAGGATTGTTGATATGACGCTGAAAATCGCATTGATTTGCATCGTGGGCATTGCCGTTGATGTCTGCTTTATCCGGGCGGAGTATGCTGGGAAAATGGCAAAAGCAACGGCGCTGAAAGGAATGGCTTCCTTTTTCTTCGTGCTGCTTGGCTTCCTGTGCTACAGGGAAAATCCCTCACCCTTTGGAAAACTGGTTATGATTGGTTTGGTGCTGGGCATGCTTGGTGATATTCTGTTAAACCTGCGCAACCAGTTAGAGGGCGGTAAGTCCATGAAAATCTTTGCTGTAGGGATTTTGGCCTTTCTCTGCGGACATTTTCTGTATATTGCCGCGCTGCTGAATTGCTCCAAACGGATCCTTTTGCCGGCCATACTGGTGACGGCCCTGCTCTCCGTTACCGCTATTCCTCCGCTGATGAAGCGGATCACTGCCCCCAACAAGGGGCTGAAGGTCTTCGGCTATGTTTATCTGGTCACCGTGATTGCCATGTTTTCCTGCGCCGCGGTACTGCTGGCCATGACGGGGGCAACGGCGGCAAATGCCGTATTTACCATAGGCGGTCTGCTCTTTGTCTTCAGCGATTTTATCATGATCTATTACAGCTTTGGAAAGAAGATCAAACCCCTTCGGGCCATCAATCTGCTCAGCTACTATGCCGGCCAGCTTTTGATCGCTGTGTGCATCCTTCTGGCCTGAGCTGTCAGACAACATACAGTGTCAAAGACCTGAAAAAGCACCCTTACGGGTGCTTTTTCAAACGTTAAAGAGATTTTTACAGCATGGACGAACCGCCGGTGACGATCCAGCAGGCCAGGGAGGCCACAGTCAGCGCGCCGGTGTAGACGCTGCCGGTGCGGCGGTAAATATAGGTGCAGAGAACGCTGAACACCAGCACCTGGGGCGCGAAGAGGATCAGCAGGGACATGAAGGGGCCGCCGAAGGTGGGGCTGAACAGCAGGTCCGCGCCAGGGCCGATGCCCATGAAGAAGGGGATATACTCGATCAGCACGATGATCAGAATGCCGCCCACCATCATCAGGGCGTTTCTCCACCAGCAGCCCATGAAGCCGGCAAAGCCGGGCTTGTAGCTGGCCTCGCAGCGGGCGGAGGCCATGATCTTGCTGTTGTTGAGAATGAAGAACAGGGCAAAGACCGGGATATACACCCAGAACTGGCCGAAGCGGCTCAAGTCAAAGGTTTTGAAGAAGGGCCAGATAAAGCGGAAGTCCAGCATAAAGGCGGCCTCGCAGATGGCCACAAGGATGTACATGAAGGCCAGCATACACAAAACCAGCAGAGCGCTGCGCCCCAGAAGGCCCCAGCCCATTTTGTCCGGCGCATCAGCACTGCCCAGGCCCATGCTGTACCAGCCGTCCAGGGCGCCTTTCTTTTTGTTCTTCCGGTAGCCGATAACGCTGGTCACGACCATGATGAGGATCAGCAGCAGATACCAGCTGAGAAAGCCGTTTCCGATGGTCATGCGGAAGATGTTTTCCGGCAGGGGCAGGAGCCCGTGGCCCAGCTGGGTCATAAAGGGATAGGTGAAAGCGGCAATCAGCATGGTGATGATCGCGCCTTTCCACCACTTGCCCCCGGATTTGACCCCCTCACGGGAGGGCAGGGGCTGGCTGATTTTGGCAAAGAAGGGCAGGGTCAGCAGAAGCTCCATCACCGGCAGCAGGGAGGCCACGGCACAGAGCATGGCAATGAGGACCAGCACTTCCTTGGTCATGGCCACCTGATCGGTGGGGGCCAGGCTGCTGTCCAGACCGATGCTGTTTTCCAGCCAGGTGATGGCGGCGGCAAGACCCCGGGAGTTGTGGGTGGTAAGCCGGTGGTTGGTGTTGAGCAGCTCAATGCGCCGGGCGGAGCCGTCGGCAAAATCGCCGTAGGTGGTGTCCCAGGCGGCCTCATCCGCAGTGCAGCCCAAAAACTCGGTCCGCAGGTCGCTGCGCAGCAGCTCGTCAGTCACCATGTTCTGATAATCCCGGAAGTAGCTGAACTCATCGTACTTCGCCTGAAGCAGAAGCACGTTGTTGAAGGAGATGTTTTCCGCGTCATAGGCGCTGTCCCGGAAAAGCTCGCCGCACTGCAATACGATGGCCTGGGGCGCGATCTCCGTTCCGGCAAAGTCCGCGGCCACGGACCAGGAGGACCAGGTGCCCATGGAGTGTCCGCTGACGGCCAGACGGGAGGCGTCCACATTGTCCATGGCGGCCAGCAGGGCATAGGCGTAGCTGCCGCCGCAGGAGCTGTCGGTCAGGCTGTTGCCGTCGTCGTCTGTGGTGTAGTGCTCGTCAAAAAAGCTCAGGTTGGAGAAGTTCATCATGACCTTGTAGCGGACCTGGCCGCCGATGGCCTTGAAGGTGCCGTCCTCCACACTGTCCTCACCGTAGTTGACGGTGACTTTATGGTTTACATAACCACGATTCACCAGACCGACGGTACTGGAGCCGTGGCCGTATTCATCCAGGGCCAGGACCACTGCGCCCCGCCGGGCCAGCTCGATGGCATAGGCCGCGCAGGTCTCGTGGTCGTTCTGGTAGCCGTGCAGCAGCAGCACGCCCGGGGCTTTGTTTTCCGCCGTAGCGGTTTCGGGGGTATACAGCTTGTACATCAGATTTCCCACGTCGGTCACGATCCAGCCCTCGGTCACGGCAATGCTGCCGCCTCCCCGCTGGATATTGTCGGCGGCAAACATGCAGCCGAACAGGATCACCAGCAGCACAGCCAGAACGGCCGCTGCCTTTTTTCGGTTTCCTTTCATCTTTTTCCTCCTTATCGTTAGCTTGATTATCCGTTCCTGTGGTATAGCCACAGCTTGCTTTTATCATAACACAAAGCGGCGCCGATGACAAGGGCTTTAACGGCCTGAGGGAGAAAGGCTCCTTTATCTTTCCTCATCGGATGGCTGTATCATTAACCGGGATTGTTCACCAAATTAATTTAAAGCTTTGACGGAAGGAAAGGCTGCGGAAAAATCTATTGACAATTCCGGGAAGCAAAACTATACTCTATACCATAATATAATGATAGAAAAAGAGCATTGGTTTGGCCCGCGCTGCGGGCAGTATTTCTGTTGTTCCTGAAATCAGGACTGTCCGGCATTTTGAATTGGCAGAGTACAACGTTTGTGGTACTCTGTTTTTTATGAGCCTGCGGCAAAGGGCTTCCGGCGCTGTGGGAGAAGAAAAGATTTGAGTGTGTGAAATGGAATATATCATGAAGGCCGGCGGCAAAGAAGGCCGTGGGCAAAACATCAAGGAAACAGACGACAGGGCCATCGCCCTGTTTGACTCGGGCATGGGCGGCCTGACCTGCGTGAAGGCGCTGAAAAGGGAACTGCCCGGGGAGAGCATCATCTACTACGGCGACTGTTTGCGAGCGCCCTACGGCGACCGGTCGGTGGAAACCTTAAAGGCCTTTTCCCAGCAGATCGCGGATTTTTTGACCTCCTTTCCCGTGAAAATGCTTGTGGTGGCCTGCAATACCATCAGCTCCCTCTGTCTGGGCAATTTGAAAGACCGCTATCCCATGCTCCCTGTTGAGGGAATGATCGACATGACGGTAAAAACCGTTGCCGAAACCTATCCGGACCGGAATATCGGGATCATCGCCACCAGCGCAGCCATCAAAAGCGGAACCTATGTGAAAAAACTGCGGGAGAGCGGATGCAAAGGCAAGCTCTACCCTCTGGCCTGTCCCGGCTTTGTTCCGGCGGTGGAGGCCGGAATTTATGAGGGGCCGGAAGCGGAAGCCATCGTGCGGGAAGCGCTGGATGGGTATATGCGGGAAAATGACCCCTCTGCCCTGATCCTGGGCTGCACCCATTTCCCCTTCCTGCGCCCGGCAATAGAAAAGCTGTACCCCTCGGTTTTGATCATTGACCCGGCGGAGATCGTGGCCCGGGGAATAAAAAACAGGATGGAAGACCAGGCCTTGACAGCATCCAGCGGGGAGAACCCTCAGCAGCGTTTTTATACCAGCAAGCTGACGGAGGCCTATGCCCAGGCAGTGAAGGAAGTTGCGGCAGAGGGCGGCAGTGAGATCGAAGTAAAGGTTTTCGAAGAGTAGAGAGGAGAAAGGCGGAGCAAACATGAAAAAGGTGGACACCTTTGAATATGTCTCCGTGCTGAAGGAGCTGGTGGAGGAAGGCCGGGAGGTCAGCATGCTCATCAGCGGCAGCAGCATGAGCCCCTTTTTGTGCCACGGGCGGGATCACGTCTATTTCAAAGCCCCTGACCGGCCCCTGCAGGTGGGCGACATGGTGTTTTTCCAGCGCCGAAGCGGCCGGTATGTGCTCCACCGCATCTGCAAAGTCAAAGACGGCAGCTATTACATCGTGGGCGACGCCCAGACGGAGATCGAAGGCCCGGTCCGCCGGGAGCAGATCTTTGCCCTGGTCACCAAGGTCCAGCGCAAAGGGCGTATTCTGGCCCCCGGGAATTTCTGGTGGGAATTTTTTGCCCGTGTATGGGTCCGGCTCATCCCCCTGCGGCCTGTACTGGTTCGGGCCTATGGACTGCTCCACCGAATAGGTTTACATAATTATTAAAAATCACTCCGGCCCGGCTGACTGCCGGGCCGGAAACATTTGCACACACTTGACAGTGAGGGGCGGATGGGTTAAACTTCTTTCAGCATAAATTTTTGACGGAGGGATAAACTGTGGGAAGACTGGACGGGAAAGTGTGTATCGTCACCGGCGGCAACTCCGGTATCGGCATGAAGACCGCTGAGGTTTTCGGCGGTGAAGGCGCAAAGCTGGTTTTGACGGATGTGAGTGACTCCAATAAGGACAAGGTCCTGGCAAAAATCAAAAAGCAGGGCGGCGAGGCCATCTTTGTCAAGGGAGACATCACCAGTGCGGAGGACAATGAGGCCTTGATGCTTAAGGCGGTGGAGGCCTTCGGGCGCATCGACGTGCTGGTCAACTGCGCCGGCGTGCTGGAAAAGGGCCTGAAGCCCATTGAGGAGTTTACCGACAGAGACTATGATTTTGTCACCAACATCAACGTGAAGGGCACCATGTCCATCACCCGTGCGGCCTGCAAAGTGATGCTGGAGCAGGGCAACGGCAATATTATCTCCGTCTCCTCCATCTCCGCCAAGCTGGGCATCTCCGGCGCGGTGTACTGCGCGTCCAAGGGGGCTGTGGTCTCCCTGACAAGACATATCGCCATGCGCTACGCGGGCAAGGGCATCCGGGCAAACTGCATCTGCCCTGGCACCGTGTGGACCCCCATGACTCGGGTCCAGCTGAAGGACGAACGCTCCCCGGCGGCGGAGGAGTTTTACAACACCGTGGAAAAGCACTCTGATCTGTCCGTGGGCATCTGCAAGGATGTGGACATCGCCAATATCCTGCTGTTTCTGGCCTCGGACGAGTCCCGGGTCATCACCGGCCAGGCCATCGACTGCGACTGCGGCTGCTATCTGTAAATGAACAACAAAAAGGAAAATGAAAAACTGAAAAGCTGCCTGCCGCTGGTCATCCAGTGGTACGCCCAAAACGGAAGGCCCCTGCCTTGGCGGCAGGAGCCTTCGCCTTATCATGTGTGGCTGTCGGAGATCATGCTCCAGCAGACCCGCATCGAGGCGGTGATCCCCTATTACCGGCGCTTTCTCCGGGAATTTCCCACAGTGGAGGCCCTGGCCGGGGCGGAGGACGAGCGGCTGATGAAGCTGTGGGAGGGTCTGGGCTATTACAGCCGGGCCCGGAACCTGAAAAAAGCGGCGCAGCAGCTTGTGGCCTGCCACGGCGGAGAGCTTCCCCAACAGGCGGAGAAGCTGAAAAAGCTTCCCGGCATCGGCGATTATACGGCGGGGGCCATCGCCTCCATCGCCTACGGGCAGCCGGAGCCTGCGGTGGATGGGAACGTGCTGCGGGTGATGACCCGGCTGCTGGCCTGGGACGGAGATATCCGGCAGGCGGACACCAAAGGGCGGATCACAGCGCTGCTGCGCCAGAGCTACCCGGCCGGAAGGGACGCGGCGCTCTTGACCGAGGGCCTGATGGAGCTGGGGGAGACGCTGTGCATCCCCAAGGGCGCGCCAAACTGCGCGCTGTGCCCGTTGAGGGAGCACTGCCTTGCCCACCAGCGGGGCACGGAGGAGTGCTACCCCGTCAAAAGCCCGCCCAAAGCCCGGCGGGTGGAGGAGCGGACGGTGTTTCTGCTGTGCAATAAAGGGCGCTATGCCATACGCCGCCGCCCGGAGAGAGGACTTCTGGCGGGGCTTTGGGAATTTCCCAATGTTGAGGGGAAACTGGGCCCGGAGGAGGCGGCTGCCCGGGCGGATAGTCTGGGATTGGGGGTCACTTCCTGCGTACCCTGCGCCGCTCATACCCATGTGTTTACCCATGTGGAGTGGCACATGGGCGCTTATCTGCTGGAATGCGCCGGAGAGGGCGGGGAGCTTCTGTGGAAAGAAACGGAGGAGATCGCCCGGGAATACTCCCTCCCCACGGCCTTTCGCTTTTATTTGAAGCTGCTGACGGACAGAACAGGGGAAGAAAAACGCGCATAGGATGATACCGAGGTGGTTTTATGCGTAGATTTTCCCTTTGTCCCGATGCTGTGGCCAAAATCCACGGCGGAGAGCAGGCGCCCTGCCTGAAAGGCAGCGTCAAATTTTATCAGCTGCCGGGGGGCGTGCTGGTGGAGGCAGAGCTGACAGGCCTGCCCAGCCAGCCGCCCTCCGGTTTTTTCGCCTTCCATATCCATGAAAAAGGGGATTGCTCGGGGGAGGGCTTTCCCAACACCGGCGGGCACTATGATCCGGAGAGCCGCCCCCATCCCTTCCACGCCGGGGACCTGCCGCCGCTGCTGAGCTGCAAAAGCAGGGCCTATCTGGCGGTGATCACCGGCCGCTTCTGTGTAAAGGACGTGATTGGACGCTCCGTGGTCATCCACGCCGGGCCGGACGATCTCCACTCCCAGCCCGCCGGAAACGCCGGGGCGAAGATCGGCTGCGGCGTCATCTGCAAAATTTGAAAAAGTCATATTTTCTGCCGGGCTTCACATACTAAGCCCGGTGATGAAAAAATGATCAATTCTCTTTGGGCAGACACAGCGAAGCTCCCGTCCTTCCCCAGCCTTGAACATGACCTGAAAACCGACATTCTGATCATCGGCGGGGGAATGGCGGGGCTTCTCTGCGCCTGCGCGCTGAACAGGGCCTGCGCGGATTATGCGCTGATCGAGGCGGACAGTATATGCAGCGGCGTGACCCGCAACACCACCGCCAAGATCACCAGCCAGCACGGCCTGATCTATGATAAGCTGATATGCGAATACGATGAGGAGACCGCCCGGCTGTATTATGAGGCCAACCAGGCCGCGATTTCGCACTTTCGCAAGTTGGCGGCGGAATACCCCTGCCAGATGGAGACAAAGTCCGCCTTTGTCTATACCACCGGTGACAGCGAAAAGCTGGAAAAGGAACTGCGGGCCCTGGAGCGCATCGGGGCAAAGGCCCGTTACTGGGACAGTCTGCCCCTGCCCTTTGAGGTGACCGGGGCCATAGAGTTTGAAGATCAGGCCCAGTTTCATCCGCTGCTGCTGGCAGCGGGGATCGCCCCCGGGCTGAAGATTTACGAGCATACGCCGGCCCGGGGCTTTGAAGGCAATACCGTCTACACGGACAAGGTGAGGATAGAGGCGAAAAAAATCCTCATCGCCACCCACTTTCCCCTCATCAACAAGCACGGCGGCTATTTTCTGAAGCTGTACCAGAACCGCTCTTATGTGCTGGCCCTGGAAAACGCCCCTGACCCTGCCGGAATGTTTATCGGCGCGGAGGGCTGCGGCCCCTCCATCAGAAGCAGCGGCGAGCTGCTGCTTTTCGGCGGCGGGGCCCACCGCACCGGGAAAAAGGGCGGCGGTTATGCCGAACTGGAAGCGCTGGCCCGGAGCTGTTACCCCAGAGCTGGGATAAAAATGCGCTGGGCGGCCCAGGACTGTATGAGCCTGGACGGCATACCCTATATCGGGCGCTACGGGAAGAACACGCCGGGGCTGTATGTGGCAACAGGCTTTAATAAATGGGGGATGAGTTCCTCCATGGTCTCGGCGATGGTGTTGGGGGACTTGCTCTTGGAGCGGGAAAACCCCTATGCCAAAGTCTTTTCGCCCCAGCGCAGCAGTATGCACCCTCAGCTTTTGCTGAACGCCCTGCACGCGGTGGGAAATCTTCTCACGCCCACCCGGCCCCGCTGCCCCCACATGGGCTGCGCGCTGAAATGGAATGAGGAGGAGCAGAGCTGGGACTGCCCCTGCCACGGCTCCCGCTTCACGGCGGAGGGCGAGCTGCTGGACGGCCCTGCCACCGGCAACATGAAAAAGCATTGATGCACAATAAACCACGTTCCTTCATATACTGAACATGAGTAAGGAGGACGTATTCCATGCAATGTAATCAGGACTATGTGGTGGACTCGTTAGAGCTGCACCTGTTCTTTGCCCGCATTATGAAGGAACACTCCCTGTTTCTGAAAGCGGGTTTTATGCCAACCGGGGCGGCTTTTGCCAGGGAGAGCGAGCTGTTTCTGCGCCGCTTTGAGGCGATCCTCTCCCGGGCCATCTCTCTGAGCAATGCTATTGTCCGCCGCTGTGTGCTGGACAGCGGCGAGGTTTTCACCCGCTTCACCGACCGGGCCGAGTGCCAGACCCAGCGCCTGACCGGCATCGCCATTGACCGGCAGCTGACCGCCCGGGCCATGTGCCTCAGCGGCAACGACTGCGGGGCGGAGCTGTGCATCTCCCCCAGACTGGCCTCTCAGGTGCGTAGCCTGAACCGGGATGCCCTTGTGCAGGTGGAGGGCCTGATTTCCCTCAAAGAGCGCATATTGAAGCAAGTCAGTTCCTGCTGCCTGTTCACGGTCAATTACCCCCTGCTCATTGAGCACATCCTGCGGGAGGCGAAGCTCTACCGCTCCAGGCTCCGTCAGATGGAGGGCATGAAGGACTGCGACTGCCCGGAGGGCTGCGGAGACGAGGAATTTTGGAACCGGATCATGATGGAGCACGCCCTGTTTATCCGTGGACTGCTGGACCCCTGTGAGGAGACGCTGATCGCCTCTGCCGACGGCTTTGCCGGGGATTACAAGCGTCTGCTGGAAGGCTCAGGCCGGGACGGCGCGGAGGAGCTGACCCGGAAATTCCGGGATTTCAAGGCCGCAGGGACCGAGGGAATAGAGGAGTGCAAAATTCGCTCGATCATCCTGCCGCTACTGGCCGACCATGTGCTGCGGGAGTCAAACCATTATCTGAGGATCATGGGCGGATGAAACGGAGTGCATGGGAAAACGGGCGACCGCAAGGGTCGCCCCTACATTACCACCGGAAGTCGGGCAGAAACCGTAGGGGCGACCCTTGCAGTCGCCCGCGAAAAGACGCAACTAAACTAACCTGTTATTCTGAGCCGCGAAGCGGTGAAAAATGACAGCTTTTTTGTGTCCTGTAAGGGACAAGCTGCTACAAAAATTGAAACTATCATGGACAGCCCGGGCGGAATTGCTCATTTACTTTTTCTTTTCTGTATGTTAAAATTATTGCAGTTAATTCCATACACAACGGACGACAGCCGGATCAAGCGTCGCCGTACAATAAAAAAGGAAAGGAAGAAATGCATGGACCAAAAGTATAATGCCCTGTTTACCCCGTGGAAGATCGGCAATGTGGAAATCAAAAACCGCCTTGTCCAGTGCTCCATGGGCGGCACCTCCCTGTTCGGCTGGATGGAGCCCAACCACTTCGATAAGGAGGCGGCCTACTTTCTGCTCAACAGAGCCCAGGACGGCGTTGGCCTGATCCTGCCCGGCATGCAGTGCGTCCGTGACCCGCTGGGCATCCCCGGCAGAAAGTGGCTGTATCAGAACGACCAGATGTTCAAGGAACTGAAGGAGTACATGGTGGAGTTCCACAAGACCGGAGCGAAGCTGTTCATTCAGCTGGCTGCCGGCATGGGCCGCTCCATGGCCATCAACGGCTGGATGACCACCCTGGCCAAGAGCGACCTGCTCAACAAGATCGCAAGCCCCATCGTGGACGTGCAGTATATCTGCGCCTCCGCTTCCGAGACCCCCAACCGCTGGGCGGAGGACGTGACCTCCCGTCCCCTCACCGTGTCTGAAATTCGGGAGATGGTGGAGGCCTTCGGCAAGACCGCAAAGAAACTGCGCGAGGCCGGCGTTGACGGCGTTGAGATCCACGCTGTCCATGAGGGCTATCTGCTGGACCAGTTCACCATGAAAAACTGGAACCACCGCACTGATATGTACGGCGGCTCCTTTGAAAACCGCTTCCGCTTCCCCGTGGAGATCGTCCAGGAGATCAAGCGTCAGGCAGGCAAGGACTTCCCCGTCTCCCTGCGTTACTCCGTGGTCTCCAAGACCAAGGCCTGGGGCAAGGGCGCCATGCCTTACGAGACCGACTTTGAGGAGTTCGGCCGCGACATGGAAGAGTCCGAGCGGGCCATCAAGTACCTGAGCGACATGGGCTACGACATGTTCAACTGCGACAACGGCACCTACGACGCCTGGTACTGGGCACATCCGCCTCAGTACATGCCCGACAACTGCAACCTTGAATATGTTGAGCATATCAAGAACTTTACCGACAAGCCCGTGGTCTGCGCCGGCCGTATGGATCCGGTCAAGGCCGCCGAGGAGATCGCCGCCGGTAAGATCGACGCAGTTGCCATCGCCCGTCAGAACCTGGTCGACCATGAGTGGGTACATAAGATCATGGAAGGCCGCCAGGACGAGATCAAGCCCTGCATCCGCTGCCACAACGGCTGCTTCAACTTCGCCAAGTACAAGGGAACCTCCAACCTGCAGAGGCTGGACGACTCCCTGCACCTTGCCCGCTGCGCCCTGAACCCCACCACCATGCAGCACAACCGCTATAAGATCGTCCCCACCAAGAAGCCCAAGAAGGTGGCTATCATCGGCGGCGGCATCGGCGGCATGGAGTGCGCCCTGGTGCTGACCCAGCGGGGCCACAAGCCCGTCATCTTTGAAAAAGCCGGCGAGCTGGGCGGCCTGTTCATCACCGCCTCCGCCATGAGCTTCAAGGAAAATGACCGCGAGCTGATCCAGTGGTACCGCAGAGAGATCGCAAAGCAGGGCATCGAAGTCCACCTGAACACCGAGGTCAACGACCTTGGCACGCTGAGGGGCTTTGACGAGGTCATTGTGGCCACCGGCTCTGTGCCCAGAACCATGCCCACCATCCCCGGCTTCGACAAGTGCCTGAACTTCACCGAGCTTCTGGTGGATAAGGTGGAGACCGGCGACAAGGTGCTGTTCATCGGCGGCGGCCAGTCCTCCTGCGAGGCGGCCTACGACCTGATCCTCCAGGGCAAGCACCCCATCATCGTGGAGTACGCCTGCGACCTGATCGCGGCCCAGGCCACCTGCCTGGCCAACACCTCCTTCCTCCGTGACGCCATGGAGTACCACAAGGTACCCGTGTATCTGGAGTCCACCGTCACCGAGATCCGGGACGGCTCTGTCACGGTGAAGAATGTGAAGACCGGCGAGACCTTCGACGTGGAGTGCGACAACGTGGTCAACGGCATCGGCTTTGTTCCCACCCCCGTGGGCGGCAAAAACAGCAAGGCCTACCGCGTGGGCGACTGCGTGGCCATCGGCAACCTGCGTACCGTCATCTGGCGCGCATGGGATGTGTGCATGAAGATCTGATATTGAATAAAAGTTAAGGGACGGCCCGAAAGGGCCGTCCTCAAGGCGTCGACAAAGTTCGACGCCTTGAAAACTTATTCAGGAGCATTCGAAAATGCTCCTGAATAAGCATGGATTGAACGCCGAAAGGGGACTCCCGTCCCCTCTCTGCGCTCTCCCCATGCAGCTCTATGCTCTGCCGATAGCTTTGTCTACAGTCTGGGGACGGCCCGAAAGGGCCGTCCTCAGTTTGTAAAAAAAGCCCTGTTAGGATTTTTTTCAATTTGGTGAGGTTTAAATAGATTTGAAGTTAATCACGAAACTGTAATATCAGAAGATGGTGTTTCATGGAAAACTGTGCTATAGTAAGAACATAAGATCAACCATACTCCCGCGAAAAAAGCATGCCCTTTTTGAGCAAAATAAAGGAGGATAATACAATGGATGAAAATAAAGATAAGGCAATACCGCATAATGCAAAAATGGTCAAAATGTGATATACTATTCTTAT
>CAMGRL010000033.1 GCA_946061515.1 uncultured Clostridia bacterium
CCGGGCGGATTCGGGACTTTCACCCTTTAGAACGGGCGCTCACCGGGCGCACTACGATAAAAAATGAGGATGGATAAGAATCCATCCTCATTTTTTGTTGACTTTTTCTACAAAACGGAGAAAAGCTCTTTGGCCCTGCTCGTCTCGTTTGAATACGCCGCCGTCCTCCAACACCTGCTGGAAAACGGCGCCCACCTCACGGTGGAGGATCTCCTCCGTATTTTCCGGGGTAAAGGTGTATTTTTCTCTCAGTTCATCCACCCATTCGGCGTGTTTCGCAAGAGTATTATCGGAGCGGATATCCGCATTGTCCAGGATCGCCTGCCGCAGCTGGGCAAGCTCCGTTTTCAGACGGGAGGGGAGTACAGCAAGCCCCATGACCTCGATCAGGCCGATGTTCTCTTTTTTAATATGGTGCAGCTTTGCATGGGGATGGAACAGCCCCAGAGGATGCTCCTCCGTGGTCAGATTGTTTCGCAGGACCAGGTCAAGCTCAAAGTTTTCATCCCTCTTGCGGGCGATGGGCGTTATGGTGTTATGGGGCACACCCTCCGTCTCCGCAAAAACAGATACCGCCGGGTCGCTGTAAGCCCGCCATGCAGAGAGGATCTTGTCCGCAAGATCAATGATCCTGCCACTGTCCGGACAGGAAAGCCGGATGACGGTCAAGGGCCAGCGGACGATGCCCGCTTTTACATCCGCAAAATCAGCAAATTCCAGAGAAGTTTCAATCGGGGCTTTTGCCATGGGAAATTCATAGTGACCACCCTGAAAATGGTCATGGCTCAGAATAGAGCCGCCTACAATGGGGAGATCGGCGTTTGAGCCGACAAAGTAATGGGGAAACTGCCGGACAAAATCAAAAAGCTTGCAGAAGCAGGCCCGGTCAATTTTCATGGGCGTATGCTCCCGGTTCAATACAATGCAGTGCTCATTAAAATACACATAGGGGGAATATTGCAGATACCACTGGGAATCCGCAATGGTCACCGGGATGAGCCGGTGATTCTGCCTGGCTGGGTGATTCATTCTGCCGGCATAGCCCTCGTTTTCGCTGCATAGCTGACATTTGGGGTAATCGGTCTGGGGTGCATTTTTGGCTGCGGCGATGGCTCTGGGGTCCTTTTCCGGCTTGGACAGGTTGATGGTGATGTCAAGGCTGCCATATTCGCAGTCATAGGTCCATTTCTGGTCCTTTTTGATCCTGTCCCGGCGGATATAATTGGTGTCCTGGCTGAACTGATAATACCAGTCCGTGGCACTCTCCGGGCTTTGGGAATAAAGATCGAAAAATTTCCGGCGTACCTCATGGGGAAAGGGGGTCAGCGCACCCATCAATTTGGTGTCAAACAGGTCCCGGGCGACGATGTTGTCCTCCAGTATGCCCCGGCGGCAAGCGTCGTCACAGAGGGCACCGAGAATCTCATGCAGGGGAGCGGTGATGGGTCCTTCGCCCTCAGCGCTGTCAAGCTCCATCAGCTCCAAAAGGCTGTTATAGGCGTAAACCCTATCCTCATCCTCAATAAGGCCGCAGTCTGCGGCGTAGTTTACCAGTGCGTCAAGATACGCTTTCATACCTGTTCCTCCAGCAGCTTACTGCCATGACAGCATATGCATGCCTTATAATATAATATCAATAAAAAATAAAATCAATACTCCCGGAAAACATACAGCTTCCGAATATGCTATTGACAAAAAGAAAAACCTATTTTATAATCATTTCATCAGGGGACGGGAAAGACCGTTCCGTTCTCTTTTCCCCTTTTGGTTCGCATAATACTAATTAAACGAACTTCACACCGTAAAAAACGCCCTTGGGAGATGATCGCATGAATATAGACGAAATTTACGACGCGCCAGACATTTTGATGGAGTTTTTGGATTATCACTCCACCATACGGGGCCATTCAGACAAAACTGTTGCAGGTTACTATCTGGATCTGAAGATCCTTTTCCGCTATCTGAAACGCCGCAGAGGTCTGGTTGACCCGAAGACGCCTTTTAATGAAATCGACATCACTGATATTGATATTGATTTCATTAAAACCATTAAAATTGAAGAGCTGTACCGCTACCAGTCCTTTTCACCTGAGTATCTTGGCACTTCTGAGTCGCTCTCCGCGGCCAGCCGCTGCCGCCGGACCTCTTCGGTCAAATCCTTTTTCAATTATCTGACCGTAAAGCGCCATCTGCTGGATTTCAATGTTTGTCAAGAACTTGACATGCCCAAACGTCAGCAGTCTCTGCCCAGGTATCTTGAGGAATCGGAATGTGAACGGCTTCTGGCCGCCTGCGAAGGCCCCTTTGCGCTGAGAGATTACTGTATTCTCATGCTTTTCATGTCCTGCGGCCTGCGGGTCTCCGAACTGGTTTCTCTCAACACCACAGACATCTATGAAGATCACGTCCGCGTTCTGGGCAAAGGCAACAAAGAACGCATGGTGTACTTTGCCGAAGGCTGCCGGGAGGCCATCGACGACTATCTCTCTGTGCGTGACGGCGAAAATCTGCCACCGGAGGATAAAAACGCGCTGTTTATCAGCCGGGATCACCGGCGGATCAGCGTTAGGGGTGTACAGAAAATGGTGGATAAAAAACTGAAGCTGGCCGGACTGGACGCCAGCCGCTATTCACCCCATAAGCTGCGCCACACCGCCGCGACCCTGATGCTGAAAAACGGCGTGGACACCAGAGCCTTGCAGGAAGTGCTGGGGCACAGCAATCTGAACACCACGCAGATCTATACCCATCTGGACAACGCCTCACTCCACGAGGCGGCCTTGGCCAATCCCATCGGCCGAAAGCACAAATCCGAAATTGAGGAATAAAAATGATATAAACTTATATAAAAGTGAGCGAGTGCATTTCACCCGCTCATTTTTCCGTTACCGGCAGCACGCCGCCGATATCAAATATGGGATAATGTGTTATGTAAACCGGTTGGATCTTCCTTGCCGATAAAAAGTCTTCTATGGCAGCTTTATCGGGATGCAGGTCCAGCGTGCCGGTAAATGCGAGAATATCGGCTGCGATTTTGAAAGCCGCGCCGCCGATAAAGCCATAAGGAAAACCATCCAGGGCAATAAATCCCGGGCGGATCACAAGGACGTCGATCCCGTTTTTCCTTGCGGCGGCCGCTATTCCCCTGTCCGCCGTAATAATGGACTTTTCATCCACAACACAAAGGGAACAGCGGGCATAGCCCTGTTTACAGGCGATCATCCGGTATCCCTTTTCGATTGTGAAATAATTCACTATTTCCGCACAGCTCACGCCCGGCGCAGCCATGATATTTTTCCCGAATACACAGCAATTCAGCTGGGCGTCCTGGGGATATTCTGGTCCCTGCGTGATTTCCGCAAATGAAACGGCAAATCCCCTGCTCTGCATGGATTCTGCAAATCTACTCCCTTTCAGGTACGGAGCCAGAAGCAGGTCCTTCCCCCCGCTATGAAATACGGAGAGATCCGCATGTCCGGACAGCCGTTTATCCACACAGGGGTTATCAGGAACTTTTATTTCATCAATACCCCGTTTTTTCAGTGGATTATATAAAATATCGAAATATTTTTCTCCCAAAAGCACTTCTGCCGCCCGACGTGGGAGGTTGGGAGAAGCCACAAATTCAGCCATTTTTTCTTAAAACAGCAGCCAAAGCCTCGGAAATATTTTTTACCGGGATGAGCGTCAGCCCCTCAAACTGTTTCAATTCGTCTTTCACATGTCCGGGAATGACACAGCGTTGAAAACCGAGACGGGATATCTCGGAAAGGCGCTGATTGATGACGCTGACGCTGCGGATCTCGCCGGAAAGGCCCACCTCTCCGATAGCAGCAAGATCCGCGCCCAAAGGACGGTCCAGGAAGCTGGAGGCGATGGCAAGCACCGTGGCCAGGTCCGCCGCTGGCTCATCAAGGCTCAATCCGCCGATGACATTGATATAGGTGTCGCAGCCAGAGACCTGGAGCCCTCCCCTTTTTTCCAGTACGGCCAGGAGCATGGCGGCCCGGTTATAGTCAATGCCATTGCTTCGCCGTGAGGCGTTGTAGCCGGAGGGGCTGACCAGGGCCTGCACTTCCGCCAAAATGGGCCGCGTGCCCTCAACAACGCAGGCCACGCAGGTCCCCGGGGCGTTTTGGGGACGGCCTGCCAGCAGGGCCTCCGAGGGATTTTCCACGCAGTTCAAGCCCTCTTCATCCATCTCAAAAACGCCGATCTCGTTGGTGGAGCCAAAACGGTTTTTCACCGCGCGAAGCAGGCGGAAACTGGTGTTGCGCTCGCCCTCAAAATAAAGAACGCAGTCCACCATATGTTCAAGCACTTTTGGCCCGGCGATGCTGCCCTCTTTGTTGATATGGCCGACAACAAATACGGTAAGACCCTTTTCCTTAGTGAGACGCATGATGCGCATTGTACACTCCCTCACCTGGCTTATGCTGCCCGGTGCGGAGTCCACATTGGCGTCGGAAACGGTCTGAATCGAGTCGATAATGACGATCTCCGGTTCCAGTTCGTCGATACATGCCGCAATGCTGTTTATATCCGTCTCGGCCAGGACATATACTTCCGCGTTGTCCACGCCCAGCCGAACGGCCCGGAGCTTGAGCTGCCGCTCGCTCTCCTCACCGGTGACATAGAGGATCTTACGCCCGCTGTCCACACAGCCGCACATCTGCAGCAGCAGCGTGGATTTTCCGATTCCCGGCGCGCCGCCCACAAGTACCAGGGAGCCCACGACTGCGCCGCCGCCCAGCACCCGGTCCAGCTCGGCTATGCCGGTGGAAAAGCGAATCTCGGCGGACATATCCAGCTCAGAGATCTTCTTCGGCTTTGCTGTACTCCGCGTTTTTGCATAGGTGTTGCTCCTGACTGCGCGAGAGTCGATTTTCAGCTCTGTCAGGGTGTTCCACGCGCCGCATGAGGGGCACTTCCCTGCCCAGTTTGCTGTTTCGTTGCCGCATTCGCTGCAGCAGTATATGGTCTTTTGTTTGGGTGGCATGTTTTTCTCTCCTGTAGTATCTATGCTTCTGCTGTCCCGCCGGTATATTGAAGAAAAGAGCACATAAGCACCAGGGCCAGGGAAAGCTGATAGCTGTCATCTTTAAGTTTCAGGACATCAAAGTTATTGGACATGAATCCGCACTCCACCAAAATCGCCGGGCATCTGACATGGGCGGTAATATACAGCTTCTCCGAAGCCGGTTCCGCCACCCGCCTGTTTTCCGGATCAAGGCAGGAAATCAGGTTGTTGTGCGTGAGCGTTCCGAGAACATCGCTGCCTTCATTTTTAGCGTACAATACCTGGGCTCCGCTGGGCTGGGCGGTGGGAAAGCAGTTTTGGTGAATACTGAATAAAATGGCGTTGGGCACCGCGTTGATGATCTCTGTGCGGTGTACCAGGTCCTCATGCTCGCTGTATGAGGCAGCGTCGGTCCGCCAACTGTCATCCTCCCGGGTCATCACGGTCCCTTGCCCCACAAACTCGGCAAGGGCGCGCAGCTTCAGGGCGATGGCCAGATTGATATCGCTCTCTTTCGTGCCGTCTGTGGATATGGCCCCGCCGTCTATCCCGCCGTGGCCCGGGTCGATCACCAGGGTGTTGGCCGCTACCATGCGTGTCTCTGTCTGAACCGCCACTGTGTCCAGATAAACGGCGATCCCTGCGGAGACCACGCAAATGCACATAATCAAAATGAAAATGTTTCTTGGGCTTACAAGCTTCATATTGTGATACACAAAACCGCTCCCATAATAAAGAGGCAGAAAGTATTATATATACTTTTCTGCCCCAAGTCAAATCTATTCCTTATTATAATAGAATACAGATCAGCCCGCCGCTGCCCTCGTTGATGATCCTTTGCAGCGTTTCTTTCAGCTTTTGCTTGGCACTTTCGGGCAAGGCCTCTATTTTGGCGTTCAGCCCCTCCTCCGCGATATCGTTCAGGGATTTTCCAAAAATATTGGACTGCCATATCCGGTTCACGTCCCCGTCAAAGCCCTGCAGGAGGAAGTTGATGATGTCCTCCGAGGCGGTCTCGCCGCCGATGGCGGGCGTCACCTCGGTTTCAATATTGGTCATGAGCATATGGATCGCCGGTGCGCTGGCTTTCAGTCTGACGCTGTACCGGCCGCCCTGACGGACGATCTGGGGCTCCTCCAGCTGCATCTGGGCGGAGTCGGGCATCACAACGCCGTAGCCCTTTGTACGCACATCTTCAAGGGCGGTACGCAGCTTGTCGTAGTCGGCCTTCACGGCGCTCATCTCGGTCAGGGTGGAGATCAAATCGGCGTCATTATTCACGGTGATCCCGGTCTGCTCGCTGATGGTCTGGTAATACAGGGCTTTGGGAAGCTGCATGGAGATATTCATGGCTCCCCGGCCCAGGTCGTTTTTCTCCAGCTTCACACTGCTGATATTTTCATTCTGACCCAGTACAGAGATCAGTGTATAGCTGTCCTTGATCTTTACGGTGTCCTCCGCTGCTTCGAGAATACTGGAGAAAAGGCCGGATTTCAGTTCGTTGCCGTCCGGCAGGGCGTCCAGCCATTCGGGAAGGAAGATCCCCAGGGATTTCAGCGGAAATTCCTCCAATACGGCCCGGAGCACCTGGGTCAGTTCCTCCTCAACCGTATTCAGGCAGTCGATGCACAGGCATTTTACGTCATACTTTTCCGCGATCTCCGCCGCGGTGGCCACCGCCTCCTCCGACTGGGGCGCCGCGCTGTTGAGCAGCACCACAAAGGGCTTGCCGATGCTCTTCAGCTCCCGGATGACCCGTTCCTCGGGCACCAGATATTTCTCTCTGGGGATATCGCAGATACTTCCGTCGGTGGTGATGACGATACCGATGGTGGAGTGTTCCGCAATCACCTTGTGGGTCCCCTTCTCCGCCGCTTCGGTCATGGTGACCTCATGGTCAAACCAGGGTGTGGTCACCAGCCGCTCCTCGCCGTCCTCAAACTGGCCGGACGCGCCGTCCACCATATATCCCACGCAGTCAATGAGCCTTACCGACATCTGCGTGTTCTCATCCAGCTTTACCGACACCGCATCCTCCGGCACAAATTTGGGCTCCGCCGTCATGATCGTTCTGCCGGAGCCGCTCTGGGGCAGTTCGTCTCTGGCTCTCTCCCGCATGTAGGTGTTATCAATGCGCGGGATCACCATGGATTCCATAAAGCGCTTGATAAATGTAGATTTCCCGGTTCTGACGGGCCCGACAACGCCAAGCATGAAAGCCCCGTCTGTCCTTGCTGCTATGTCACGATAGATTCCTGTATCCGTCATAATGAATGCCTCCGCTCTCATGTTCTCGTTTGTACGAGTTTATGAGCAGCGGAGGCATGTTATGACAGGCTATTCATCGTTTGCTTCAGAAGAAATCCACGACCTGTCCGTGGGTTTCGGAGAGCGCAAATTCCACCTCAGGGAAAGTATTTTTCAGTAATCCCTGCAACGCGGCCATGACCGGGTTTTCCGTGCAGAAATGGTCGGCGTCGATCAGGTTCAGGCCAAGCTCAGCGGCCAGCAGAAACTGGTGGTACTTGATATCTGCCGTCACAAAGGTGTCGCAGCCCAGCGTGAAGGCGCGTTCGACACTGTCGCCGCCGGAGCCGCCCATAACGGCCAGCTTCTGTACCGGCCGGCCGGCGTTATAATACCGCAGGCCCTTTGTTTTCAAGGTCTCCTTGCAGCGGACAAGAAACTCTTCCATACTGACAGGCTCAGGAAGGGTCCCGATCCTTCCGCAGTTTTCCTCGTCCAGGCCTCTTTCCGCTGTGGCACCCAGGGCGGAGATCAGCACGTCATTCACGCCGCCCAGAGCAATGTCCAGATTGGTGTGCATGGAGATGACGGCAATGCCGTTTTCCGCAAGCCGAAGCAGCTTCCCCCCATCTCTGCTCTCATCCGTAAATTTCTTCAGCGGCGTAAACAAGAGCGGGTGGTGGGACAAAATCAGTTCGGCCTGCTTCTCCCTTGCCTCATCGATCACCCAGTCTGTCACGTCCAGCGACAGCAGCGCCTTTTTCACCTCCCTGTCGCCCCGGCCGGTCTGAAAGCCAGCGTTATCAAAGCTGCACTGCAGCTCCAGAGGGGCTATATTGCAGAGAAAATCATAGATATCCTTTATTCTCGTCATTTGCTTTTTTCCCTCATTTCACGCAGTTGGGCGCAGATCTGTTTTTTCAGCGCCAGACTGTCCGCCTGAGTCTCTCTTGCGCTTTCAAGTCCCCGTATTCCCGCCTCAAAACGGGAGATCAGCCCGTCCAGATATTCTCCGAAAAGGACGTTTTTCCGGGCTAGGGCAAATTCTCCGGTATACAGCTCTGCCAGGGAGAGGGGCGTGTTTTCCTTTATGCGCGAGCGGATGATCTGATAGATAATGCCGCCGTCCCTGACCAGAACTTCATCCAAAAATTCATATCCGTTGTAAGCAAGCCAGTACCTTACCACCTCGGCCTTGGTCACGGGCTGAAGAATCAGGGTATAGTCCGGCGTCATGCACCACTCCGCCCGGTCAAGTATGCCGCAGATGGTATCGCCGCCCATCCCTGCGATCACGATCGTATCAATGGCCGAAGGGTCGCAGCCGTCCAACCCATCGCAGAGAAGAAAATCAATCTTGTCCGCAACGCCGGCATTTTCAGCGGAGCGACGGGCGGCCTGCAGGGGGCCGGGCTTAATATCTGAGGCGATGATATTTCCCGCATACCCGCTTTGGGCCAGGGCGGTGGGAATATGGCCGTGATCCGTGCCCACGTCAACAAGTCCTCTGCCCTCGCCGATCAGGGCATAGATGGCTTCCAGTCTTTTGTTCATGGCTTTTTCCTCCAAAAAGAAAAAGCCGGATAAATCCGGCTTTTGATCAGACAGTGAGAAGGAAAGCTTTCAGCTCTTCAATAAATTCGTCAGGGTCAACGCCGTGAACCGCGCAGGCCTGCTCCAGTGTCTCGCCGCTGGCCATGGCACATCCCATGCAGTGCATACCGATGGCCTGGAAGGCGGGCATGGCCTGGGGGCAGTTTTCAACGATCTCGGCAATAAGGGTCTCTCTTTTGATTTCCATTGAATACACCTTTCTTTTTTATTGATGAATGAGATCTTGTTTATAAATGAAAGATTGGGGCGCTTTAAGCAAGCGCCCCAATCTTTTTGTCAGCAACTCAGGCCTGCTCTCTCATCTTGGCAAAGCACTCGCTGCAGTAAACAGGGCGATCAGACTTGGGCTCGAAGGGAACCTTTGCCTCGCCGCCGCATGCTGCGCAGGTTGCAGTGAAGAACTCGCGGGGACCACGGGCTGCGTTCTTGCGTGCGTCGCGGCAGGCCTTGCAGCGCTGGGGCTCGTTCTGGAATCCGCGCTCTGCGTAGAATTCCTGCTCACCGGCGGTAAAAACAAACTGATTGCCGCACTCTTTGCATACTAAAGTTTTGTCTTCGTACATTTTGAATCCTCTCTTTTGATAGATGTGCCGTTATCGGCTTTATTTGCGTTCAGCTAAAGCTGATTTCGCCAATTTTGGGGTTCCGCGCCAGCTTGTGCCTGATCCTTTGCACTGCGTTGTCCACAGACTTGGTGTCCTTTCCCAGCCGGGACGCAATGTCCTGATATGACAGCCCGTCAAGGAATAAATCAAGCACTTTTGACTCAAGCTTTGAAAGGCAATTTGATAAGGCGTTATAAAGTTCTTCCTTGCTCTCTCTGGCCAGAATCAGATCTTCAGGCATACGGTGAAAGCTTTCAGTGCCGGCCGATAACTGAGAATTGGATTCTTCTGAGAGTTGCTCGAACGACATACCGTCATTGAGCGGGAAATGCTTCATACGGGATGCGGATTTAACTGCTGAATACAGGCGCATTTTGATGCAATGTTCTGCAAAGGTTTTGAAAGACGAGCCGTTCATAGGGTCAAACTCTTTTATGGCGGAGAGAAGGCCAAACATTCCCTCCTGAATCAGATCTTCACTGTCTCCACCGGCGAGGAAAAGAGGTCTTGAACATGCGCGGACAAGCTGCATGTATCTCTTTACCAGTTCTTCCTCTGCGATCCGATCACCGGAGACGGCCAGACCCTGAAGTTGAGCATCAGAAAAGCCAGCGTAGTCAAACATAGCTATCCAACCATTGTCACCAAATATACACCTTGCATTATACATCAAACTTGTTCAAAGTCAATAGATTTTTGCAAGATATTTTAAAATTCCATCTGCTGCTGGCCCATATACTCGATTCCCAGGTGCTCATAAGCCTTTCGGGTGACGCAGCGGCCCCGGGGTGTGCGGGTCAGAAAACCGTGCTGGAGAAGATATGGCTCGTACACGTCCTCCAGCGTAACAGCCTCTTCATTGATGGTGGCGGCAAGGGTCTCCAGGCCTACGGGGCCGCCGTTATAATACTGGATGATGCTGCGCAGCATTCTGCGGTCAAGGGCGTCAAGACCCATCTTATCCACCTCCAGGCTGGATAGAGCCATATCCGCCACAGCCCTTGTGATCACGCCGTCCGCACGGACCTGGGCATAGTCCCGGACACGGCGCAGAAGGCGGTTTGCGATTCTGGGTGTGCCTCTGGAGCGGGAGGCGATCTCAAAGGCGCCTTCCGGCTCGATCTCCACATTCAGAATGCCTGCGGAGCGGACAACGATGCGCGTCAGCTCCTCCGGGCTGTACAGTTCCAGGCGCAAAGAGACGCCGAAACGATCCCGCAGCGGGGCAGTGAGCTGGCCGGAGCGGGTGGTCGCGCCGATCAGGGTAAAATGGGGCAGATCCAGATGAATGGAGTTTGCCGAAGGGCCCTTACCTAAGATGATGTCGATGGCGTAGTCCTCCATGGCGGGATAGAGGATCTCCTCGTAGGCCCGGTTGAGGCGGTGGATCTCGTCCACGAAGAGGATGTCCCCCTCGTTCAGGTTGGTAAGCATGGCCACCAGATCACCGGGCTTTTCAATGGCCGGGCCGGAGGTAATGCGCATATTTACCCCCATCTCATTGGCAATGACTGCCGCGAGAGTAGTCTTGCCCAAGCCCGGGGGGCCGTGAAGCAGCACATGGTCCAGGGGTTCGCCCCGCATTTTCGCGGCGTTAATAAAAATGCTCAGGTTATTTTTTGCCTTTTCCTGGCCGATATATTCATTTATGCTTCTGGGGCGGAGGGAGCCTTCACCGTTGTCCTCCGGCAGACTTGCCGTGGTGGTGATGATCTCGCCGTTGGTCTCCTCTGAAAAATTGATGCTCATGGGCTTCTCCTCTTACTTGACCATCTGCTTGAGTACAGCCTTGATGATCTGCTCCGTACTGAGCGCAGCCGTGTCGATTTTCTTTAAAGCCGGGGCGATCTCGGAGCTGCTGTAGCCAAGCACCGTCAACGCAGCCACCGCGTCGTTTACGGCGCTGCTCTCCGCCGGTGTGCTGGGTACCGGCAGCTGCATTTCCACGGGATCGTTGTCCTTGGCGATTTTATCCTTCAGCTCAAGGATCACCCGCTGGGCGATCTTCTTGCCGATACCGGGGGCCACGGTCAGGGCCTTTTCATTGTTGTTCATGATGGCCAGAGCCAATCCCTCCGGGGTGTTGGCGGAGAGAATGGACAGAGCGGCCTTGGGGCCAATGCCGGAGACAGAGACCAGCATTTCAAAGCAGCGTTTCTCGCTTTTCGTATAAAAACCGTACAGATCAAAGGCGTCCTCTTTAATGATCTCCGACACATACAGCTTTGTCTTTTCTCCCGGCTTGATATAGGACAGGGTATTCAGCGTCACATTCAGGGCGTAGCCCACGCCGCCGCAGTCGATAACCGCAAGGTTCTGTCCGACTTCAACCAGCTTGCCTTCTATATGGTAGAACATTCTTCCCTTTCACCCCTGTACAGTAATGATGTGGAGCTTCGTGCGTGACACAGGGCAAGAGCCACAGCGTCCGCCGCGTCGTCAGGCCTGGGCGGGGCTTTCAGATTGCAAAGACGCCTGACCATGTCCATCACCTGGGATTTTTCCGCCCGTCCGTAGCCGCACACAGCCTGCTTGACCTGAAGGGGCGTATATTCATAGATCTTCACCCCTGCCTTCTGGCAGGCCAGGAGGATCACTCCCCTGCCGTGGGCCACCGCAATGCCGGTGGTTATATTCGTATTGAAAAACAGCTCTTCAATGGAGACCGCATCAGGCTTGAAGGCCTCCAGAAGCTGTGTAAGATCATCATAGATCTGCTCCAGACGGCTGGACAGGCTGGTATGGGCCGGTGTTGTGATCACGCCGCAGCGCACCAGGCTGTATTTGCTTCGGTCAGACTCGATCAGCCCAAAGCCGATGGTGGCAATGCCCGGATCAAGACCCAATATTCTCATCATATCACGTCCTTAGCACTTTTTTCATTTTATCATAAACCGGACATGATAGCAACCAAAAACTACACCGGCGCCTTCTGACGCCGGTGCAAGAATCCTGTTTACGCACGGGGATGGGCCTTGTTGTACACGTCCTTCAGCTGCTTTTTCACCAGCTGGGTGTAGACCTGGGTGGAAGAAATGTCCGCGTGGCCCAGCATCTCCTGAATGGCGTGGATGTCCGCGCCGTTTTCCAGCAGATGGGCCGCAAAGGAATGCCGCAGCGTATGGGGCGTAATGTCTTTCTCAATATGGGCCTTCTTCTGATAATACTTGATGATCTTCCAGAAGCCCTGGCGGGACATACGCTCGCCGTTTACGTTGACAAACAGGGATGGCTCATCGGGCAGAGCGATCATCTGCGGACGGACCAGCGTCACATAGTCGCTGAGGGCCTTGACCGCCTTGGCATACATGGGAATCAGTCTCTCCTTATCCCGGGTGCAGCAGCGGATAACCCCGGCGGCCAGGTTGATGTCTGTAATGTCCAGGTTGATCAGCTCCGTCACCCGGATGCCTGTGGCATACAGCAGCTCCAGCATGGCCTTGTCCCGGTAGCCCTTCGCGTCCACACACTCAGGCTGTTCCAGCAGCAGATCGACCTCCTGGCTGGTGAGGATCTGGGGCAGCTTGTGCTCACCCTTGTCCGGAACCAGCTTTGTTGCCGGGTTTTCCGCTATGATCTGCCTGATGGTCAGATAGGAGTACAGACATTTCAGGGAAGCGATGGACCGCGATACTGTGGCTACAGACTTTCCCTGGCCCTTCAGCCAGTTTATGTATTCTGACAGCTCATCCTCCGTGGCCGATACGAAGTCCGTATCCGTGTGCAGGTCAAGATACGCCCCGAACTGCCTGATATCCCGAAGATAAGAACTGAGGGTGTTTTCGGAAGATTTCTTTTCCTCCCGCAGATACTTTTCAAAAATCTCAATGCATTCGCTGTTAAGCATCCAAACGCCCTCCTTTCATTGTTTTATATCTTATTGATGATATATCCCGCCAGCCCGACGGCAACGGCCGCCGCCGCTGCGGCAAGAATATATGACCTGAACGGTTTTTTGATCTGCGGCCTGGCCTTGACTACCGCTTCCCGGACCAGGGACGAGGTCTGCATCCCACCGGAGCAGACCACAAAAAAGGCCGGAACCAGAACGCAGAGGAATGCGCAGATATCACGGTATTCGCTGTAATCATTCCCTGACAAAAGCATGATCTGGGCCAGATATGCGATGAGCGCGCCGCAGCTGAGACTGCAAAAGGGCAGTAAAAAAACGCCGAAAACGGTCATCGCCAGGAAAAACGACAGACCGACAGGCACGATCAGCAAACCATAAGCGCCGGAAAGAGGCTGCGCACTCCACAAATCGGGAAAATCCGCATAGACCAGGGAAACCACAATGCCTCCGGCAATAAAGAACACGAAGACCAGAAGAGAATAGTTGGAATGGATTCGCTGTCTATTCATTTCTTGTCACCGCTTTGAAACCATGAAGCATAAAAATATGATTAACATAACTACGTTGTGGTAACAATATATTACAAAAGCCCGAATTTATCAAGTACTTTTTTCGATTTTTCAAAAAATTTTTTCTCCTTATGTCAACTTTGAAATGTTTGTTACTGAAAGGAAACAAGTTTTAGTGTCAGGCAGTCAAGCCGCGTACAATATATAGGTTTACGTTTGTTGACGCAGTTTTTCAGAGAATTACGCCGCTTTATATTATGTAAACCAGATCAACCCTTCTTCCTGCTCGGCCTGATGACATGTCTGTTACGGTTTCTCCGGTTTGCCGGCGCGAATAATCCGCCCGCAAGGCCGCCAGTCATGGTAAAGCTGACCACACTCAGCACCCCGTCCGCGCTCAGATCTCTGCCCTCAACAATAAAGCCCAGCATGAGCAGCAGCACGGTCAGCACAAGGCCAATGAGCAGGCCGCATTTCCATCGGCCTTCCTTCCCCGTACAGGCGGAAAAAGCCGCCGCAAAGGCCGAGAAAAAGCTGAGGCCCGCGCTGAAATAGGCTACTGAGGAGGCGCTGAGATTCATGGCGCTGATGATCCCGGCGCTCAAAAGCAGCAAAATCACCGCTGTCATCAGCCATACAGCCCCTGCCTTCAAAAGAAACAGCAGGTCAGGCCTGCTCTTGTCGGATTCCATAATAAAGAAACACCCCCGTCAATTAAGATCGATACAATCCTATTTGACGAGGGTGTTTTTCATGCAAAGAATTATTTGCGCTTTCTATTTTTGGCTTCAGCTTCTGCAGCTTCCATCTTTGCGGTGGTGGATACGGCCCACTTCTTGGTCTGGATGCGGACTCTGTCCTCACCGGTCTCAAAAGTGATGGTGTCCTCAGTGACCTGGACGATCTTGCCGACGATTCCGCCGATGGTGGTGATCTCGTCGCCGATGCTCAGACTGCCGCGCATCTCCTCGGTCTTTTTCTTTCTCTTATTCTCCGGGCGGATAATAAGGAAATAGAAGATGGCGAACATGGCCACCAGCATAATAATCATGGACATACCGCCGCCGGCCGCTGTCGCATCTGCTGTGAGCAATAAAGTCATTGTGTTTTTACCTCCAAAACAGTGTTTCTTGTATTATACATGCAAAATACTTCAATTTCAAGATGCTTATATCCGTTTATCCAAAATTTCTGTAAATTCATGCCTGAACTGGGCAAAGCGGCCCTGATCCAGACTGTCTCTGATCTTTGCCATCAGATCGTTGTAAAAATACAGATTGTGGGCCACGGCCAGGCGCATGGCCAGCATCTCTTCGGCTTTGAACAGGTGCCGGATATAGGCCCGGGAATAACGCCGGCACACCGGGCAGCTGCACTCCGGATCGATGGGCAGCAGATCTCTGGCGTATTTTTCGTTTTTGATGTTAATGATGCCCTTCCAGGTGAACAGGTGTCCGTGGCGGCCATTTCTGGCCGGCATGACGCAGTCAAAAAAGTCGATTCCCCGGGCAACACTTTCAATAATATTTCCTGGTGTACCCACGCCCATCAGGTAGCGGGGCTTGTCCTTGGGCATATGCTCTTCCACCGCTTCGATGGTGTCGTACATCTCCTGGTGGGTCTCCCCCACCGCCAGGCCGCCGATAGCGTAGCCCGGCAGGTCCAGCTCGGCGATCTGCTTCATGTGGCTTACGCGGATGTCCTTGAAGGTTGCGCCCTGGTTGATGCCGAAGAGCATTTGGCCCGGGTTCACCGCGTCGTCCATGCTGTTATACTCATCCAGGGCTTTCTTGCAGCGCTGGAGCCAGCGGAAGGTCCTGTCGCAGGAGCGCTGGACATAATCCCTGGGTGAAGGGATCTTGATGCACTCGTCAAAGGCCATGGCGATGTCTGAGCCCAGGTTTGCCTGGATGCGCATGCTCTCCTCCGGGCCCATGAAAATGTGCCGTCCGTCCACATGGGAGTTGAACTTGACGCCCTCCTCGCTGATTTTACGCAGCTGTGCCAGGGAAAAGATCTGAAATCCGCCGCTGTCGGTGAGAATGGGGCCGTCCCAGGTCATAAAGCGGTGCAGGCCGCCCAGTTCCTTGATGAGCCCGTCCCCCGGCCGTACATGCAGGTGGTATGTATTGGACAGTTCCACCTGGCAGCCGATCTCTTTCAAATCCCGGGCGGAAAGCGCGCCCTTGATGGCCCCTTGGGTACCCACATTCATAAAAACCGGGGTCTGGACAAGTCCATGAGGGGTTTCAAATTCGCCGCGTCTGGCGCGGCCTTCCTGTTTAAGAAGTCTGAACAAAATCCATTTCTCCTATTCTATCATCATGGCGTCGCCAAAGGAGAAGAATCTGTACCGCTCCTCTACGGCGCACTTGTATGCGTTCAGCACATGCTCTCTGCCCGCCAGGGCGGACACCAGCATTATAAGGGTGCTCTCCGGCAGATGGAAATTGGTGATCAGCGCGTCGATGCACTTGAACCGATAGCCGGGGTAGATAAAAATATTGGTCCAGCCGGAGCTTACCGGCAGGCTGCCGTCCTCATTGGCAAAGCTCTCCAGCGTGCGGCAGGAGGTAGTGCCCACAGCGATGACCCGGTGTCCGGCCTTCTTTGTCTCCGTCACGATCCGGGCTGTGCGCTCCGGGATGATACAGAACTCCGAATGCATCTCGTGGTTTTCAATCTCATCCTCTTTTACCGGACGGAAGGTGCCAAGGCCCACATGCAAGGTGACATAGCAGACATTGACGCCCATGGCTTCGATCTGGGCCAGAAGCTCCCTGGTAAAGTGCAGTCCCGCCGTAGGCGCGGCGGCGCTGCCGATCTCCCGTGAATACACGGTCTGATACCTCTCCGCGTCCAGAAGCTCCTCCTTGATATAGGGCGGCAGGGGCATTTTGCCCAGCCGCTCCAGGACCTCCAGGAAGATGCCCTCATAGTGAAACTGCACGATACGGTTTCCGCCCTCGGCCACGCTTTCCACCGTGGCAGTCAGCTCCCCGCCGCCAAAGTTCAGCTCCGTGCCGGGCTTTGTCTTTCTGCCGGGGCGGCTGAGACATTCCCAGCGTCCCTCGCCCAGGTCCCGGAGCAGTACCAGCTCCACGCTTCCGCCGGTGGAGCGGCAGCCGATCAGCCTTGCCGGCAGCACCCGGGAGTCATTCAGAACCAGGCAGTCCCCTTTTTTCAAAAACCTGGGCAGATCATAAAAGTGCTCATGGCTGATCTCCCCCGTCTGCTTGTCTAGGTGCATCAGCCGGGAGTGGTCCCGCTGCTGTATGGGTGTCTGGGCAATGAGCTCCTCAGGAAGCTCGAAATCAAAATCGCTTTTTTTCATCCTATATACGCTCCGGTAAAATAAAATCTGATGATATCTTCGCAGTCATAGCCGTAGACCGAGGCCATGGCATTGGCCCCCCATTGGCTCATTCCGCAGTTGTGGCCCCAGCCGTCGCCGCGAAAAACAAAGCTGTATCCATCGCTCTCTACAGTAAAGCGGCAGTTATTGAGCCGGATCAGAGAATAGCTGTCCCGGCCCTCCAGTCGAAGGCTAACGCCCTGATCGTCAATATAGGTCATGGCGATCACATTTCCGTTTGCGGAGTACTCCGGAACAAGCTCCCTTACCGTGCCGATGGTATAGCCCTCCGCGCTGAGCTGCCGGGCCATCTCGTCGCCGCTGCGGTAGCTGGTCCAGTCTTTGATGTTATAGTCCACCGCGTCCTCAAAGGGGTCGGTTTTCCCCGACAAATAGGGCTCGTTCACGCCGAAAACGTTGATCCCGTCCTCAGAGGCGCCGCCGGAGGAGGCAAAATAATAGATGTTGCAGATTTTGCCCTCGTAGCGGACATAGAGCCCGGCGGTTTCGTCAACGGCGGCGTCGGTGGTCCCGTTTGCCTCGGCATAGCCCCGGTAGACCTGGCTCTCCGTATCGTCGCTCAGGTCAAAGTCGTACTCCTCATAGGCGTTCTGATTATAGACCACATAGGTCCTGGCGCATATGGCCTGGGCTTTCAATGCCTCATAGGGCCAGGAGGAGCTCATCTCATAGGGGATGACCCCTTTGACATAGTCCTCAAGTCCAACGTAGTTTACCACGTTGATCCGCCCGCTCTCCCAGGCGGTAAAGCGGACGCCGCCGTAATAGCTGTTTCCGTCAAAGCGGAAAGAGGGCTTTCCCCCGCTGTTTTCCGGCAGCAGCGCGAAGCCTCCCGTATCGTCAAACAGCATGATGGGGGCAGAATCTTTGAGCAGCAGCGCGCTCTCTCCGGCACTGTAGCTCTGCCCTCTCAGGCGGAAGAGGTCTTTTCGGTTCTCCGCCCCTTCACGGCTGCCAAAGCTGCCGTAAAGCACCCGGTATTCGCCGTTAATGTAGCCAACGAAGCCGCCGTAAGCCTGGGCCGAAGTTCTGGCCTGGGCAAAGTCCGGATAGGCCCCGTCCAGCAGAATGTGCCAGTTCTGGCTCCCCGAAACGGTGAGAGAGGCGCCGCCGTAGCTGAAAATCTGCTGAAACTGCCGGTCTGCATCGTAAAAGCCCACAAGGAAGCCCTCTCCTGCCGGATTGGAGACAGAGGCGCTGTGCACGCCGTCGTCCCCGTAGCGCAGGCCGATCTTGACAATATCCACGTTTGCAGGCTCATTTTCAAACAGGCTGCCGTCGGTATAGCCGCTCCTGTCGATTGCTGTGGACGCGGCGGACAGGCTCCCCTTTTCCGGCCCGTCCTCCGGCACGGCCGCAAAGGCGATGCTTTGGCCGGGTAGAAGCAAAATTACTGCGGTAAAGAAAATGAGTATAAAGGGAAGAAAATGTCGTTTTGGCATAAAACCCCCCGAAGAGCTAAGATCAATACATTATATCAGAACAAAAGACGCTTTTCAACTTGAACCGTAATAATCCCAGGCTATGGAGAATAAGTTCTTTTCAGGAAGTTTTTTCATAGGAGGGTATTATGCTTAAAACACCATTGTTCAAGGGCTCCTGCACCGCGATCATAACGCCGTTTACCGAAAACGGGATAGACTATGACCGGCTGGCAAAAAACATCGACTTCCAATTCGAAAACGGGACTGCCGCCCTTGTGGTCTGCGGCACCACCGGCGAAAATCCTACCCACAGCGAGGATGAACACAATGAGCTGGTCCGGTTTACCGTGCAGGCCAGCCGTGGCAGGATGAAGGTCATCGCCGGCGTGGGGAGCAATAACACCAAAACCGCGCTGAAATATGCCCAGAACGCCCGCTATGCCGGCGCGGACGGTATACTGATGGTGACGCCCTATTATAACAAGTCTACCCAAAAAGGACTGATCGAACACTTTAGCTATGTGGCGGACAGGGTGGAAATTCCCATGATTCTCTACAACGTGCCAAGCCGCACCGGCATATCCATCAGCGCGGAGACCTATAAGGTCCTGTCCCGGCACCCCAATATCAACGGCATCAAGGAGGCCTCCGGCGATTTCAGCCTGATTGCCAAGGTAAGAAGCCAGTGCGGAGATGATTTGTACATTTGGAGCGGGAACGACGACAACACCGTGCCCATGATGGCGCTGGGCGCCCTGGGCGTGATCTCCGTGGCCAGCAATATTGTCCCGGCGGTAACAGCCAAACTCTGCGCTTTGTGTCTTGAAGGAGACTTTACCGCCGCCACTGCGCTGTACGGCAAGTATGCCAGGCTCTTTTCCACGCTGTTTATTGAGACCAATCCCATCCCGATAAAGGCCGCCATGAAGCTTATGGATATGGACAGCGGGATCCTCCGTTTGCCGCTGGTGGAAATCGGAGAGGAAAACCTGGCAAAGCTGAAAGCGGTTATGCGCGACTGCGGATTAAACGTCTGAACAATATCAGATAGCAGACAAAGCTATCAGCAATGCATAGATTTGCAAGGGGAGAGCGCAGAGAGGGGACGGGAGTCCCCTTTCGGCGTTCAATCCATGCTTATTCAGGAGTATTTCTGAATACTCCTGAATAAGTTTTCAAGGCGTCGAACTTTGTCGACGCCTTGAAACTGCCGCTCAGAGCAGCGGCAGCTTTACTTCGTTGATTTTTATTTCCCTGACAGCAGAGATGTCGCCGCTGCACAGGGCCAAATGGCAGCCGTAAATCAGGCTGTGGTGAAAATACAGCATACGGCCATCAAGGCAGGCTGTGTTGCGCTCCAGTTCCACAGTGAAGGAAGAAAGGGGCGTTTTCAGCCCTGTGCCGATATGTTTTACCGCGCTCTCCTTCATGCACCAAAGCTTGGTGAAAGCGTATGCCTTATTTTCGCTCTCTTCGATAAATCGCCTCTCCGGAGCGGTGAAATACTTTTCCGAGAGCCTCCTGTCGCAGTCCCTTTCCGTCTGAATATCGAGACCGATCGGGCTGTCCGATACCGCACAGGCGGCAAACCTGCCGGAGTGGGACAGATTGAAGGTTATCCCGCTGCCCAAAAGCTCCGGCTTGCCGTCTTTGCCGCAGGAAATGTCCAGCGGCGGCAAAATCCCAGGCGCGGCGGATTCAAGGGCTTTGATGAGCAGCAGCTCCGCCCCAAGGCCCTGCTTGCGGGCCAGAACATTTTTCTGCCGCATCAGCTTTTCCCGCCGGTAGGGAGAAAGAGGATATTCCCTGTCCGGATCAAGGCCGGAAACGTCGGCAAAATAAACTTCCTGCATCAGGTGCGCATGGCGTTGATGGTTTTGGCGATCAACTCATTCAGCTCCACGCCCATCATCTCCGCGCCCTGCCGGATCACGTCCCTGGAGCAGCCGGCGGCAAATTTCTTGTCCTTGAATTTCTTCATCACGGACTTGGACTCCATATCGGAAATGCCGGTGGGCCGCATCAGGGCCACCGCGCCGATCAGACCGGTGAGCTCGTCGGTGGCAAACAGCACCTTCTCCATGTATTTTACCGGCTCCACATCGATGCAAATGCCGTAGCCGTGGCTGATAACCGCGTGGATGACTTCCTCGTCGATATCCAGCGCATGGAGCATCTCGTTGGCTTTTACACAGTGCTGCTCGGGGTACAGCTCAAAGTCAATGTCGTGGAGCATTCCCACCGTGCGCCAGAAGTCCACGTTTTCCGGGTCGTATTCCTTGGCAAACTCCCCCATGACCTTGGAGACGGTCTCCGCATGCTGGATGTGGAAGGGCTCCTTGTTGTATTGTTTTACAAGCTCTTCGGCCTGTTCGGGTGTAGGTATGTAGCTCATATTAATCTCCATTCTGCCGCAGATGCATCAGCACAAACAGCAATTAAAATCTCCCTCTGCGGCGGAATGGAGATTTTTGGCATGTGCCGCGGTTGCCGCTTCAGCGGCGAGCGGCACGCCGTTTCAATCTGGATCGTGTGAATTTTCACTCGATTTTCCTCCCGTTTTTCCCTATGATACACTTTTGCTCCGTGCAAATCAAGTAAAAACAGAGCCGTTTTTCGCGGCTCTGTTTTCATCGTCAGGGCTTTGCCGTAACAGCGGGAGAATTGAGCATATCGTTTCTGCCGTTGTTTTCGCCTTCGAACATGTCCTCAATGTCTCCCACAACACCGTCATCAGGGTTGCCGGTCACGTTGGGACCGACATCTCCGTTGACGTTAGGGCTGATGTTGGGACTGACTACGCTGGGCGTGACCTCGGTGTTTACCTCAGGCGTGACCCGGGGGCTTGTGACCGGATTGTCCACGATTCTGCCGTCACCGCAGGCGCAAAGCAGCGCCGCGATCATCGCGGCCATGGCGATATATGCAATAATCTTCTTCATGTCTTTCCTCCTTGTTTGTTGACAAGCATAGTATTTGTCTGCGTAAAAATAATATGTATAGAATTTTTCGGTGATTGATAATTCCCCTTGCTTATGCTAAAATCCAAAACATGAAAGAACTGAAGAAAAATCAAATATTTACCGTCGGAATAGAGTCTTATTCTTCCGACGGCTACGGCGTTTGCCGTGTTGAGGGGCGGGCAGTCTTCGTCCCCCGGGCCATTGTGGGTGAGCAGTGGCGCATACGGATCGTCAAGGTAACATCATCGGCGGTTTTTGCCCGGGGCGAGGAGCTGCTCTCCCCTTCTGCCTGCCGGGTGGAATCGTCGTGCCCCTATTTCGGCAAGTGCGGCGGCTGCGATCTCTGCCATATGCGCTATGATGAGGAGCTGAACTTCAAGCTGAGCCGGGTGAACGACGCCCTTACCCATATCGGAAAGCAGAGTGTCAGAGCCACCGAAATTCTCGGCAGTGAAAAAACCGAGCGCTACCGCAACAAGGCCATTTTCGCTGTGGCGGAGAGCGAAGGATCTGCCGCATACGGCTTTTTCCGGGAGCGCAGCCATCAGCTCATCCCCATAGACAAATGCCTTTTGCAGGACGAGCTGAGTGAGAGGGTCGCTGCTTCTGTCGTGAAATTCATGAATGAAAACGCCATTCCGGCCTACGATGAGGAGAGCGGGCGCGGGGTAGTGCGGCATGTATTCTGCCGCCGGGCGCTGCATACCGGCGACGCCGTGGCCTGTATCGTGGCCGCCAGAGGCTTCGGCTCCGCCACCGGCAGACTGGTGGAGGCTTTGCGGCAAAGCTGCCCGGAGCTGAGCGGGATCGTGCTGAACATCAACAAGAGCCGGGGCAACACCGTGCTGGCCGGCAATTTTTACACCCTTTGGGGCCGGGCTGACATCACGGACAGTCTCTGCGGTGTGCGCTTCAATATATCGCCCCAGGCTTTCTTCCAGATCAATCCGCCCCAGGCGGAAAAGCTGTATGCCAGGGCCGTGGAATACGCCGCTCCCGCCAGGGATTCTCTGGTTTTCGACCTGTACTGCGGCGCAGGCACCATTTCCCTGTGCCTTGCCCAGCGGGCCGGGCGGGTCATCGGCGCGGAGATCGTGCCGGAGGCCATTGAAAATGCCAAAAAGAATGCCGAAATGAACGGCATCAGCAACACGGAATTTCTCTGCGCCGATGCGGGACAGGCCGCCGCAGAGCTTGCCGCCCGGGGAATGAGGCCCGACGCCGTTGTGGTAGACCCGCCCAGAAAGGGCATGAGCGAGGAGGCGGTCGCCGCCGTCGCCTTCATGGCGCCGGAGCGCGTCGTGTACGTCTCCTGCAACCCCGCCACCCTGGCCAGAGATATCCTGCGCTTTAATTCATACGGCTATACCTTGCAAAAAGTCACCGCCGTGGACATGTTCCCCAGGACCTGTCATGTGGAGACGGTTGTCTTGCTTTCCAAGGGTGAGGTCGACTCGAAAAAGATTCGGGTTGAGTTCTCTTTGGAAGATATGGATATGTC
>CAMGRL010000034.1 GCA_946061515.1 uncultured Clostridia bacterium
GGGAGATGAACAACGCCAAGTGGACCTGGTTTGCCATCGGCTATCAGTGCGGCTTTGCCTATGTCATCGCCCTGATGATCAACCAGTTCGGCAAGGCCTTCACCGGCAAGCTGAATATTCTGGGCCTGATCGTGGCTCTGGTGCTGCTGGCCGGCATGATTTACATGATTTTCAAACCGTACAAAGAAGCCACCAAACGCTCACCGGTCAAAGCCTGACCAAACAAATTTTTTAAAACCAAAGGAGTGACTTGCCATGCTGCAATGGATCGGCGCAAATCTTGGGACCATTCTCATCTGCCTCGTTTTAATAGCCATAATTACCTTCATCGTACATTACCTCTTTCAGCAGAAAAAGCAGGGCAAGTCCTCCTGCGGCTGCAACTGTGCCCACTGCGCCATGCACGGTTCATGCCACAGTCAAAAGTAAGAAAACGAAAACGCCGGTCACATGAGCGTGACCGGCGTTTTCTGCTATCGACTATTTTACCCGGATGTGATATAATAACACAATTACTGCGAAAACCTGCGAAAGGGGGGAGCGGAATGGACGGCGCGGCGGAAAGCCGGAGAAAAAAACAGTTTTGCCTGGGGCTGATCGCTCATGTGGACGCGGGAAAGACCACACTGTCTGAGGCCATGCTGTACCTCTCGGGCAAGATCAAAAAGCTGGGCCGGGTGGATCACCGGGACAGCTACCTGGACACCCATGAGCTGGAGCGGGAGCGGGGGATCACCATCTTCTCCAAACAGGCCGTCATGCCCCTGGAAAAGAGCAGGGTGTATCTGCTGGACACCCCGGGCCACGCGGACTTTTCCGCCGAGGCGGAGCGGACAGTGCAGATTCTGGACTACGCGGTGCTGGTCATCAGCGGGACCGATGGCGTGCAGGCCCACACGGAGACCCTGTGGCGGCTGCTGGAGCGCTACCATGTACCCTGCTTTCTTTTTGTGACAAAAATGGATCTGCCCGGCGCGGACGAGGAGCGCCTGATGGAGGGGCTTCGCCGTGAGCTGAGTGAGGGCTGTGTGGACTTCACCAACCGGGGGAAGGACTTCTTTGAAAAACTGGCCCTCTGCGACGAGGCGGCCATGGAGAAATATCTGGATATGGGCCTCAGTGAGGAAGATATCCCGGCCCTGATCCGCAGACGTTCCCTGTTTCCCTGCTTTTTTGGCTCCGGGCTGAAAACGCTGGGGGTGGAGGAGCTTCTCCGGGCCATCGACGACTATTGCCTCCCCGTGGAGGACAGCGGCGAATTTTCCGCCCGGGTATTCAAGATCGCCCGGGACGCCCAGGGCAGCCGCATGACCTGGCTGAAAATTGGCGGCGGCGAACTGAAAGTCAGAACACCCCTTCGCTATACCGCCCAGAGCGGCGAGGCGCTGGAGGAAAAAATCAACCAGATCCGCCTGTATTCCGGCAGCAAATACGAGACTGCCGACGCCGTGCAGGCGGGACAGGTCTGTGCCGTACTGGGGCTCGGCGCCACTTGGCCGGGCCAGGGCCTGGGCGCGGCGGACCGGGCGGCGGAGCCGGTATTGGAGCCGGTTTTGAGCTACCGGATGATCCTCCCCGCCGGCACCGACCCGGCGGCCCTGCTGCCCAAGTTGATGCAGCTTCAGGAGGAGGACCCCCAGCTGCACATCTCCTGGAATGAGCGGACGCGGGATATCTCCGTGCAGCTCATGGGCCGGGTACAGACGGAGATTTTGAAAAGTCTCATTCAGGAACGTTTCGACCTGGACGTGAGCTTTGACGCGGGGCGCATCATGTACCGGGAGACCATCGCGGACACCGTGGAGGGCGTGGGCCATTTTGAGCCTCTGCGCCATTATGCCGAGGTGCATCTGCTGATGGAGCCCCTGCCCCGGGGCAGCGGGCTGGTGCTGGAGAGCAGCTGCAGCGAGGACCAGCTGGACCGGAACTGGCAGCGGCTCATTCTGACCCATCTGGCGGAAAAGAAGCACTTAGGGGTGCTCACCGGCTCCCCTTTGACCGATGTGAAGATCACCCTGGCCGCGGGAAAAGCCCACCTGAAGCACACCGAAGGGGGCGACTTCCGGCAGGCCACCTACCGGGCGGTGCGCCAGGGGCTGATGCAGGCAAAGAGCGTTCTGCTGGAGCCATACTACGCTTTTTCCCTCACCGTGCCGCCGGAGCAGATCGGCAGGGCCATCAACGATCTTCGGGCCATGGGCGGGGAGTTTTCCTCCCCGGAGGACTCAGGCGGCATGAGCCGGATCGAGGGCAGCGCCCCGGTCTGCGGCCTTGGCAGCTATATGAACGAGCTTGCGGCCTATTCCCACGGACGGGGCCGGCTTTTCCTCCGCCCGGACGGGTACAGGCCCTGCAAAAACAGCGACAGCGTCATCAAAGAATTGGCTTACGATGCCCAAAGCGACACGGAAAACCCCGCCGACTCGGTGTTCTGTGCCCACGGCGCAGGCTTCAACGTGATGTGGGATCAGGTGCCCGACTACATGCACCTGGAAAGCTGCCTGAAAAAGGAGGCTTCCCCGGAGCCTGCCGCCCCGGTTTTCCGCCGCAGTCTGGATATCGACGAGCGGGAGCTGGAGGCCATCATGGAGCGGGAGTTCGGCCCCATCCGGCGGCGGGAATACCGCGCAGCGGAGAAAAACGAGGCCCCGGCCCCGACTCCCGTGGAGAACAAAAAGGAATATATCATCGTAGACGGATACAATGTGATCTTTGCCTGGAACGCGCTCAAGGCCCTGGCAAAGGAGCATTTGGACCTGGCCCGGGGGCGGCTGATGGACATGCTCTCCAACTACTGCGGCTTTACCCGCGCGGAGCTGGTGCTGGTGTTCGACGGCTACCGCAGCCCGGGAAACCCCGGCTCCAGGGCTGAGTACCACAATATCCATGTGGCCTATACCAGGGACGGGGAGACCGCCGACGCCTATATCGAGCGCCTGGCCAACGACATCGGCAAAAACTATTCCGTGCGGGTCATCACCAGCGACAACCTGATCCGCCTGTCCGCCCTGCGCTCCGGCGTGCTGCGCACCTCCTCAAAGGAGTTTGAGGGCGAGGTGGACTGGGTGCTGGGTCAGATTGAAGAGGTACTGCGCCGGAGCAATCCGGACCCGCACAAGACGAGGCTGAAGGATGGAAAACAATGAACTTCTGAAACGGGCGGAGGACCTCTGCGCTCGCTGTGAGCGAACGGCCAGCCTGACCTCCACCGGCTTTCTCACCCCGGCGGAGCGCTACGCCCTGGAAAACTGGGCAAAGCACCGGGCCGACTGTAATCTGGTGTTCAGCGGCGGCAGGCCTGAGTGCGAGCGCACCGTGGCCTTCTTCCTGCCCTACTATATGGAGAAGAAGGACTTCTCCCCGGCGGAGCATATCCGGGCCATCGAGCTGAAAGCCTTTTTCGGCGCCCCGGGCCACCGGGACTATATGGGCGCGCTGCTGGGCATGGGCATCGGCCGGGAGTGGCTGGGGGATATCTGGGTCATGGAGGATAAGGCAACGATCTTCTGCCTGCCCAGCGTCCTGCGGCACCTGCTCAGCATCGAGAAGGTGGGCCGGTACACGGTGAAGGCCAGGGAAATTGCCCTGGATGAGGTACCGGCACCGGAGCGGAAGGTAAAGCAAGTGAGCTTTTCCGTGATGAGTATGCGGCTGGACGCGGTGGCGGCGGGGATGTTCAATCTGTCCCGGACCGAGGCCGCAAAGCAGATCAGCGCCGGGAATCTGAGCCTGAACTACACGGTCACGGACAAGACCGACGCCCCGGTCCACGAGGGGGACATCCTCTCCCTGCGGGGCGCGGGCAAGGGCACCGTCACCGGCACCGGCGGCACCTCCCGCAAGGGAAGGCTTTTTGTGTATGCGGAAATATTGAAATAAACTGACCATACCGGTCACACCATTTAAAAAAAGTTGTTATTCTGCGTAGCGACGAAAAATCCCGTGAATCCATCAGAGAAGCCACTGAATACGGGATCCTTCACTTCGTTCAGAATGACAGACGATATAAGGAGGAGAAACCATGAAAGCATACGAGAGATTTTTAAGCTATGTCAAGGTACACACCGCCAGCGCGGAGGACACAGAGCAGACGCCCACCACCGCCTGCCAGTTCGATCTGACCCATCTGCTGGCAAAGGAGATGAGTGAATTGGGCATGGAGGGCGTTTATGAGGACGAGAACGCCTATGTCTACGGCTTCATCCCCGCCACCCCCGGCTTTGAGGACAAGCCCTGCGTGGGCTTTATCGCCCATCTGGACACCATCCCCGATTTCAGCGGCGAGAACGTGCAGCCCCGGCTCATCGAAAACTATGACGGCGGCGACGTGGTGTTGGGCGACAGCGGCCGGGTTCTGTCCGCGGAGAAATTCCCCCATCTGGCCGCCCTCAAAGGCCAGACCCTGATCGTCACTGACGGCACCACCGTTCTGGGCGCGGACGACAAGGCGGGCATCGCCGCCGCCATGACCGCCTGTGAGCGCATCCTTACCGAGAGCATCCCCCACGGCAGAGTGGCTGTCTGCTTCACCCCCGACGAGGAGGTGGGCCACGGCGCGGCCCTGCTGGACCTCCAGCGCCTGGGCGCGGATTTTGCCTACACCATAGACGGCGGGGAACTGAATGTCATCAACTACGAGACCTTCAACGCCGCCGCCGCAAAATGGGACATCGAGGGCTTCAACATCCACCCCGGCGACGCCAAGGGCAAGATGATCAACGCCTGTCTGGTGGCCATGGAGATCAATTCCATGCTCCCCTCCGGCGAGATCCCCGGAAAGACCGAGGATCACGAGGGCTTCTTCCACCTGACGGACATGAGCGGCAGCGTGGAAAAGGCCAGTCTGAGCTACATCATCCGGGACCACGACGCGGGCTGCTTTGAGGCAAGAAAAAAGACCATGGGCCTGATTGAAAAGCTCATCAACGAAAAGTACGGCGAGGGTACGGCCAGCCTCAGCATCCGTGAGCAGTACCGCAACATGGCAGAGCCTCTGAGCGCGCGCATGGAAGTGGTGGACATTGCCAAGCGGGCCATTGCCCGTGAGGGAATGGATCCGGCTACCGCGCCCATCCGGGGCGGCACCGACGGGGCCCAGCTGTCCTTCCGTGGCCTGCTCTGCCCCAACATCGGCACCGGCGGCTACTGCTTCCACGGCCCTTACGAGCACATCACCGCCGAGCATCTGGAGACGGCAGCCAACATCGTTCTGAACATCATCGGCGAAATTAGTAAATAAGACTAAGGGGGCTTTCCCGTGGAAAACAAGCTTGGCGCGAGAAAATGGCTGTCTCTTGTCCTGGTGGGCCTGTTCGGCCAGTTCGCCTGGACCATAGAGAACATGTATTTTAACGTCTTTCTCTATAACACCATCACCACCGACCCGGGCTATATCGCCTCCATGGTGGGCTGGTCGGCGGCAGCGGCCACCGTCACCACCTTGCTGATGGGCGCGCTGTCCGACCGTCTGGGCAAGCGCAAGGCCTTGATCTCCCTGGGCTATATTCTCTGGGGCCTTTCCACCGCGGCCTTCGGCTTTATCACCCCGGAAAACGCCGCCCGGCTTTTCCCCGGGGCCAACGCCGCCGCGGCGGCCGCCACCATGGTGGTCATTCTGGACTGCGTCATGACCTTCTTCGGCAGCACTGCCAACGACGGGGCCTTCAACGCCTATGTCACCGACATCACCAACGAGAAAAACCGTGGCCGGGTGGAGAGCGTGCTGGCCATCCTGCCTTTGATCTCCATGCTGGTCATCTTCGGCCTGTTCGACGGCCTGACCCAGCAGGGGAGATGGAAGGAATTTTTCGGCATTTTCGGCGCGGCAGTGTCTCTGGTGGGGCTTGTGTCCGTCTTTCTGGTGAAGGATGAGCCGGGGCTTCAGCCCCGTAGGGACAGCTATTTTAAAAACCTGCTCTACGGCCTGCGGCCCTCTGTGGTCAGAGCAAACCCTGATCTGTACCTGTCCTTCGCCGCCTTCTGCCTGTTTTCCGTGGCGGTGCAGGTGTTCTTCCCCTACCTGATCATCTATATCCAGAATTACTTAGGCATCACCGACTATGCCATTATTCTGGGCGTGGTACTCATCGCCGCGTCTATCGTCAGCGTGGTGTCCGGCCGCTTTATCGACAAGATGGGCAAGCTCCGCTTTGTCCTTCCGGCGGCCCTTGTCATGCTGGCCGGACTCATCGGCATGTTCTTCGTACGCAGCGGCCCCGGCGTGATGATCGCGGGCACGGTGATGATGAGCGGCTACATGATGATGACCGCCGCCCTCAGCGCCAATATCCGGGACTGGACCCCGGAGGGCAAGATCGGCCATTTCCAGGGCATCCGCATGATCTTCGCCGTGCTGCTGCCTATGATTATCGGCCCCATGATCGGCGCCGCCGTCATCCGGGGCAGCGACAGCACCTATATTGAGCTGGGCCAGGTCAAGACTGTGCCCACGCCCAGCATCTATCTGGCGGCGGCGATGGTGCTTCTGCTGACGGCGCTGCCCGTTATTCTTCTGCGCCGCAGGGAGAGGAGAGACAAAAATGAAAGCTGAAATGCCCATTGTCAAAAGCCCGGAGGAGCTGGATAAGGCCCCTGTGCTCCGTATTGAAAACTACCTGTGGCTGGCGGGCTATACCCCGGAGGTCACGGCCCGGGGCGTGTATGTGGAAAATAAAGGCTTTCTGATTGAGATGAAATGTCTTGAAAAGTTTCCCAAAGCGGTGTATACTGAGCGGGATTCGCCTGTGTGCCGGGACAGCTGCATGGAGTTTTTTGCCAACTTCTCGCCGGAGACGGACGGGCGCTACATCAATTTTGAGGCCAACGCCAACGGCGCGCTCCACTGCAAGATCGGCCCGGGCCGGGGAAACCGTGTTCCCCTGGCCTCTTTGGACATCCCCCAGCCGGAGCTGACGGCCCAGGTGGAGGAGGAGAGCTGGAGTATCCGGCTTTTCGTGCCTCTGGGCTGCATCACGGCGCTCTACGGGCGGACGGAATATCACCGCGGCGACCGGATCCGCGCCAATTTCTACAAATGCGGCGACGAGACGGAAACGCCCCATTACGGCGCGTGGAATTTCATTGAGCTTCCCAGCCCCGATTTCCACAGGCCGGAATATTTTGGAGAGATAGAATTGACATGAAAGAAGCGATCTACCATTTCCCCGTTGAGGGAAAGCCCCTGCACTGCGAGCAGATCAAGAGCGGGCATATTAACGAGACCTATCTGATCACCACCGACACCGGGGCGCGGTACATCCTCCAGTGGATCAACCGCTATGTTTTCCCCAATGTGGAAGCCATCATGAGCAACATGTCCGCCATCAGCCAGTTCCTGCGGGAAAAGGAGCATGGGCGGATGTGCATGATCAGCTACATAGACACGCTGGACGGACAGACCTATTATGACGACGGGAAAGGCGGCTGCTGGCGGATCTACCGCTTTGTGGACAACAGCATCTGCCTGCAGAGGGCAGAGAGTCCCGAGGATTTTTACCAGAGCGCCGTGGCTTTTGGCCGTTTCCAGAACGCGCTGAACGGCTTTCCGGCGGACAAATTGGGGGAGACCATCGCCCATTTCCACGACACCGTTGACCGCTACCGCCAGTTCCGTGAGGCCATCGCCGCTGACGCCTGCGGCCGTCTGAACGAGGTACGGCCCGAGGTGGAATTTCTGATGGAGCGGGAGGAAAAGGGCTGCCTTCTCCACCACATGCGGGAGAGCGGCCAGCTCCCCACAAGGGTGACCCACAACGACACCAAGATCAATAACGTCCTTCTGGACGCGGACAGCCGCAAGGCCCTTTGCGTTATTGATCTTGACACCGTTATGCCCGGTTTGTCGGTGTTCGATTTCGGCGACGCCATCCGTTTCGGCGCTTCCACCGCGGCGGAGGATGAGACGGACTTAAGCAAGGTCGCCCTGGATCTGGAGCTGTTCCGGGCCTTCACCCGGGGCTTTGCGGAGGCCTGCCCGGCCCTGACGGCGGAGGAGATCGACGCCTTGCAGCTGGGTGCCTATACCATGACCCTGGAATGCGGCATGCGTTTTCTCACGGACTATTTGAACGGGGATAAGTATTTCTCCATCGACCGGGAAAAGCACAATCTGGACCGGGCCCGCACCCAGTTCAAGCTGGTCCGGGATATGGAGCGCAAGTGGGACGACATGGCCCGCATCGTGGCCGAAGAAGCAAAAAAGTAAAGAACAAAGCGACCGCCCGGAGCAAAAAATGCTCCGGGCGGTCGGCGTTTGAAGCGGTCAAAAAAGCCCTGACAGGACTTTTTTGACAAACTGACCAACGCGCCTTTTCGGCGCGTTGGTCAACATTCGTTTTTTAGTTCAGCTATTGCGGAAGCGGGAGAGGAAGTCCCGGGTCTCCTGCTTCTGGGGATTGCCGAAAAGCTCCTCCGGGCTGCCGTCCTCGCAGATGACGCCCTGGTTCATGTACACCACCCGGGTGCTCACGTCCCGGGCAAAGGCCATCTCGTGGGTCACCACCAGCATGGTCATGCCCTCCTCGGCCAGACGCTGCATAACGCTCAGCACTTCGCCCACCATTTCCGGGTCCAGGGCGGAGGTAGGCTCGTCAAAGAGCAAAACCTCCGGGTCCATGGCCATGGCTCTGGCGATGGCCACGCGCTGCTTCTGCCCGCCGGAGATCTGCCGGGGCTTGGCGTTGATGTAGGGGGCCATGCCCACCTCTTCCAGATACTTCATGGCGTGCTGACGGGCTTCTTCTTTGCCCCTTTTCAGCACCTTGGTCTGGCCCACCATGCAGTTTTCCAGCACGGTCATATTGTTGAACAGGTTAAAGGACTGGAACACCATGCCCACATGGGAGCGGTACTCCGTAGCGTTCACGCCCCGGGCCACAACGTTCTTGCCGTGATAGAGGATCTCGCCGGAAGTGGGGGTCTCCAGCAGGTTGATGCAGCGCAGAAGCGTGGATTTGCCGGAGCCGGAAGCGCCGATGATGCTGATCACGTCGCCCTTTTCCACGGTAAAATCAATATCCCTTAAAACCAGGTTGCTGCCAAAGGACTTTGACAGGTGGTTTACCTGTAAGATCAATTCACCCATCTCAGCGCTCTCCTCTCGCGGTAAAGTTGCGGTTTTTCATGGACTCCGTCAGATTGTCCCGGTATTCCTTGCTCCGCTCGTCAAAGGGCGTGCCCTTGTCCGGGTGGTTGTAGGTCCCGGCGGTCATGGTCAGCTGGTCGTCCAGCACAAGCTCAAAGCTGCTGTCGCCGTCCAGTTTCTTCTCGATCCAGCGCAGCAGGAAGGAGGCGATCAGGGTCATGGTCAGATAACCGGCCATCTCCACTGTGGCGGAGGGGAAGTACAGGTAGCTTGCGCCCACGGCCGCTCTGTGGGCGGCAAAGAAGTCGGGGAAGCCGATGATGAACATGACGGAGGTATCTTTTACATTAATAATAAAGTTGTTGCCGATCTGGGGCATGATATTCCGGAAAGCCTGGGGGAGGATAACATTGGTCATGGTCTGCACATGGGTCATGCCGATGGCCTTCGCGCCCTCGGTCTGGCCCGGGTCGATGGAGATGATGCCGCCGCGCACAGACTCGGCCATATAGGCGCCGGTGTTGATGGAGACCACCACCAGGGCCGGGATCCAGTAGCCGGAAAACTTCACGGCGTTGTTGGTAAAGTAGGGCAGGCCGTAATACATGAACACAGCCTGCAGCACCATGGGCGTGCCGCGGAATACTTCAACATAGACGCGGACGATGGCCCGGATCAGGCCGACAAAGAATCTCTTGACGGGATGATCGGTCTTGGCGCAGGGTATGGTGTTCAGCATACCGCAGATAAAGCCGATCAGGCAGCCGATAAAGGTTCCTGCCAGGGCCAGGATCAGGGTGTTTTCAATGCCGCTGATGTAGGAACCGCCGTATTTGGACAGCAGTTTGACAATATCGGAGCCGAGCTGTGCAAACTTGTTCATAGAGGGAACTCCCTTCAGACTTGGATACGGGACGAGAGAAAGCGTATTCCTCTCGCCCTCAGCTTGTCAGGAAAGTCCTGTCAGGACTTTCCTGACCGATTTAGCCGCCGAGCGTTTTGAATCCTTCAAAACGCTGCTTCGCCCAAAAAGCTTGATTTTCAAGCTTTTTTGCGGCGGGTTATTGTAACGCGAGAATTGCGCTTCGCCGCTGCCTGCGGCAGAAGAAGGCGATGCGCAATTTCTGCAGCCGCGCCGTCTGTGGGCCGTCATGAAGCAGGCCCACAAACGGCAGTGCGGCAAGGTGAGCAAGGGGTCTTAACCCCCTCGCGCTCCCCCCGCGGCTCAGTTGTTGACGACGGAAGCATTTTTTTGACAGTCTCGGGACGAGAGGAAGAAAGTTCCTCTCGCCCCGTTATATTACTTGCAAATAACTTGCTGTTGGATTTGGGATCAATCGCTGAGGGGCTGGATGGAGATAGCCTGCTCCATCAGGGCGTTGAAATCGTCAACGGTCATGGTGGACAGGAAGCCGTCAATGGCCTCGCGCAGAACGGTGTTGCCCTTCATCATGGAAACGCCGATGTTCACGTTCTCAGCACGGACCTCTTCGGAGAACTGGAAGTCGCCGTCAGTGCCGGAGAAGTCAAGGATGACCATGTCGGGGTAGGCAGCCACAGCGCCCTGGGCGGTGGGCATGTCGGTGCAGATGAAGTCGACGGTGTCGGTCTCAAGGGCCATCAGCATGGCGGGAGCGGTCTCGGCTGCGCTCTGGATATTGGCGCCCTCGATCTGGGGCAGGCACTGGTCGTACCAGATGGTGGCAAGCTGTGCGGTGCAGGAGCCGCCGGCCAGGTCAGCGATGGAAGTAGCGCTGGCGAAGGGGCTGTCCGCCTTGGTGACGCAGACGATGGTGGCGTAGAAGTAGGGGCCTGCAAAGTCGACCTGCTCGGCGCGCTCAGCGGTCATGGACTGACCGGCGATGACCGCGTCAAAGGTACCGGTCTGAACACCGGGGACCAGGGAGTCCCAGTCGGACTGGATGACTTCCAGCTCCCAGCCGTTGGCCTCGCAGATGGCCTTGGCGATCATCACGTCATAGCCGTTGGCATAGGAGCCGGGGACGTTGGCAATGGGAACCGCGCCGTTGGAATCGTCGCTCTGGGTCCAGTTGTAGGGGGCGTAAGCGCACTCCATAGCGATGGTGAGAACGCCGTCTTCCACGCCGCTGGGAACAGCGGCTTCGGCAGGCGCTTCGGACTCAGCGGGGGCGGCGGATTCTTCTGCGGGTGCAGCAGATTCTGCGGGTGCTGCGGACTGGCCGCAGGCGGTCAGCGCGAAAATCATGGCAAGCAGCATCAGGATGGAAACAAACCTCTTCATTTTGTACCTCTTTCTGCCCCTCCTGGGGGCTTTCCGGCTCTCTGCTCCCTGCCGGACGGGATATTGATACTGCTTTTCAATAGAATTCAGACAATCTTTCCGGTCAAAATTGCGTCATCCTGCGTTGACGGCTTTGCCCATATATGTCCATTATGCGCTGCAGCCGCCGCCTTGTCTGACACAATTTTGCCTCAGAAATCTTCGTCTTCATTTTATTGAAAATCAGTATTAAAAAATGAACCGCTTTGTCAAGCGGTCCATGGAAAATCGGGGAAAGGCTTCAGTCAAGCCGGGTTCCGGATAGTCATCGATAGCGCTTCACAAAAACATGTGACAGTCCGGCAGATCTTCTCTGCCGACCCAGCATAGGAAGATCAGGCAATCTTCCCATCCTTCGGCGGTGGTCCCTTTCCGAACCGGCGGCTGCCTGGCCTTGCCGGAGCGTACTGATGAATACCGCGCCTCTATCTAAGCGATTCAATTTTGACTGCATATTACCATCGGATTCCCAGCTTGTCAACAGCATTTTGGTAAAGCCGGGCATTTTTGTGGATTCAACAGAATTATTGCCAAACGGGGGAGAAATTTATGGACAGTTTGCGGCAATGTAAATGAATAACGTGTGAAAGTATTTACGGGAGAAGGCCGCGCAGAGCGCCGGGAGAGAGAATGGAAACATTGCCGTAATGGCTGTCGATCCAGCCTTTTTCCTTAAAATCAGACAAAATCCGGCTGACAGTGACCCGGTTTAAGGACACGGAATCGGCGATCTCCTGGTGAGTATAGGGAAGCTCCGCGCAGCCCCGGCTCTCCGACTCGCACAGCAGAAGATCCGCCACCTTCTGCACACTGTCATACTGGACAAGCCGGCTGATCTGGTGGGTCAGATAGTTGCAGGTGTCCGCCATGTGGCGGAAAATGAGCATGGTCAGTTCCTCCGAATCCAGGCACAGAGGCAGCAGCTTTTCCGTGGGGGCGGTGACGATCTGGCAGTCAGTCACGGTCTGGATGGAGACGCTGCGGAAACTTCCGCTTAACAGGGCCAGCTCGCCGAAGATGCGCCCGGCCTCCATCACTTCAAGGGTGGTCTCCTTTCCGGCGGGGGAGAGGGAAAAGGCCCGGACCCGTCCTTTGGTGATCAGAAACAGGTCCGACGCGGCGTCGCCCTGCATGAAAACGTTGGCCCCGGCGGGGAACTCCGCCGCCCGGCCTGCGGTGTAAAACACAGCGAAATATTTCTCCGGGATCTGAACGGACATTTTTATCACCTTCCTTCCATAATTGTAGTATAGACTACTGTTTTTGGCAAGAAAAACTGCTACCATCGTGAACCGGTGATGAAAAAATGCAAAAGCTGATGGAAAGAATGCGCTCCTATCTGATGATCGCCCTGGGCACCGCGCTGACGGCGGCGGCCTTCGGGCTGATCGTTCTGCCCCAGGGCCTGGCGGCCGGCGGGATCACCGGACTGTCGGTCCTTCTCGGCCGGGTGCTGCCCCTGCCGGTGTCGGCCATTGTTTTTGTGCTCAATGCCGGGCTTTTCCTCCTGGGCTGGGCCTTGGTGGGCAGGGATTTTGCCTTCAAAACCCTGCTTGTCAGCCTGCTTTTCCCTGTGCTGCTGGAGCTGTTTCAGCGTCTGGATATCCTGGCCGAACTCAGTGCCGACCCGCTGATCAGCAGCCTTCTGGCCGGTGGCATGCTGGGCTTCGGCACGGGCCTTGTGCTGCTGGGCAATGGCTCCTGCGGCGGCTTTGACATTCTGGGCGTGGTGCTGAATAAAAAGCTGGGCGTGCCGGTGTCTCTGGTGATGTTTCTTTGCGACGGCGCCGTGCTTATCGCCCAGGCGCTGAAGCTGGGCGTATTGAACACGGTGTACGGTGTGCTGGTGATTCTGGTGTGCAGCTTCACCGTCAACCGGGTGCTGACAAACGGCAAAGAGGAGGGCCAGATGCTGATCTTCTCCCAGAGATATGAGGAGATCCGCTGGGCACTGCTGGACGATCAGGATGTGGGCCTGACCTTCCTGAACGGGGAGACCGGCTATCAGCGCCGGCCCATCAAGGTGATCGTCACCGTCATGCCCCACAGCAAGATCGAAAACGTGAAAAAGGCCGTGTACGGCATAGACCCCACAGCCTTCCTGCTGCTCAACAGCACCCGCTATGTGGGCGGAAAGGGCTATACCCTGAGCCGATAAAAAATTGCTGCTTTGTTTGGTCAAAGCAGCAATTTTTTCATATCTCAATGCTGGTAAAGCCCATCAGGTCCATGTCCGCCTGGGCGGCTTTCTCCTTGCCCTCGGCGATGGCCAGGACCACAAGGGATTCCTTTTTGGACTTGGGGCCGGTGCAGCAGACCACAGTGTCGTATTGGGCGGAAAGCTCCTCGGCGTTTGCGGTGACGCCGCATTTGAACACCACGCCCTCTTCCTCCATCAGGCGCACACGGCGGCGCACGATTTCCGGGGGAAGCTGGTTGTTGGGGATCTGCAGCAGCTGGCCGCCGGGCTCCGCGCCCTGGTCGTACACCGTGACCAGATGGCCCCGGCGGTTTAAGTGCCAGGCTGCCGCCATGCCCGCAGGGCCTCCGCCGATGATGGCGGCGGTCTTTCCCGAACGGGACTGGGGCGGCTGGGGCAGCATGAAGCCCTTTTCAAAGGCAAATTCAATGATGAACAGCTCATTTGCCTTGATCTGCACAGGCTCACCCTGCTCGCCCAGCACACAGGCCCGCTGGCAGAAGGCGGGGCAGATACGCCCGGTAAACTCCGGGAAGCAGTTCACTTTCAGGAGCCTGGACAGGGCGTGCTCCGGGTTTTCCCGGCGGAGCATGTCGTTCCATTCGGGGATCAGGTTGTGCAGCGGGCAGCCCAGCCGCTTGCCGTGAAACACAATGCCGGACTGGCAGAAGGGTACGCCGCAGTTCATGCAGCGGCCGCTCTCCTCCTGGCGCTCTTTGATGCTGTCGATCATGTCACACCCCTCCTTCGGAGAAGGCCATCAGCTCGGCCTCGTCCCGGCTGATGCCCTTTGCCTCGTATTTTGCGATCCGCCGGGCCATCACCATGTAGTCCCGGGGGACGATCTTCTTGAAATCGGCGGCTTTTTCCGGGAAAGCCTCCAGCAGCGCCTTGGCCTTGGGGGAACCGGTAGCCTGAACGTGCTGCGTCAAAAGCTCTTTCAATTCCGCAATGTCGTAGTCCTCGGTGACGGGGACGATGTCCACCATGGTCTTGTTCACCCGCAGGTAAAGATCGTGCTCCGTGTCCAGCACATAGGCGATGCCGCCGGACATGCCCGCCGCGAAGTTGCTGCCGGTGCGGCCGATGATGACCACCTTGCCGCCGGTCATGTATTCGCAGCCGTGCTCGCCCACGCCCTCCACCACGGCGGTGGCCCCAGAGTTTCTGACGCAGAAGCGCTCTCCCGCCCGGCCCCGGATAAAGGCGGAGCCGCTGGTGGCGCCGTACAGGGCCACGTTGCCGATGATCACATCGTCCTCGCCGTTGGCGCAGCCCAGTTTGGGCGGGTACACGGCGATCTTTCCGCCGGAGAGACCCTTGCCCAGATAGTCGTTGCTATCGCCTTGAAGATTCAAAGTCAGGCCCTTGGGGATGAAGGCGCCGAAGGACTGGCCCGCGCCGCCCCGGCAGTTGATGACATAGCTGTCGTCTGAAAGGGATGTGCCGAAGCGCCGTGTCAGCTCCGCGCCGAAAATGGTGCCGATGGCCCGGTCCGTGCAGCACACGTCCACGGAGACCGTGTTTTTCTTTCCGCCCAGCAGCTTCATAAATACCCGCTCATCCAGGGTGGATTCCAGTTCAAAATCCGCCGCGTCTTTGGGGTCAAAGCGGACGGGGCTGCTCTCGGAGCGGCTCAGCAGGGGACTGAGATCCACCAGCTCCGCCCGGTGGGTGCGCTGGTGGGGCCGGCATTTTAACAGCTCCGTGCGGCCCACCAGCTCGTCCACGGTGCGCACGCCCAGAGAGGCCATGATCTCCCGCAGCTCCTGGGCCACAAAGTTCATGTAGTTTACTACATACTCCGGCTTGCCGCTGAAATTTTTCCGCAGCTCCGGGTTCTGGGTAGCGATGCCCAGCGGGCAGGTGTCCCGGTTGCAAAGCCGCATCATCCGGCAGCCCAGAGCAATCAGAGGGGCGGTGGCAAAGCCGAATTCCTCCGCGCCCAGCAGGCAGGCCACAGCCACATCGCAACCGTTCATCAGCTTGCCGTCCACCTCCAGCCGGACCCGGGAGCGCAGGCCGTTTTTCATCAGGGTCTGGTGGGCCTCCGCCAGGCCCAGCTCCCAGGGCAGGCCCGCGTTGTAGATGGAGTTTTGGGGCGCGGCACCGGTGCCGCCGTTATAGCCGGAGATCAGCACCAGCTGGGCCCCGGCCTTGGCCACGCCTGCGGCGATGGTGCCCACGCCCGCCTCGCTGACCAGCTTTACGGAGATGGCGGCGTTTTTGTTGGCGCATTTCAGGTCGTAGATCAGCTGGGCCAGGTCCTCAATGGAGTAGATGTCGTGATGGGGCGGGGGAGAGATCAGGGACACGCCGGGGGTGGAGCAGCGGGTGCGGGCGATCCAGGGCCAGACCTTGCTGCCGGGCAGATGGCCGCCCTCGCCAGGCTTTGCGCCCTGGGCCATTTTGATCTGAATCTCTTTGGCGGAGACCAGATATTCGCTGGTGACGCCGAAGCGGCCGGAGGCCACCTGTTTTACGGCGGAATTTTTGTCTGTGCCCAGGCGCTCCCGCGTCTCGCCGCCCTCGCCGGAGTTGGATTTGCCGCCCAGCTGGTTCATGGCCAGGGCCAGACACTCGTGGGCCTCCTGAGAGATGGAGCCGTAGGACATGGCCCCGGTCTTGAAGCGCTTGACGATCTCGCTCACCGGCTCCACCTCCTCAAGGGGCACCAGCGTGACCTTTTCCCGGTCAAATTCCAGCAGACCCCGCAGAGAGTGGGGGGTGTCCTCATGCCGGGAGAGGCGGGAGTATTCCTTATACTCCTCGTAGGAGCCCTCCCGCACCGCCTTTTGCAGGGTCAGTATGGTCATGGGGTCCCACAGGTGCTCCTCCGCCCCGTTGCCGGAGCGCAGAAAGTGCATACCCTGACTGTCGGTGGCCGGGTCGATGGGCAGTCCCATGGGGTCAAAGCCCATGTCGTGCCGCCAGATCACCGCGTCGGCGATCTCCTGCATACCGATGCCGCCCACGCGGCTGACGGTGTTGCCGAAATAGCGGTCGATCACGTCCTTGTTGATGCCCACGGCCTCAAAGATCTGGGCGCTGCGGTAGGACTGAATGGTGGAGATGCCCATCTTGGAGGCGATCTTCACCACGCCGTCCAGCACCGCCCGGTCATAGGCGTCCACGGCGGCGTAGTAGTCCCGGTCCAGAAGGCCCATGCCGATCATCTCGCCGATACATTCGTGTACCAGATAGGGGCAGATGGCGGTAGCACCGTAGCCCAGCAGGGTGGCGAAGTGGTGTACGCACCGGGGCTCCGCGCTCTCCAAGATCACGGAAACGGCGGTGCGCTTTTTGGTGCGCACCAGATACTGCTCCAATGCGGAGACCGCAAGCAGAGAGGGGATGGCGGTGTGGTTTTCGTCCACGCCCCGGTCGGAGAGGATCATAATGTTGGCCCCGCTGCGGTAGGCCTTGTCGCAGCTGACAAACAGCATGTCCAAAGCCCGCTCAAGAGAGGTGTTTTTATAGTACAGCAGGGGGATAACACAGCTTTTCAGCCCGGGCATATCCAGAGCCTTGATCTTCATCAGCTCCATGCCGGTGAGAATGGGGCTGTCCAGCTGCAAGACCCGGCAGTTTTCCGCCCGCTCCTCCAGCAGGTTGCCGTCGGTGCCCACATAGATGGTGGTATCCACCACGGTCTTTTCCCGGATAGAGTCAATAGGCGGGTTGGTCACCTGGGCGAACATCTGCTTGAAATAATTGAAGAGAGGCTGGTGCTTTTCCGACAGCACCGCCAGCGGGATATCCGCGCCCATGGCCTGGGTGGGCACGCCGGTCTTGGCCATGGCCAGTACGGAGCTTTTCACGTCCTCATAGGACCAGCCGAAGGCCTTGTACAGCCGGTCCCGCACGGGCTGGGAATTATCCTCCAGCCGCTTTTTGGCCGTGGGCAGCTCAGAGAGCTTCACCAGCTCCAGATCCAGCCACTCGCCGAAGGGGTGGTAGCGGGAGTAGGCCTCCTTGATCTCATCGTCAAATTTGACCCGGCCCTCCACCATGTCGGCCAGAAGCATCCTGCCCGGCTCCAGCCGGGAGCGCTTGACGACCTTTTCCGGGGGCAGGTCCATAACGCCCACCTCGGAGGAGAGGATGAGCCGCTTGTCGTCGGTCAGATAGTAGCGCAGCGGACGCAGACCGTTCCGGTCCAGCACCGCGCCCACGGTGTCGCCGTCGGAAAAGAGGATGGCGGCGGGGCCGTCCCAGGGCTCCATCATGGTGGCGTAGTAGTGATACATGTCCCGGCGGCTGCGGCTCATGTCCCGCTTGCCGTTCCAGGGTTCGGGGATGGTGACCATCACCGCCAGAGGCAGCTCCATCCCGGAAAACATGAGAAATTCCAGGGTATTGTCCAGCATGGCGGAGTCGGACCCGGCGGTGTTCACCACCGGCAGGACCTTGTCCATGTCATTTTCCAGCAGCCTGGAGTGCATGGTCTCCTCCCGGGCCAGCATACGGTCGATGTTGCCCTGAATGGTGTTGATCTCCCCGTTGTGGAGGATGAGCCGGTTGGGGTGGGCCCGCTCCCAGCTGGGGAAGGTGTTGGTGGAGAAACGGGAGTGTACCAGCGCCAGGGCGGAGGCGCAGCGCTCATCCTCCAGATCGGGGTAAAAGCGGCGCAGCTGCTCCACAAGGAACATGCCCTTGTATACGATGGTACGGCAGGAGAGGGAGGCAATATAGGTGTCGGTGACGGACTGCTCAAACTCCCGGCGCACGATATACAGCCGCCGGTCAAAGTTCAGCCCCGGGGCTACGCCCTCCGGGCGCCGGACAAAGCACTGGGCGATATAGGGCATGCAGGACAGGGCTTTCTGCCCCAAAATCTCCGGCCTGGTGGGCACGTCCCGCCAGAACAGCAGCTCCATGCCCTCCTTGCCCAGCAAAATCTCAAACAGCTTCATGCAGCGGCTGCGGCGGATCCGGTCCTGGGGCAGGAAAAACATGCCCACGCCGTAATCCCGGGGGCCGCCCAGGTCAATGCCCCGCTCCTTTCCCACGGCGGAGAAAAGTTCGTGGGGCACCTGAAGCAAAATGCCCACGCCGTCGCCGGTCTCTCCGGCGGCGTCCCGGCCCGCCCGGTGGCGCAGCTTTTCTACAATGGAGAGGGCGTCGCTGACGGTCTGGTGGCTGGGCCCGCCCTTTAAGTCCACCACAGCGCCAATGCCGCAGGCGTCGTGCTCAAATCTGGGGTCGTACAGGGAATGGTTCTGTCTGTCTTCCATGGTCTCACCTCTGTGAAGGGGGAATAGGCTCCCAATTTTCCACAAAGTATAATTTTCTTTGTGAGACTTGTCAATAACGCCGCCCCAATTTTGGTGAATCACACTAAAATACTACATTGAATTGCTGTGCTAAAGTGGAAAATGTCGTAAGCGTTTATAAGGGGAGAAACCCGGTGCAAGGCTTCTTTGCGTGACATTTTGCTCAGTACGCATTATAATCAAAATGAGGTGAATGTGATGCGCGATGTGGGAAAGAACATCAGGGACCTGCGACAGGGGAGGGGACTGACCCAGGACGAGCTGGCGGAGAGGCTTTTTGTCTCCCGGCAGACGGTGTCCAACTATGAGCTGGGCCGCACCCGGCCAGATATCGACATGCTGGAAAAGCTGGCCCAGGTTCTGGAGACGGACCTGAACACGCTGCTCTACGGCCCGCCGGACCGGGAGGAGAAAAGGCGGGTTTTGAAGAAAAAGCTGCTGCGGCTTCTGATCGCGGCGGGGATAGGCCTGAGCCTGCTGGCGCTGTACCTGTATCTGTACCCCCTGGCCATGGCGTACAGCGGGAGAACCTATGATAACAGACCGAAATATCTGGTGGCTGCGTTCCTGCGGCCGGCCACCTGGCTGGGTCTGGGCTGGGCGCTGATGCAGGGGCTGAGCTGCTTTACCGCGCTTACTCCCTTTTCCGGCAAAGCCGCCAAATGGGTACGCGCCGGTTTAGTGACCCTGCTGATCTTCTATCTGTTCTCTGTGGTCTTTATCACCGCGGTTTTGTATATCCCGGGCCTGAATCCGATCGCTTCCGGGCCTTTTAAGGGGCTGTACGGTATGCTGTTCTATATGGGAATGTATACGATCCGCGCCCCGGCCGCTGTGCTGATCCTCGGCGCGGCTCTCTGGATGGTTGGCTTTGCGAAAGAAACGAAGGGTATCAAAGGCTCCCTTGTGTAAAGGGAGCTGCCGCCGGAGGCGGCTGAGGGATTGACTGCTCCGGTTACGCTGGGCAGTTAATACAATCCCTCCGTCACGGCTGCGCCGTGCCACCTCCCTTTACACAAGGGAGGCTATTCCATAAAAAAGACAGACCCATGTTCTCCATGAGTCTGTCTTTTTCAATGATATTTCAGCCGGCAAAGCTGTCATAAACCGCTTTGAGGCGGTGGGGGTAATCGGTCATGATGCCGTCGGCGCCGATCTCAATCAAAAGACGCATATCCTCCGGGTCGTTGATGGTCCAGTAATGGACCGCCAGATTATGCTTGTGGGCGGCGTTGGTAAAGCTCCCGGTGGCCAGGTTAAAGCCCTTTTCTTCCATGGGGAACTGGAACACGCACAGCTCGTCGCCGAAAAACACATCCAGTTTCAGCAGCTGCAGCACAAAGAATTTGGTGGCGGCGTCATAGGCGGGGGAGTACATGAACTCCTCCGGCACCTCGCCGGCTGCCTGCATGCGCTGACATTCGTCGTAGATCTCCTCGTGGAAGCTGGCAAACACCACCCGGTCAAAGGCGTCGTACTTCTCCACAAGCCGTACGGCCTCAGCCAGAGCCCTGAAGCCCAGCTCGCCGGACTGCTTGATCTCCACATTGATGCGGTTATTGGGGAAGCATACCAGCAGATCTTCCAACGTGGTGGCCAGAAAGACCTTCTCGTCCCTGGGCTCCACGCCCTCCGGGTACTCCACGTCGGTGGGGTACTTTTCCACGCCGTTTTCATCGGTGAAATGGACCCGCTCACCGCTGAGTACGCCGTCCTCCGTGGGGTTCGTGTAGCCAAAGTCCACCTTTTGGGCCATCAGCTGGCTGTAATCCCAGTCGGCGATCGCGCCGGTCACGTTGGTCTTGCGGTCCAGGGTGGTGTCGTGGGAGAGAATGAGCACGCCGTCGCGGGTGATGCTCACATCCGTCTCCATCATCACGTTTTCATCCACACTGTAGGCGTTATAAAAGGCCTCCAGGGTGTTGTCCGGAAACTCCTTGTTGCCGCCGCCGTGGGCGATCAGGATGGGCAGCTCGCCATCCCTGCGCATGGGGTTTTCCAGGGGGTAATTGTCTTTTCTGGGCTGGGTGGCCATGATGGCATAGACCATGAACAGGCCGACCAGCACCAGCGCGATCACTCTCAATACTTTTTTCATCTCTGTTTTTCTCCTTGGCAGTCGATAGCTGGATTATATCACAAAGGGGCCGGGATGAAAAGACGTCGGGAAAAGGCTTTTTACCGATTTTACCGTTTCCAGGCAAAGGCCAGCTCGTCCATGTGCCCGCCGCCCTTTTGCAGGGCCGACAGCTCTTCCCGGCATACTTCCACGGCCTGACGGATATAGGTATCCGCCATCTGCCGGGTGAAGAAAAAGACGCTGCCATGACTGTACGGTTCAAAATCCCGCCGGAAATCCGCCATAAACTCCCCCAGAGCAAAGGGAAAGAGGGCAAAAATGTCCTCCCGCTCGATACCAGCCGGGACGGGCGGCTCTGCTTTCAGACCGCAGCGGCTGACAATATAGGGGTTGAGCAGGCGGTAGTCGTTATGGAGCCTGGGGATGCAGCCCGGCACCTCCGGGTCCCAGCCCTGCTCGCCGTAAATGAAGCGGCGGTACACTGCGTCCTGGACCAGGCGAAGGTAATAACCCAGATACAGCTCGTCCGACAGGAGTCTTTCGCCGAAGGCGCGGCGAAAGGCGCTCAGATCGTAGATGTTCATCGCCCCGCCAAAGGCAGGGACAATAAAATGGCTTTCCTTTCCCCGGGCGGCGTCCGGCATCACCGCGCCGAACATCAGCCGCTCTGCGTCTCCCAGCGGGAGATCATCAAGCAGCTTGGAAGTGATCGCCAGATGCATGGTCCTTGACGCCATCTTTTCCCCTCCCGCAGTCCGTTTTCGACAGGGATATTATATCAGCGCCTGGATTCAAAGACAAGCGGGATCACGCACTGAAAAAGACACAAAAGCTCTTTGGCAGGAGGAGCCTTAGTGAAATATTTGCCTGACGGCAAATGTGAAATAATGCCCTTCGGGCCTTGTGAAATGTTCCGGCTTCGCGGAACGTGAAATGAAATAAATCCCCCTATGCGCCGCAGCGCATTTCACACGCCGAAGGCGGTGTTTTACCTTTTCACTATTCACTTCACTATTACCTCTTACTTCCCAAAAATCGGCCCCTGAATTTAGTGAAGAGTGAATAGTGAAGAAGGAAAAAGTAAAAATCGGCAACCTTCTGTCGAAGATTGCCGATTTTTGGAGGCGCCACCCGGACTTGACGCCCTTCGGGCACTAGGACGCGCAGAGCGCGTCCGTCGCCGGGTCCGGTCCACGGTTGGGAGTATCATCTCCAACAAGAAAACCAGCCCTACGGGCCAATGTCAGTAAGTTAAGCAGACGAATCCTCCTACCGTCAAGAAAGAGATGG